>JAWLDB010000121.1:0-8346 GCA_041686915.1 Bacillota bacterium
GCAGTCTTCTTCAAAACTATTGATTATAAAAACAGAGCCGACGCGTGCGTCGGCTCTGTTTTTATAACTGTTTCTTCTTACCAATACGGTTTTCGGTAACTGCTAACAAACGCTGGATATTGGACCTATGCAGGTATATGCCTAGCACGGCCAGCATTGCTCCGAAGGCGACCTCGGGAGCTGACGCTCCGCGCAGCGCCAAAGCTACAGGCAACGCTGTCACTAACAACATTGACCCTACCGAAACATAGCGGGTGACAGCGATTACTGCTACACCGAGCAAAACCAACCAGAACACCAGCTGCGGGAAAAGCGCAACAGAAGCTCCGATGGTAGTAGCAATGCCTTTGCCACCCTTGAAGCGTAAAAAGACCGAATAGTTATGCCCAAGGATAGCCCCCAGAGCAACGAGCAGCGTTGGTAATGCATTGCCACCGAACAGCTGCTGTGCCCACAAGGTAGGCAATAACGCCTTAGAGATATCAACCACGCCCACCAGAAGTCCGGGGCCTACCCCTAGTACCCTAATCGCGTTGGTTCCGCCAACATTCCCGCTGCCGTGCTGGGTGATGTCAATCTTCTTGAACAACTTTCCGGCCACATAGGCGCTAGGGAAACTGCCTAGTAGATATGCAAGTGGTATCAAAGCAAGAGTTGCTGGATATATCATAGGTGCCTCCTGTTATTTCTGTTATTTTGTGAGCCGGTTACCCTATACAGTACAGACAGCGCTTATCGTTTAGTCAAGTCGTTTTCAATGTATTCCAGCGCTCGCTGCAACTGTATATCTGACTTTGCTCCATCAGGCTGCACAATCTCCACGTCAGGCGTTAAGCCGGTTGCGTTGATGTCACGACCATCCGGGGTCAGATAGCGGTATTGCGTTATCCATACGCGGGAACCATCAACCAGCCCGTATGGTACCTGAACCGTCCCTTTGCCAAACGAGGTTACTCCGAGCAAAGTAGCGCGGTCATGATCCTGCAACGCTCCGGAAACGACTTCCGACGCCGATGCGCTACCCTCGTTGAGCAGCACATATAATGGACCTGCATAGACGGTGTCATAGCGGGTGGAACTAACCTGCTCAGTGCCATTGCGATCTACTTGTCTAACTATCACTTGACCCTTTGGCAGGAAGAAATCTACGATGGACTCGGCTGCGTTAAGCAGTCCGCCAGGGTTTGAGCGCAAATCGAGCAAGATTGCCTTGGCGCCTTCCGCCTTCAGAGCCTCAATACCCGCCCTCAACTGATTAGGCGATGGCTCAGTGAAGCTGGTATGGATCAGGTGGCCAATCTCGCCCTCCATTTTCCAGTCAACTACCGGGATTTTAATCTTGCCTCTGGTAATCGTGATACGCAGCGGCTCGTCGACGCCTTCGCGCAGCACTGTCAGCGTGACCTCAGTCCCCTCGGTACCACGTATGCGGCTGTTGACTTCTTTCTGAGTTTTACCTTTAACCGGCTCACCGTCTACAGCGATGATATGGTCTCGTACCTTTACTCCAGCCTTTTCCGCCGGAGAACCCCGGAAAACAATCTCGACTATCAGTTCGGTTGGAGTATATATTGATTGGATACCAATCCCTGCATATTCACCTTCAATAGCAGACTGATTGAACTGCGCTGCTTCTTCCGCAGTCTCATAACGGGTATAGCCCCCATCCACCATGCCTAGCATGCCCCTGATAGCGTTGTCGACGGCTTGAGTCTGATCGATAGCCTCAGGGTTCACGTGGTAGTCACTTACGTAGTTATAGATGGCGTCCACCTTACCAAAGTTTCCAGTCCCACTCTGGAAACCAAAATACTGTGTGAGACCTCTCGCATTAGCCCCAAAAAAGGTACCTGCCACAAACACTACAATCAGCAGCGCGATAATATTGAGGTAATGGCGTGTTGTACGGCGTGGCTCGCGGCCAAACGGTTCGTTGATCAAGCTGAAATCCCCCTACCCTCAGCGTGTTGGACCGGCCTGATTTGGCCTGCCCTCACGCTATTCTATGCAGACAACCCAACCAGCCAAAACCATCTGTGAAGCCCAGCTGGTGTTTCACTTAAGTCTTATCCATTATTCGCCCCGATAGCCGGTTATCCTGCTTTTAAAACTCATAGCTGGAGGCAAAGGACTGAATACACTAGAAGAGTACTGCTATCTAGTATGTGCCGACCTGGTGGTGCTTACTTCCACTCATTGCTTGCAACTAGCGAGGTTAGGCAATACAGCAAAACGCAACCCTTTTCTGGGCTGCGTTACCGGTCGCTGCTGCCTGAAGGGTCTCCTTTAGTATAACTCTTCTGCCTCGAATTCTGTATCTGTCCTCATGCCACGGCTCGTGCGTGTCATGGTCAATGCATAGACCTGCTTTGAGCCAGCTTCGCACAGAGCACGGGCAGCATCTGCCATGCTTGCTCCAGTATCATAGATGTCATCAAAGAGCACTATGCTCCTCCCCTTGATCAGGCTGCTGTTGAGGCAATTATAGAGACCCTGCACATTGTCCTGCTTCGTTCGCTGGTCACGCAGAGTACGCTGTGACACTGAGCCACGGGTCTTCTGCAGCATGTTCCCTAGTACCGGTATGTTAGCCATGGTCCCTGCCAATTCTGCCAAGCGACCAACCAGATCGAACGGACGTGAGCTGTCATTGACCGGGACAGGCACGATGAAGTCGGCTGTCTGATATAGCGGATGGTGTTTGATGAAACGGGATACCTGCACGGCGAGCTGTTCCACGTTTCCGTACTTAGTCTGATATTTGTACTCAAACAGTAGCTGCCCTAGTTCAGTTCGCTTGCGCGGCTTCTGTCCAGGTACGCTGTACCAGTCCAGCGCAAAGCCACGGGTATACGTACTATCTGGCAGCACTAGTACACCTGACAGCGCCCTAAGTAGATATCCTACCCGTTCTGCTACATTGGGCAGCCGTAACAGACTAAAGGCGAAACTATATTCGCCGCTGGCGTCAGCAAAGTCACTAGTACTCGGCACGTCCGGAAATGCTTCCCGCACTAATCGGCCGTAGATCTCATCGCCATGGATAAGTACCATGATCTGCTCCCTATACTCAACTATCTCCCAGTCTCGCAGCATGCCTTCTCCCCCTGTCTTTCTAGCCCTATGAAGTCATTACCAGACTATTCTGATCACGGGGGTCATAGAACACAGGTGTCAGGCACAAGAAAAGGCACCCGTACGGGTGCCTCAAGCATGTAAGTGATTAGCCGTTGTATGGGGTCTCCATGATCTTGGTCAATAGCTTGACGCCATTCTCGAGGTCACGGTAGTCCACCATCTCAGAAGCCGTATGGATATAGCGGCACGGGATGGACATGACACCTGCCGGAATGCCGCTCTTGGTCAGCTGAATCGCGCCGGCGTCAGTACCGCCTGCCTCCAAAACCTCAAGCTGATATTCAATTCCATTCTGCTCAGCGACCCCTTGCATAAAACGGCGAACTGCGGGCGTGCAAAGCAGGCTGCTATCCCTAACCTTAACGGTTGGGCCCTTACCTAACTCTACGTCCATAGTAATGCCTTTAGGGGTATCACCAGTGCGGGTTACATCAATAGCGATCCCCAGGTCAGGACTGATGCCATAGGCTGCAACTCTTGCTCCGCGCAGGCCGACTTCCTCCTGAGTGGTGAAAACTGCGTAGATATCGTATGCAGGCCTCTCAACTTGTTTGAGGGCCTCAATCAAGACTGCGCAGGCAACGCGGTCATCCATTGCCTTGGAGACAAGGCGATTGCCCAGATCATTAAACTCGCGCTTAATGGCAGCCGTGTCTCCTATTTTGACTTTGGCCTTGGCTTCTTCGCGGCTATCAACGCCGATATCGATGAACATCTTGTTGATGGCCAGGTCTTTGATGTGGTCTACCCGTTCGAACCCGAAGACGCCAACGGTCCCGTTTTCAAACACGCAGCGATTGCCAATCAGGCTGTGGGGAGACATGCCGCCAACAGTGTAAAAGCGCAGGAAACCCTTTTCATCGATATGGGTGACCATAACTCCTATTTCATCCATGTGGCTGGCAAACATGATCTTCTGCTCTCCGCCCTTCTTGATGGCGATCAGGTTGCCCAGGGCGTCTGTGTGCATTTCATCAACATAGTCTTTAATCTCGCTCCCAATTAGAGCGCGCACTTGATCTTCGCTGCCAGCCGGGCCATAAGCCTCCACCAGGCGTTTGATTAACTCCTTCATACTCTAAAACCTCCTTCAATACTGCGCAGGAATAGTTTTACAAGCTGGGTGGTGTACTCCAGGTCACTAATCTTCATTGCCGAAACCGGGGAGTGAATGTAGCGGCACGGCACCGAAACGACAACAACCGGGATACCGGACTTGGTCTGATTGATGCGGCCTGCGTCGCTACCGCCGGTGATGGATCGCTTGAACTGATATGGTATGTTGTTTTCTTCTGCCAGACGGATGAGCTCTGCGACCATCTTCTTGTTGGTGATAACGGAGGCATCCATGATAGTGATCGCCGGGCCATTGCCAATATTGGTGCAGTACATCTGCGCCTCAGCATCAGGTACATCACTACAAGTAGTACCTTCCAGCACAATCGCCAGGTCAGGCTCCACCGCGTACGCTGCGACTCCTGCTCCCCTGAGACCGATCTCTTCCTGAACAGTGAAGGCACCAAAGACAGGCATACTGTATTCTTCCTTCAGTACTTCTGCTAGCACAGTGCAGCCTGCACGGTCGTCAAAGGACTTGCCCTTAACCATGCCTTCGCCGAACTCGCCGAAGGTGGTAGCGAAAACGACGTAGTCACCAACACTGACCATGGACTGCGCTTCTTCCTTGCTCGTGGCGCCAATGTCAATGAACAGTGAACGGTGTGCTATCACCTGGGTGCGTTCCTCAGGACGCTGCAGATGAATTGCCTTCGCCCCGATTACGCCCGGGACCCGCTTCTTGCCGATGAGAACCGGTTTGGAGACCAACACACGGTCATCGAGGCCGCCTACCTTATGAAAATGTAGCAGGCCAGCACTGTCGATGCTGCTAATCATTAGGCCGCACTCATCCATATGGGCCGCGAGCATTACCTTCGGGCCTGTCTCTGCCTGTTTAACAGCGATCAGGTTGCCGAGGGCGTCGTATTTCCACTCTTTGACATGGTCCTTCAGCTCTTCCTTCAAGACTTCCCGAACTTCGTGCTCAAAACCGGAAGGGCCAAAGGCTTCAGACAGCTTCTTTAATAGCATAGCAATCCCTCCACAAAGGCGGCATCAATGCTGGCTATGAACATGGCCAACAGCCTGCCTGACATCTTCACATCGTTGAGGTTGACCGTCTCAACGGAGGTATGCATGTAGCGCGACGGCAGGGAAATCAAAGCCGTCGGGATGCCGGAACGAGTAACCTGCATAGCCCACAGATCAGTGCCTGTTCCGGCCGGTGTCGGGTCAGTGCTGTAAGGGATGTTATATTCCTTGGCCACTTTGACCATTTGCTCGAACACCTTCGGATGAATGTTTGCGCCAAAGGCCAGGTTAGGACCTTTACCCATCGGAGCGGTATCCTGCTCAGGCACCCCTGGCATCGCTCCGTGGCAAACGTCAAGCGCTATGCCGATGTCTGGGGCAATCCCATACGCGCTGACAGTAGCGCCCTTCAGACCGACTTCCTCTTGCACTGTAGCAACCGCATACACATCTGCGGTATGGCGCAGCTTAGTCAACTCTTTTAGGCACTCATAGATGACCGCAACTGCCGCCCGGTCATCCATCGCCTTGCAAGATACTGTCTCCTTGCCAAGCTCGATAAACGATCGGTTGATTGTGACCATGTCACCCACGCTGACCAGCTCGCGCACCCGCTCTACCGGCAAGCCAAGGTCGATCACCAGGTCACGCATAGCGATTGCCTTGCTGCGGTCTTCGGCGCCCATTAGGTGGGGTGGCTTCAGGCCGATCAAACCGAAGAGATCCTCTTTGCCATGCACGATTACTTCCTGGGAAACGAGCGTGCGTTGGTCAACTCCGCCCACCTGGGTGAACCTGAGGAAACCGCGGTCATCGATCTTGGTGACCATCAGGCCAATCTCGTCCATGTGCCCAGCTAACATTATCTTCGGGCGAGGGCCTTCCCCTTCTCCCTTACGCAGCCCGATCACATTACCGAGCACATCAGTACGCACATCGTCACAAACATCCTGGAAAGTTTGCCTTACCAGTTGCGCTACCTTGCACTCGTAACCGGAAACGCCGGTCTCCTCGACCATTTGCTTCAGAAATTCCTTTGTCTCCAAGCGCATGTCCTCCTTCCTAACTTGTGGGGATGCTTGCCGTTCGCAGGCACCCCATGTAAATCATCGAAATTAACTACCTACTTTTCATTCGACGCGTTTGACGATCGACCTGCAAATATTGTTAATTATTTGCATGCTCCTGCATACTTGCGGCTTGTCCTGTTAAAACTATGCGTTGAACCAAATCTTTTATGCAAGGAGCCGGTGAAACAATGAGCAAACAAAAACCCCGTCGACATGAGAATATGTTGGCTGATGTAGAACGGTGGAATCTGGAACTAGCCAATGAAATAGGGGTAGTATCTGAAGTACGTACCGACTCGGCAACGTCGGGGCATCGACCGGTGCTGAAATCGACTCACTATTCGCCGACTCGCATACGTGAAGCGGACAAATCTAGCCCCAAACATAAGTAGACTCAAGGCCCTGCCGATTGGCAGGGCCTTTCATGCGGCATAAACGGCTACATCTCGTAGATCTTGAAGGTCATCTCGTTTGAGCCTGTCTTGGTTAGGCCAAACATCACCTTTCTATCCTTCAAAGTACGATTGCACATGTCTACGATCTTGTACAATTCTGGATGTGCAGCAATCTTCTGTGTAGCCAGCACTACCAATTTCTCTTCCTGTTTTTTCTCCTCGCTCACGGCTAAAGCACCTCTCTCATCTAGTCTACTTAGGTTCCTTACCTGGTAGGGAAAGTTGCCATGTCTCAATAGTTTTCAAGAGTTTGTAATCGGTGAGATCAAAGTGGATGGGCGTAATCGAAACATAACCCTGCTGAACTGCCCAAACGTCCGTCGGTTCTGCATTGTCACTGTCATCGATATCTCCAGCCAACCAGTAGTAGGTACCTCCCCACGGATCTTCCCTGCGCTGCACAGCATTCTGATAGCGCCGCCTCCCTAACACTGTTACCTTCACGCCTTTAGGGTAGTCACATTCTGGACCTGGAATGTTGATGTTTAGCAGAGTATCTGCGGGCCAAGGTTGGTTCCATACGGTTGATACAAGATAGCTTGCCAGCTTGGCTGGTTGTTCGTAGCAAGCTTGTCCATAGTGACACAGGGAAAAGGCTACGGCGGGTACGTCTAGCATCACTGCCTCCAAAGCGCCAGATACGGTGCCGGAATAGAGCACGTCTGTACCCAGATTAGCGCCGCGGTTGATGCCTGATACCACCAAATCTACTTCGCCGGGAAACAGACTTTCAATTGCCAGTTTGACGCAATCAGCGGGCGTCCCGGACACGGCGTAGCTTTTTGTTGCCCCGGGCACATCCCGTTCCACGGCCCTCAGCGGTTCGTGCATCGTGATAGCGTGCCCAGTAGCACTCCGCTCCCTGTCAGGGGCAGCTACCAGCACCTCAGCAAAACTGGACAGGTGCTTGACGAGTTGATTGAGCCCAGGCGCGAAAATGCCGTCATCATTTGTTACGAGAATACGCAAGTTACCACCCATTCGTATGTAAAATTCCTCTCTATTATACTGCACTGTCCTTGGCTCAGGCTAGCTGTCAACCAGGACCTATCTTAAGTCTCTGTTCTGGTGATAACCGCTATGCAGGCAGCAGTTGAAACGCAACTTGCTTATATTACCAACTAAACAGTTTTCCTCAACCTAAAACTGATAAATGGCAGCAAGTAGAAATGTTGGTATTAATCGCTCCAATTCAAAAACTCATATCAAACTATTAGTCGGGCAGGATAAACACAAGGAGGTGAGACAGATTGCAGCGTAAACTCGCGTTTTTTCTTCTGTTAGCAATATTCGTCGCTTCAATATCCGGTTGCGCAGCATTCAGGCGTCCAGCCCCAGCGCCCGGGCCGACTGCACCGCAAACACCGCAGGTAACACCAAACAGTCAGGTTCAACCTACTGTTGCTGACCAGATTGTGCAAATGGTCAACCGCATGACCGGTGTTAAGGCAAGTTACGCAGTCGTTATCGGCAACTTGGCCATGATTGGTGTAGACATGAAAGACCGCCTCAGCGGTGAGCAGGAAAATCAGTTCAAAGACCGTATCGCAGCGGAGGTCAAAGCCAAAATGCCGCAGTTGGCGGAAGTCTGG
>JAWLDB010000122.1:0-8333 GCA_041686915.1 Bacillota bacterium
TCATTTTGCGCTATCCTGACGACAAGCAGGAGATTACCGGCATCAATTTTGAGCCATGGCATTCCCGCTATGTCGGATTGGAACACGCAGAGGCAATGAAGGAAGCTGGTCAGTGCCTGGAGGAGTATCTGGAGGATAAGTAGCTGTGAGTTAAACTAAGGGCCTCTCTGCAAACGCAGAGAGGCCCTTAGTTTATAGCTTGTATTCCCAGATAGTAAACCCGTCGTTCTCCACCGGCCGCAGACCACCTCGTGTGACAAACGACTCGCTGAAGGGTGAGTCTTGCGGCAGAAAAACTTCTATTGACGTTAATCCACGTTGCGCCGCTTCACGTTCAACGCCTCCCAGCAGCTCTAGCAACACGTCAAGGTCGCCAACCGGCTGATAGACTTCCACTTCCTCATCGTGATAAGACACCGCGAGGTACGCTTGTGCCGCTTGCCCCGGCAGGACCCTGAACCCGCCATCGCGCCAGGTGGCTTCAATTGCAGCAAACTGCAGGTCATGCGTCTCCCAGTCCCAATGCCAGTACTTGTAGCCTTGTTCTCGAGCCAGTTCCAACACTCTCGGCAGTTCCGCCAGATCAGGTTGAGCCAGTACCGGACCGTCTATCGCTACAACCGGCTTAACCAGCTTCTCGTATGTAACAATACGCCGGAATCCTGCTCGCTCGGTCAATGCCTGTGAAGCGTGGTTATCCGTGTCGATCAGCAAACGGGCTACTTCCCTCCCCGCTTGCCTGGCGTGCTGCATGCAAGCTTGCGAAAGCGCCGCGCCGACTCCGTTGCGCCTATGGTCAGGGTCCACTCGCAAAGACATGAACCAGGCTACTCTGGCGTCGATGAAGCGAACGTAAGCTACTCCAACCACTTTATCTTCCAACGTGGCAACAAGCGGCACGCCCTCTCCCGCGCCGGCCACCCAGTCATCCCAAAGATATCCAACGTAATCGTCTTCCCAAACACGGCTGAGCAGCTGCTTTACTTGTACACTGTCTTCCAGCCTGGCGCGCCTGGTTAGCATTGCTTATACCTCCTCATTTCTGACCATCTGCTGCTGGTTATTCAGATGGCGTAACTCGCCATGCAAGGATTCATCGTCGTAACCGGGTTTACCTGCTCCACGTGCTATCGAACTGCATATGGCAGATGCTCTCTTCCATGGGTATAATTGACCTGGGGTAACACTGCATCGCTTACAACAGAAAGTGAGGACTGTTCTATGACCAAGAGAAGCATGATACTGTTATTGATCATCTCAGTGTGCGGCAACTTGTTCCTATCCGGCCTGCTATTTCACAGCCATTCAGTGCGGACAAGGGAAGAGGAGCAAATGCTAAGCTCTGCATTCACTAGTGCAGCTAATGCCTTAGCCAACCGGGATTACGAGCATGCTACGGGACTGGTATACACTGCCAATACCCTCCTGCAAGCGATCATGGAGGAAAGCGACTCCTTTGCAACTGACCTCAATAAGCTCAGCTGGTATATGGCCACCAAACGCGATCGTGTGCTTGCGGTCGCTGACGAATTAACCGGCGTCTTAAGTGAACTCGGCAGAGAACGCTCCCATCCAAACCACCAGAACAGACTAAGGAATATTATCAATCTTATTGAGCTAGGTGCTCAGTAACCACAGCGGCCATACTGGCCGCTGTAGTCTTTTGACCGCAGTTTCTAACAGCCGAACGGCGGCGTCAAACTGTCAGTCCCTACGCTCTATCGGATACGTCCCCAGCTGGTACTGCTTCGGCGAAGTACCGACCAACTTCTTAAAGGTCCGAATGAAATGCGAGTTGTTTCGGAAGCCGACCGCTTGACCGGCCTGTTGTACCGACAGCCTGCGCTGCAGGAGCTGCCGGGCTCTCAGCACGCGTCGATGGATGATGTACTCGTTAATCGTGAAGCCAGTAGCCCTTTTGAACAGCTGTCCCAAGTAATACTTGTTTAGGTAGAACTCTTCGGACAGCCGGCTGAGGGAGAGATTTTCTGCCAAATGCTGCTCGATGAAATGTAACACAGGTCTCACCCGCTGCAGTTCTGGTTGTAGGCGTGCCGGCTGAACTGCAGTAGATAATGCAAACGCCTGATTAACAAGCAGAAGGATTTCTGTCAGGACAATGCGACGTCTGAGGTCCGCTCCAAAGCCAATGCCTGACACCTCTTGTCCAGCCCGTTGGAGCAGTGCAATCAGCTTGTCCAACTGAGTAGCACTGAGGGACACGCTGTGAACCGCCCCAACTCTGCGGTTGACAAAGCACTCAAGCAGGTTTGTCTCTTTACTGGATAGCTCCGTCGCCAGTTGAGGGGCAAAGTACAACACATAACGCTCATGAAACGCGCCAGGAGGCGAAACACTGCGGTGTAAATCCATGTCATTGAACGCGAACAGGGTACCCCGCTCGGCCTGGTAGACCTGACCAGCGACGAAGAAGCTGACACTATCGGATAGCGCCAGGTTAATTTCGTAGTACTCATGGAAATGATAGTCTGCCATATGCCAGTTAGCATGAGTATTGTAACTAACTTGATACCCCACTGAGCTTAGCTCAGCCTGTCCGCTCATCATCCTATTACCCCCTCCCACTGCAAATGCTGGTTGACTCCATTATAACCATCACCCCACGATATGCAAACTTTTCACCTACCAGGCCCAAATATTCCACTATTGTTGCATGATATGATGAGCTTAGTAAACGTCGGCAAGGTGCAGTTAAGGAGGCAAAAGCATGGTTGGATTGATTTCCAAATTCATGAAGAGTGAGCATTGGGAGTACTTGCGGGATGAGTCACGCAGCATCGGCGAGGCAGACTCCATCTCTTTTCCCCGCACAGAGGAAGAGCTAGAGAAAATCGTCAAGGTTTTAGCCGCAGAGCAGATTCCTATCACAGTTCAGGGAGCCAGGACTGGACTTACCGGCGGCGCAGTGCCCTACGGCGGACACGTTATCAACCTGAGTAAGATGAACAGGATCACTGGATTGCGCTATGACCATGGCCGGTTTCTGCTCCGTGTGCAGCCTGGTATCCTCTTGGTGGAAGTTCGCAAAGCACTGGAGAACATGCAGTTTGATACAACTCTGTGGTCACAGGAATCGGTTGATGCATTAGAGTTGCTCAAGCAGAGCGGCCCCCAGTTCTTCTCCCCAGATCCGACAGAGGCTTCTGCCTCGATTGGTGGGATGATCAACTGCAACGCATCTGGAGCTCGTTCTTATCACTACGGCCCAACCAGAAACCACATAGAGTCGGTGAAGGTACTACTGACTGATGGCTCCTCTCTCTCGCTCGTCAGAGGTAAACACCGGACTATAGACGGTCAGTTCCGGGTTGCAAGTGAGGCCGGCAACGAGTTGTCTGGCACGTTACCGTTATACAAGATGCCTGATGTGAAGAATGCCTCAGGGTATTATCTCAAGCCGGACATGGATCTGTTGGACATCTTCATCGGCTCTGAAGGCACCTTAGGAATAGTCACCGAAGCCGAACTGAGCCTGCTCCCTGCACCTGCTGCTATCTGGGGAGTGACCGTTTTCTTGCCCAATCAAGATAGCGCGTTGCGTTTTGTGCGGGCAGTCCGGGGCGAGCAGGTCGACGGAATACGTCAGTCGGACATCCAACTGCCGGTCGCAATTGAGTTCTTCGATGCACGGGCACTGGAACTGCTAAGGAAGGAAAGGGAGCATAACGCTGCCTTTGGACAACTGCAGGAGATTAAGTCACATTATCATACAGCTGTCTATGTTGAGTTCCATGGTGATAACGATATGCAGGCTACCGAATGGATCCTGAGCTTAGGTGATCTAATCACCTCCTGCGGTGGCGATGAGACAGATACCTGGGTGGCCCAGAACCCCCGCGACATGGAGAAATTGCAGTTCTTTCGCCATGCCATTCCTGAGAGCGTCAACATGCTGATAGACCAACGACGGAATACAGAGCCATTTTTGACCAAACTCGGCACGGATATGGCTGTACCCGATCAACATTTGACGAGTATGTTTGAGTTGTATGACAGGCGGCTGGCTGAAACAGGCCTGGAAGCTGTGGTTTTTGGCCATATCGGCAACAACCATGTGCATGTCAACATTCTGCCTCGCTCACTAGAAGACTATCAGCGAGGCAAGGAGCTGTATTTGGATTGGGCGCAGGAAGCGGTCAGCGCTGGTGGCACAGTTTCTGCCGAACACGGCATCGGCAAGCTGAAGACTGCTTTTCTGGCGGTCATGTATGGCGAGGAAGGCCTGCAGAAGATGCGGGAGGTCAAGCGACTGTTTGACCCGAAAGGATTACTCAGTCCAGGCAATATGTTCTCACCAGTGCAGCAGGAAAGGTAGGTGTCAACATTGCAGATTATCGCTTGTGTCAAGCAAGTGCCAGCCTCAACTGAGGTCAAATTGAACAAAGAGACAAACACCTTGATTCGTGAAGGGGTGGAAGCGATCATCAACCCCTTTGACACCTACGCTATCGAGGAAGCAGTCCGGCTAAAACAGCAGCATGGTGGCAAGGTCACTGCTTTAAGCATGGGCATTCCGAGCGTGGCGGAACTATTGAAGCAAACCGTGGCCCTGGGAGTGGATGAAGCAGTACTGCTTAGTGACCGCAGGTTCGCAGGTGCCGACTCGTTGGCGACAGCCTGGGCGTTGGCTGGAGGAGTACGCCAGACAGGTGCTTTTGATCTAGTCATCTGCGGCAAGCAGGCAACGGACGGAGATACTGCCCAGGTGGGACCCAGCCTGGCCGAAAAGCTAGGCATCCCCCACACGACCTACGTACGGAGCATCGAACATGTGGACGAGAAACTGATTCGCTGCATCCGCCTCACGGATGATGGCCAGGAAACAATCGAAATGACGCTACCAGCGTTGATTACGGTTGTGAAGGACATCAATGTACCCCGCCTTCCCTCCATCAGGGGAATAAGGCAGGCCCAGTCAGCGCCGGTAAAGCTGTTGACGGCAGATGATGTCAACGCTGATGAAAAGCGCATTGGGCTAAAAGGCTCTCCGACACAGGTTGTAAAGACATTCATTCCAGCACAAACAACCGAGAGCGAGCTATTTACAGGAACGCCGACAGAGCAGGCCAAACAGTTGGTCGCTAAGCTGGTGGCCAGACGGCTAGTACAGGAGGGTGAAGCAGATGGCAGGGATTAGTATTGCCCGGGAAAAGTGCACTGGGTGTGAGCAGTGCGTTAACGCCTGCCCCTTTGGACAGATTTCCATCGTGGATGATATAGCAATGATTGCCGAAGGCTGCACACTCTGCGGTGCCTGCGTGGAGGAGTGTGGCGCTCAGGCAATTGTGTTGCAACGAGCAAGCGTTGAGGCTGTAGACCTCGCCGCTAATCAGGGTATATGGGTGTTTGCTGAGCAGATGGACGGCCAGGTCAGACAAGTGGCGTTTGAGCTGCTGGGTGAGGCTAGGAGGCTGGCGACCACACTGATGGTCCCTGTATCAGCAGCGCTGCTGGGATTTGGCTGCGAATCTGCTGCACAACAGCTGATTGCCTGCGGAGCAGACCGGGTGTATGTATTAGACGACCCTAGCCTGGCTCATTTCAATGATGAAACACATGTCGACGTACTCGCTCAGTTGATTGAGCAGCATAAGCCAGAAATCGTGCTAATTGGCGCTACTACCTTTGGACGTTCTCTCGCCCCGCGAGTGGCTTCCAGACTGGACACTGGCCTCACTGCTGATTGCACGCTACTGAGCATAGACCGCGAGACTGGGAATTTGCTACAGACCAGACCAGCTTTCGGCGGGAACCTGATGGCCACCATCGTCTGCCCCAATCACCGACCGCAAATGGCCACAGTGCGGCCACGAGTGATGAAGGCATTAGCACCAGACCCTATGCGCGCAGGTGAAATCATCCACCCGGCTATCAGTGTTACTCCCCCACGCAGCACACATGTCCTTGCAGTGGACAAATCTCTCGGGGATAGCGTTAACCTGACAGATGCTGAGATTATTGTGGCAGCTGGCAAGGGCATTGGCAGTCAGGCGAACATGGCGTTAGTCCACGAACTCGCCCATGTCCTTTGTGGGATAGTAGGAGCAACACGGGCAGTTGTTGATGCCGGTTGGACTAGCTATGACCATCAGATCGGCCAAACCGGGAAAACAGTGGCACCCAAACTCTATATCGCGTGTGGAATATCAGGGGCGGTACAACATTTGGCTGGCATATCTTCAGCCGAAGTAATTGTGGCGATTAACAAAGACCCGGATGCACCTATTTTCCAAAGCGCACATTACGGCATCGTTGGGAGTGTAGAGCAGGTACTCCCCGCGCTCATCGCCGAGCTGAGAGGCATAACGGCGAAAAAGACGAGCATAGATAGCCGGTGAACACTAGCTTGAAGACTGGCCCCACTAGATAGGGAGCATCAGTGCCAAGCGTTAAGCCCTGGATATTAACAATCCAGGGCTTTTCTATCAGCGTGCAACCGGGCCTTGCCAAGCCAGCATACCACCTTGCATGTTCTTGACGTTCTGAAAACCGTTGTTGCTCATGACGCGTGCGGCCTCCCCGCTACGGTTGCCACTGCGGCATACAATGACGTAGCGCAGGGTTTTATCCAACTTGGGAACCTCCTGCTTGAGTGTGCCAAGGGGTATTAACCTAGCGTCAGGAATATGTCCGGACTCATACTCAAACGGTTCTCTGACATCGATCACTACGACATTACCTGAGGCTATCAACTGTTGAGCCTCGGTGACACTAATATCCTCGTAC
Source organism: Bacillota bacterium (assembly GCA_041686915.1). Classification (GTDB taxonomy): domain Bacteria; phylum Bacillota; class UBA994; order UBA5500; family UBA5500; genus JAWLDB01. The sequence continues at coordinate 6,748 of JAWLDB010000122.1, forward strand.
TTAGGCTGGTTCTGGCAGGCAACAAGGCCTGACACTACTACCACAATCAAACCGACCGCTAAGAATAACCGGGTAATCAACTGCATTTGGCTACCTCCTGAAATGTTGTCCAACAATATCTTGCCCAAGCGTAGCGGTTCAGGGTCAGCAACCTTTTAACCATACCCCGGCGAAGAAATGCGAGCTTCCGGACTGACCAGACGCTTGATTGTTGCTCCCGTTCTAGCGCTTGCCTGCCGTCGTCTCGTTATATACGTCGGCCGCCAATCTGGCTAGAAAAATGCCCTGACCTTTGTATTCCGTGTCATAGATACGAGCCATACAGCCGATAATGCTGCCGTTTTGCACAATTGGGCTGCCACTCATCCCTGGCACTAACTCTTCGGCTCCGTCTACAATGGTCATCACCAGATACTGCTTACCATCCTCTTGATGGTATCCGACGACTTTCACAGGGCTTGAGGGACCGACACCGGGAAATAGCTCAGCCTCTGCAGATGTTTGGATATCACTGGTACCTGCAATAGACATGAGCGGTTCAGCCGGAAGATTGATCCCTGTCAGTTGCAGGAGCACCCCTGCATCTGTATCTCTCAAGATCTCTGCTTTTCCAGTCTGGATTTGACCGTTATGGTTGAGAATTGCACTACAGGACACCTGATCGAGCCCTACGGCATGCGCTGCCCCGACTACGAGCCCGTCAGGCAGATAGAAAGAGGTACTGAGCGCTACGCCGCTGTACTCCGATGTCATGAACTCAGAGAGTACAATGTGCCCGCCGCCTAGCACCACCTGTTCCTGAGGGGCAGTTACCTGGACGTAGGGAGCAGGTGTTGCAATAGCTAGCACTGCGTGGCTCAACAGGTGATAGAATGCCCATGGGAGTGACACCCCCAGAACCAAGGGTACTAATAATAGTTTCATTCGTAAGCGGTGCGATGATAATAAGACCAACAGCAGAGTAGCTGCTAGCATTCCAGCAAACACTTCTGGGCCAAACCAAGTTTTTGCGAAGAATGGGCTCAGACAATAGACACCTATTGCCAGGTTGGCCGCCATTAAGAGCCGCGGCTTTGGTTGTGATGAGGCATGCATACAACCCCCCCCCTTACAGAGTGATACCAAGTCGGCTGCTTTCTAGTTCTAGTTGTATGTGCTAATCTCCTGTGTATCTTCGAGCAATCCTTTCCCATTAATAGCCATATAACCGCACTCTAGCGTGCAAAAACCCGGGCATTCCTGCCCGGGTTAAGTGCGCACTATGAAGATACGCGTTTAGCTCTATAGTCGCATAGCCTGCCCTCATAGATAAGCCGGGCACCTGGACATCTCAGAAAATCTGGCGGTATCACCAATCCAGGCGGCTTATCAAAGAGTTTGACCCCGCCCCGCTCCAAAACTGTGGAGACGAACTGCGAGCAAAAGTAAGCATGTCTTCGATTAACTGGTCGGCCTGCAGCCACTCCAGCAAAGCCAAGCAGATTAAAATGATACTTCTCGCGTTCCAGTTCAAACTCCCTGACAGCTTCCCTGATGCGGCAATACTGTTCAGGAGTGACGGTTAACTCATACAGAGCACAGCGGGT
>JAWLDB010000123.1:0-8160 GCA_041686915.1 Bacillota bacterium
ATCACCGGTGTGCGTGCAACACAAATCAGGCAAGTTGATTGGGGCCTATAGCTTGCAGAAGTTTTGGCCGGTCCCCTTGCTGGCACTCGTCTTTATGCCTGAGTTAGGGGGAGGAGCAGGTGGCATTTCGATGCCGGATTGGTGGCCATTGATCAAACCGGCGGGAGCTGTTGACCTGCAGAATCTGACTCTGTGGCTCGTACCAATTGTGGCCGGATTAGGTTATGGCGAACTGGCTATAACCATGCATCCTCGCAAGAAGGTGCGTATGTCTGCTCTTAACTTGCTGTTTTACAGCCTGGGACTGCTTGGCCTGACTTTGCTGGGTACCCGGGAACCGCTTTTCCTTTGGCTGGGCGCTATCTATTCTCCACTGGCCCATGAGGTATTGGTGTTCTTGGCTAACTTGCGTGAGCAGGAGGGCCAACCCCTGTTCATCAATGAAGGGCCAGGTGTTATGATTATGGAAGTTCTGCCAGGCAAGAGTGCAGACCGGGCAGGGCTGGAGTCTAGGGATGTTGTCCTGGAGGTAAATGGCCTGACGGTCGATAGTATAGCTGAACTGCGCTCGGAGCTCAGCATGGCCGGGTCGGAGGTCCTTTTGACGGTGAAGCGCAACAGCCGTCGGATGACAGTGCGGTTGAGTCAGGTAGCTGCGCAAGAGAAGCAACTGGGCGCGATGCTTGTTCCCGATGAAAGCACGAGTACCTGGCTGGAAAACAAGTTTAGCAGTCCTCTGGAGCTATTCCGGAGCATGTGGCAGAGAACTAGATAGAAACGTACATTCCGGGTCATCCTTTATCGGGTTGACCCGTCTTTAAACAGGAGGTGCGGACATGCCCAAATTCGACCTGCGTTCCGAATTTAAGCCTACAGGTGACCAGCCAGTGGCAGTTGCCAAGTTGGTAGACGGTATCCAACAAGGGCACCGGGCCCAGACCCTATTAGGGGTGACCGGCTCAGGCAAAACCTTTACCATGGCCAATGTAATCGCCCAGGTGCAAAAGCCGACGCTCGTACTGGCCCATAACAAAACACTGGCAGCGCAGCTCTGCAGCGAGTTCAGGGAGTTCTTCCCTAATAACGCTGTTGAGTACTTTGTCAGCTATTACGACTATTACCAACCTGAGGCCTATATCCCGTCTTCCGACACTTATATCGAAAAGGATTCGCAGATCAATGATGAGATAGACAAGCTCCGTCACTCGGCTACCGCTTCGCTGTTTGAGCGCGACGACGTGATCATCGTGGCTAGTGTTTCCTGTATCTATGGTTTGGGTAACCCGCATGAGTACATGAAGCTCTGCGTCTCTCTGCGCCCCGGTATGCGTAAGGACAGGGATGAAGTGCTGAGGGCACTGGTAGACATTCAGTACAGCCGTAACGACATGAACTTCATTCGCGGCACTTTCCGGGTGCGCGGTGATTGTGTAGAAGTGTTCCCGGCGTCTCAGGACGTGCGTGCTTTGCGCATTGAGTTCTTCGGGGATGAAATAGACAGGATTGTGGAAATCGACACCCTTACCGGGGAAGTGATCGGCGACCAAGTGCATGCGCTGATCTTCCCGGCATCTCACTTCGTTACTTCCGACGACAAAATGGAAGCAGCGATTGTTAATATCGAAGCAGAGCTGGAAGTGCGTCTGCAGGCACTCAGGTCGCAGGACAAGCTGCTGGAAGCGCAAAGGTTGGAACAGCGTACCCGGTATGACCTGGAGATGATGCGTGAGATTGGTTTCTGCTCAGGAATCGAGAACTACTCTCGCCATTTGGACGGTAGGACTGCCGGGCAGCCGCCGTATTCGTTGCTTGACTACTTCCCAAAGGATTTCTTGATGATCATCGATGAGTCGCATGTAAGCGTCCCGCAGGTGCGCGGTATGTATGCTGGTGATCGTTCGCGTAAAGAGACTTTGGTGGAGCACGGATTCAGGCTGCCTTCCGCTCTGGACAACCGGCCGCTTAACTTCCAGGAGTTCTATGACCGGCTGAATCAGGTAGTCTATGTCTCTGCTACACCGGCTGCGTACGAGTTGAACGAAAGCAAGCAGGTCGTTGAGCAGATTATCCGCCCAACCGGCTTGATCGATCCCGAGATTAGCGTTCGCCCGATCAAGGGTCAGATTGATGACCTGTATGGCGAAATCCGCAAACGCGTGGACAACAAGGAGCGCGTTTTGGTCACCACCTTGACCAAGAAGATGGCCGAGGATTTAACCGACTACTTCCGCGAGATGGGCATCAAAGTGCGTTACTTGCACTCGGATATAGATACGCTGGAGAGGATGGAGATCATTCGCGACCTACGCCTGGGCGTGTTTGACGTGTTGGTGGGCATCAACCTGCTGCGCGAGGGCCTCGACTTACCGGAAGTATCCCTGGTGGCTATTCTGGACGCCGACAAGGAGGGCTTCCTCAGGTCGACTTCTTCACTGATCCAGACAATCGGGCGCGCTGCCCGTAACGTCAATGGTCAGGTGATCATGTACGCTGACAAGGTTACTGACTCGATGGATCGCGCCATGCAGGAAACCAACCGCCGCCGCTTCATCCAGCTGAAATACAACAAGGAGCACGGCATCACGCCGCAGACGATCAGGAAAGCGGTGCGGGATGTTATCGAAGCTACTAAGGTGGCTGACAAAGACGAGACTTATCGCGTGACTAGCGACGCCGTCAAGAAGATGTCCAAGCGAGAGCGTCAGGATCTGCTGGCCCGCTTGGATAAGGAAATGAAGGATGCGGCGCGACAGTTGCAGTTTGAGCGCGCTGCTGAACTGCGTGACATCATCTTTGACCTGCGACAACAGCAATAGGCTTAGCCCTGGCGGCAGAGTTTACAGAGATTTAACACCGTGTAACAGCCAGCTAATGCGCAAGTGGTATGCTAGAGTCAGTAAACTGACTTCAGGAGGTGCTCGTTGATATGAAGACGTTACGCATATTGCTTATTACGCTGTTAGTGGTTGGGTTGGCCACAGGGTGTGCGCTTATACCCAAACTGCATAAGATTGAGGGCGACGATGTGATCAGTCCTGTGCCCGAAGCGCAGAAGGTGTTGGCGGTACTATACTTCGGAGATAGCCAGGCGATGTTCGTTCAGCCTGAGGAACGCTGGGTTACCCAGAGTGATGAACCGATGGCAAAGCTGTTGATCCAAGAATTGATCGCTGGACCTACTGACAGCAACCTGAATGCAACACTCCCAGAGGATGTCGAACTGCTCAGTTTAGAGGTGGCTGATGGCATTGTGTACGCTAACTTCTCAAAGGAGTTCGCTACCAAGATTGCTGGTACAGCTGGCGAGGTGATGGCGGTTGGTTCGATCGTTAACACCCTGACTGAGCTGCCGGGGATAACGGCTGTGCAGTTTCTGGTTGAGGGCAAAGTTGAAGAGAGCATTTGGGGCCATTCCATCACTTCGGAGCCGTTTGAGCGGATGCCAAACCTGATTGCAGTGGAGCAGCGCACGATGCAGCTGTACTTTGCGCAGGGTGAGCAGTTGGTTGTGGAGCAACGCCATGTGGAGCGCCAGGGCGGCCTGTGGGCTGCAGCCGCGGTGCGCGAGATGATCGCCGGGCCACGCGACGACGGTAACCGGGCTGTATTGCCGGCTGAGACTCAGCTGCTTGACCTGCGCATTGTAGGCAGCCTGGCCTATGTGGACCTGTCAGAGGAAGCTGCAGCTAAGCACAGCGGAGGCACACTCGGTGAGACCCTGACCATCTACTCCATCGTGAACACGTTGACGGAGTTTCCCGAGATAGACTCAGTCCAGTTCCTGCTCGAGGGCCGCGTAGAAGAGGCCATCTGGGGTCACGCCGACACCAGCGCTCCCATCGAGCGAAACGAAGACCTAATCAAGCAATAACCTCTAAGGGGCGGGATGCAATCCCGCCCCTTTCCCTTGACCCACGGGGACGGTTCCTGCGGGTCACCGCCGATCCCCGATATGCGTAGGGACGCAGCATGCTGCGTCCTGGGAAGTGGCTGAAGGCCGCAGGGGTGCAGGCACACGCTGGGTGCCGCCTCCGGACAACATGAATGATGATGAGCTCGTCAGCTCCGCGCCCTGCAAAACTCGCTTCGCTCACGGCGCGCGGGCGCCGCTCCATATGCCTTCGGCCCTATATCCGAAGCTCCACTACAGTGAGGCCATTGTCAGGCATCACCCAAGCAAAGGGGTGTCCCCTGCTTCACCTCGGGTCCAAAACGCGAGTGGGCGGCTCAGACTGCCCGCATGCCTGGTACAATGGGTGTAGGGTACGCATCATATGCGTACCGCAAACGAGTCGCGGTGACGGACTTTCGCCGCACACAAGCAGCCACGGGGACGCACACTTTGGCAGGTTATACTACCCCAGGGTAGCTAAAAGGCGCAGCAATGCTGCGCCCCTCATGCGTTCTGACTATACTACCGCGTTCTTGGCTACATCCTTGTACTCCAGTAAGCATGTGAGCCTAACCATGACAGTCCGATCAAGCCTGCTACCGAGAAAGACATGACAGGATACCGGCGCAACACTGCCAACTCAATGATTGGTACGGCAAAGGCGAGAATGACTATGGAAATCGTCAGAGCAGACTGGGCCGTTCGCTTGGCCAGCTCCAGTTCTCGTTCATCCTTTATCCTGGAGCCATCTAATGCCGCCCTAACCTCACTATCGTCTGAGTGAAACCATGCCATATAAGCGCAGACCATGGAACAGCCAACGGCGGCTACCCCAAACACCAGCCACAAGGAAGACTGCTGAAGGGCCTGCAACAATGACAGACCACTCTCAACCAACCTATCAGTATTGGACCATATATGCCAAGAGAAGAACAGAGTAACAAGAAGAGACAAGAACGAGAAGATCTTGCATCTATTAAATTTTGACTGTGTGTCTGTGCGATGACGATACACTAGCCTGTTCAAAACAGCGCCAATTATAAGCATCCTGACTACAGCCCAGAAGAAGGACCAGGTTGTGAGGTTCCCCGGCGCAGGTACTCCCTCTGCCATGTCCTTTCCAACTTCAAAAGCAAGAACCAGTACGCAGATGATAACCAGTTCTTCTAATGTCACGCCGATAATAGGCAGCTTCTTACTCTGGACGCTCATTGACCTTCCTCCTTCAACTCGTGTTCACAATCAAAAATGTCCTCAATATACAGCCCAAAACACCGGGCAATCTTATAGGCCAGCATGATTGATGGATTGTATCTGCCATTCTCGATGGATATGATTGTCTGCCTTGAGACAGCCGTGAGTTCAGCCAACTGTTCTTGAGTCATCCCACTAGCTACGCGTAGCTCCCGAACTCTGTTAACCAACACCCCACCTCTCTCTCATCACTGTAAAGCTGGCTTTACAATGATTATACTTCCAGTACCTGCCGTTTGTCAAGTTAACTTTACAGATAAATCTGATAAGTAACAGGCAGGTCTCGTGGGTGCATAAGGTTAGGACCACCACCCACATCAAGAGGGGTCCCAGGCGCTTGCATCCCGGCGCGTCAGAGAAAACAATCCAGATAAAGGAGCGGCGGAGGCCCGGATTAAGTGTGGTTATGTTTGAGCTGTGCTATCTGCCGTCACCGCGGACAGTTGCATCCACAAGCACATAGCAAGACAAGCTTATAAGGTGGCAGCGAGTTTTGCCGCGCGCCGGGCTGACGGAGCTCATTCAATCAGAAATCGAGCGCCGGAGCAAGCCTGGGTCCCCGATACCTCATGGGAGTGGTCCGTCGGGAAAGCGAATGAGCCATCGGAACCGTCCCCGTGACTCCAAGCTTGCGCGGTCGGTCGGGATGGCGAATGACCCAGCCTAACCGTCCCCCTGGTCGGGGTTGCGAATGAGACAACAGAACCGTCCCCCTGGGTCGACGTCTCCATGACTCAACAAAAACAGTTGCTGTTAGTTAACCATAGTGGTAAAATAGCGAATGTATGTACGATACTAGAGATGGGCAGGAGGGGATGAACATGCCCATAGATAAGATACTGGTGCGGGGCGCGCGGGCGCATAACCTGCGTAACATTGATGTTGACATTCCGCGCAGCAAGTTGGTGGTGATTACCGGGCTTTCCGGCTCGGGAAAATCATCGCTGGCTTTTGACACCATTTACGCCGAAGGACAGCGCCGTTATGTTGAGTCGCTGTCTGCCTACGCCCGTCAGTTCCTGGGGCAGATGGACAAGCCGGACGTAGACTATATCGAAGGGCTTTCGCCCGCCATATCTATCGACCAGAAGACGACGAGCCGCAATCCACGCTCGACTGTCGGTACGGTTACGGAGATTTACGACTACCTGCGTCTGCTGTTTGCACGCGTGGGTCATCCGTTTTGCCCTGATTGCGGCACTGCCATCAGCCAGCAGACTATAGAGCAAATCGTTGACCAGGTGCTTTCCTTGCCGGAAGGCACCCGTATCCTGGTGCTTGCTCCTGTAGTTCGCGGCAAGAAAGGTGAGCATGTCAAGCTGCTGGAGGACCTACGCAAGGATGGTTATGTGCGCGTACGGGTCGACGGTGAGATGCTCGAACTCAGCCAGGAGATAAACCTGGAGAAGAACAAGAAGCACAGTATTGAAGTGGTAGTAGACCGCCTGATTATCCGTCCGGATATCGGTAGTCGTCTGGCCGGTTCACTGGAGACGGCGACGGCCTTGGCCGAGGGCATGGTGCTGATTGGTGTCGTTGACGGACAGGAAACGCTTTACAGCCTGAACTTCGCCTGTACCGAATGTGGTTTCAGCTATCAGGAGATTAGCCCTCGCATGTTCTCTTTCAACAGCCCTTACGGGGCTTGTTCAGCGTGCAGCGGCTTGGGTGCGCACATGGAGTTTGACCCTGATCTGATCATACCTGACCGGAACAAGTCGATTGACGATGGCGCGATTGCTCCCTGGGCCGACAGCTCAAGCAACTACTACCCTGAGCTGCTTAAAGCCGTGAGCAAGAACTATGGCATTAGCTTAAAGGTGCCGGTGGCCGACTTAACCGACGAGCAGATGCAGATTCTGCTACAAGGTGGTCCTGACCAACTGAAGGTCAAATACACGGATTCGACAGGTAAGAGGCATGACTTCAACCTGGTGTATCGTGGCGTCATTCCCATGCTGACCCGCAACCACCGGGAGACCGGTTCCGACTATATCCGCGAACAGTTGGAAGAGTATATGAGTGACCGCCCCTGCCCGATGTGCAATGGTCAGCGCCTAAAGCCTGAGGCCTTGTCCGTCAAGGTTGGGGGGCTAAATATCGCTGAGGTAACCAGCAAGTCGATCGAGGACGCTTTGCACTTCTTCCAAGGCCTTGAACTATCTGACCGCGAGAACATGATTGCCAGGCAGATCCTGAAGGAGATTCGTGAGCGCCTTGGCTTTCTAGTTAATGTTGGGTTGGACTACTTAACCCTTAATCGCAAGGCCGGTACACTGTCCGGCGGTGAGGCGCAGCGCATCAGGCTGGCAACTCAGATTGGCTCCAGCTTGACCGGAGTGCTTTATATTCTGGACGAACCGAGCATCGGTTTGCACCAGCGCGATAACGGACGCCTGATCGAGACGCTCAAGCGCCTGCGTGACCTGGGTAACACTGTCATCGTGGTCGAGCATGATGAGGAGACAATGCGTGAGGCAGACTATATCATTGATATTGGTCCGGGCGCCGGTGTGCACGGTGGCAAGGTAGTTGCTTGCGGTACGGTGGATGAAATTGCCCAGGTGCCTGAGTCCGTCACCGGGCGCTACCTTTCCGGCAAGGAGAAGATCGAGATTCCTGCTGTCCGCCGGGAGCCTAATGGCAAGTGGCTGGAAGTGAAGGGCGCTAGAGAGAACAACCTGAAGAACCTGGATGTTGCTTTCCCGCTAGGCGTCTTTACCTGTGTGACCGGTGTCTCCGGTTCAGGCAAGAGTACACTAGTCAACGAGATAGTCTACAAACGCCTGGCTCTGGAACTCAACCGTGCCAAACGGAAGTCGGGTGAACATGATGCTATGCTCGGCCTGGAGTACCTGGATAAGGTCATAGATATCGACCAGACCCCGATTGGGCGCACACCGCGATCTAACCCGGCAACCTACACCGGAACCTTTGACCTGATCCGCCAGTTGTTTGCGCAGACGCCAGACGCCAAGATGCATGGCTATAAGCCTGGCCGCTTCAGCTTCAAC
>JAWLDB010000124.1:0-8149 GCA_041686915.1 Bacillota bacterium
AAGACGGTAGTTAACACATCTGTGCAGGAGTGTACAGCATCGGCTACCATGGCAGTGCTACCAGCCAGTAATCCCGCCAGCAGTTTTGTTAGTGTCAGGAATACAGTGACAGCTATGGATACTTTGGAAACCTTCATACCCAAGTTCAAACGTTCTTGCTCACCCACAAAAAATCACTTCCTAAACCACGATGTTTATGTATAGCATATGCCCGCATATGGGGTATGTCAATCAAAAACTGTAAAATAGTTACTGAAAAGGAATATCACGTGATATGCATACTCATTATCATGTGAGCTTAATAGCCATTCTCATCTTCCCTGCTGTTGCTCGTAAGGGGGGGACATGTTACCATTTAAATGGGCTGGCATGTATTTTGCCATATGGCACCACTATCGCCCAGCCCGAAACGTGTTTTTTGGGAAGGAGTTGCTTTAGATGGAACCAGTGAGAAAGATATCCGAAAGTGTATCATGGGTAGGTGTCTTTGACCCTGACCTGCGCATCTTTGATATCATCATCCCGACTGATTGGGGAACAACTTACAACGCATACTTGATTAAGGGTGAGAAGATTGCCTTGGTGGAGGCAGTCAAAGAATCGTTCTTCGAAGAATACGCTCAGAAGGTACGGTCGCTGGTTAACCCGGCTGATATCGACTACATTATTCTGAACCACACTGAGCCAGACCATAGTGGTTCACTTCATAAGCTCCTGGAACTGGCGCCTAACGCGGAGGTGGTAGGCAGCCGTTCTGCTATCCAATTTGCCAAAGCCATTACCAATAGTGAATTCGAGTCCCGGGTTGTAAATCATGGCGATAAGCTATCGCTGGGGAACCTTAATCTCAGCTTCATTTCGGCCCCGTTCTTACACTGGCCTGATTCCATCTTCACCTATCTGGAGGAGGAACAGGTGTTGTTCACGTGCGACGCCTTCGGCTGCCATTACTGCCCGCAGCCAGGACAGCTGTTTGATGACGAGACAGAGGACTTCACCCCGGCGCTAAAGGTTTACTATCAGGCGATCATGAGCCCGTTTAGGTCATATGTGCTACAGGCCATAGAGAAGATCAAGGAACTACCCATCAAGACTATAGCACCGAGCCATGGTCCGGTACTGAGGGCTGATCCGTGGAAATTTGTGAACATCTACAAAGAATGGTCCACTGAGGATGGTATGGGTGAGCCGGTAGTTGCTATCGGCTACGTATCGGCCTATGGGTACACCAAGTTGATGGCTGATACAATCGCGGATGAGTTGCTTAAACTGGGCGCTCGCCCCAAGCTGCTGGAGCTCTCGACCGGTAATATGGAAGAGATTGCGGGAGGTTTCAGCAAGGCCAAAGGCATCATGATTGGGTCACCAACCCTTAACCGGGATGCAGTACCCCCCGTTTGGGTTGCTTTGGCACACCTCTCAGCAATCGAGAACCGCAACAAGCCAGCGGCCACATTCGGAGCCTACGGCTGGAGTGGTGAAGCAGTACAGATGGTTGCCGACAGGCTGAAGAGCCTCGGATTGAAAGTGATCGAACCAGGTTTACGGGTAAACTTCCGCCCGTCGGAAACCGATCTTGAGAAGTGCCGTGAGTTAGCTCGAGAACTGTACTCCCGGCTATAGAGATGCAAAAGAGGAAGGCGGTTGCCTTCCTCTTCTCGATATTCCATACTTTTCCTAAATGCTAGCGTTTGCCATAGCTAAGCCGGGAAAGCTCTGTAACTGCCTGGATCCAGTGGGGACCCTGTACGACTGGCATGGGTTCTCCTTGATAGAGGAGTTCCATATGAGAGCTGGGAGTGCTTTTGCGCCACTGTCCCTCGAATACCTTGCCATTGCGGAAGAACAGCGCCTGCCCCGAGCCGACAATGTCTATCTCCGATATAGGCTTGCCCTTGACTACACTGCGGGCAGGAGTCAAGATTACGGTAACCGCGCCTGCTTTGATCGGTTGGTCATCCGACAAATGAGTTTCTCCGTTACGTATTCGCTGATAGCTACCGTCCTTGAACTCGTAGCCAATGCGGTAGATGTACGTCCTGGTAGCGTCATAGTTGATCTCCAGCCAATCTGCTGCTGTGCCCCCCGCCGGCAGTGGGCCGGTTGAGAAGTCAGGAAGCGGCGACCAAGTTATCTTGCGGTCCGAGCCCCATTGCTCCAGCAGTTCTCCGCTGGTATACAGGTTGTGGGGCATGTGGCGAGTCTTATCCCGATAGAAATACGCTGATGAGTTGTTGATTTCATCCACATCGAGCATTCTCATATCTTTGATCATTTGGAGAGCCGTCTCGTGGCCGCCCGCATGTGCGTAGGGTGCATTGTAAGCCTTGGCAATCTGAGCAAAATAGTACCGGGAGCTGCGTACCGGCCCTATCTTTTCTGGCTTTTGCCAGTAGTACAAGGCCATAAAGCGTGTGATACCACCCTCAGCCAGTATTTCGTAAACGATATCAGCTTGATGTAAGCCGCTCTGCGGGAATGCATCCAGATGGTTGTCGATCATCGCTACGACTGCACCTGGCATTTCCGGCTGTGGATAAGGAGGGCTAATCACCCTGATAGGCACGGGTTCACCTTGCAGGCAGCCCGTCAGCAAAGTTAGTGAAATCACCAATAATAGTAGTACCTTTTTCACAAAAGTCACATCCCTCGGTTGGCTTGAAGGTTTCTTCGGAATATACTCTATCACAGATTAGCCTCAGGATACACCGGAGGATTACCAAAACAGGCTTGGCTAAAGTTTGGGAGGTTTGATACATGCGAATGTCCAGGTTATTCGGGAGAACCTTGAGAGAGGCTCCTGCAGAGGCTGAAGTTAGCAGTCACCAGTTGATGCTGCGGGCTGCTCTCATCCGCAGGCTTTCGTCAGGCATTTATTCCAGCCTGCCACTGATGGTAAGAGCGCAACGCAAGATTGAAGCAATTATCCGGCAGGAGATGGAGTCTATCGGCGGTCAGGAGATTAGCATGCCCGTAATGCAACCGGCAGAACTCTGGCAGGAGAGCGGGCGATTTGAACAGATTGGCGCAGAGCTGATGAGGTTGCAGGATCGTGGCGGGCGAGAGATGGTACTGGCCATGACCCATGAGGAGGCGGTGACCGATCTGGTTCGTAAGGAAGTGGACAGTTACCGTCAACTCCCTTGCATGCTGTTTCAGCTACAAACCAAGTTTAGAGATGAGCCGCGCCCCAGAGCTGGACTCATTAGGACCCGAGAGTTCGTGATGAAGGACGCCTATAGCTTTCACGCATCACTAGAAGACTTGGAGTTGTTTTATCAACAGGTTTGTCAGGCCTATCATCGCATCTTCCAAAGATGTGGGTTGCAGGTAAGGCAGGTTGAGTCCGACACAGGCCTAATGGGAGGCTCAATGGCGCACGAGTTCACGTTGCTTACAGATGCCGGAGAAGACAAACTACTGATTTGTGAGGATTGTGGATATGCTGCCAACCAGGAAGCAGCTCAAGCAGGCCGTAAGGCCACAGCAGGAGAGGCCAACCCTAGGCCTTTTACCTTGGTATCCACACCGGATCGGAAAGATATCAGACAAGTGGCAGAATATCTGGGAGTTGGTCAGTCGGAGATCATGAAAACCATGGTCTACTCTACTCAGGATGGTCTGGTGCTAGTTGTGATCAGGGGCGACAAACAAGTTAACGAGCATAAGCTGCTAAAGCTGTTGCAGGATCCCAAGGCGCGCTTGGCTAGCGAGGAAGAAACCCTCAGGGCTGGATTAATCACCGGGTATTTATCTCCGATTGGCTTGCAGGGCTTGCGGGTGTTGGCCGACTGGTCGATTGAACAGGGTAAGCCATATGTGGCTGGGGCCAATCAGGCGGGATTCCATCTACGGGATGTTGTCGTTGGTCGCGATTTCCAAGCTGAGTATGCAGACCTCTCCCTGGCACAAGGTGGCGATCTCTGCCCGAATTGCCAAAGCAGTTTGGTGGAGCGGAGGGGAATAGAACTAGGCAACACATTCGTGTTGGGCACCAAGTATTCAGCAGCTATGCAGGCAACCTTTCAAGATGAGCAAGGCACCATCCGTCCAGTCGTCATGGGCTGCTATGGGATCGGTGTTGGCAGGCTTGCTGCCAGCATCCTTGAAGCGTTCCATGATGAACGGGGTATCGTTTGGCCCAAAAGCATTGCTCCCTACGATGTACACTTGGTGACGTTGGGAAAAGACCAAGAACTAGTCGCAGCATCCGAGCAGGTATACCGGGCTGCTCAATCAGCCGGTCTGGATGTACTTTGGGATGACAGGGATGCCACTGCGGGAGTCAAACTGACTGATGCTGATCTGCTGGGGATGCCAGTGCGGCTCATTGTAAGCAAGAAGAACCTGCAGCAGGGCGTGGTTGAGCTTAAGCCGAGGGCCAAGGGGGACCCGATGCTTGTTTCCATGGAGCAGTTAATTGAAGCTATACTGCGTCATAAGTGCAGCTAGAAAACAAGGCGCCACCCGTGTTATCGCGGTGGCGCCTTGTTTTATGTTCCTTCTTACGGTCCAGTCATTGTGGCCGCGCTTAGGCTGTTCAGCACGGCTTGGGCAAATTGCTCCGGGCTATATTGTCCGCTGATGAGTTTTACCCACGCTGGCTTGACTGTCACTTCCCAGTGTTTTGCGCTTACCCCTGGTTCAGGGCCATAGGCATAAGGTGTGGTAGGCGCCAGCTCGATTGCTGCATAGACTCGTTGCGAGGCTGCGTCATAAGGGAGATGCCCCAGATCAGCCAGTGGTTCAGTAATGGCCGGGATTGCCCAGGTCTCAGTAGATAACATGGCAGCTAGATTTGCTCGCAGGAACTGTGCCAGTTCAGCTGCCGCGCGCGAGTGTGCGTGACCTTGGTAAGGCTCCTGCCGGAAGACACTCAGGAATACAGCCTGCATATCGTGCACCGGTTGTTCGCCACCATACGGCACGGGCAATAGCGCCGGGGTAATGCCCTTTTGGACGGCCGATTTCCAAAGCCAATAGGCAAGGTTGTGGTTGAGTGGTCCGATCATAGCAGCTTTCTTGCTGAGGAATAGGTCCAAACAACCTGCGTCCATGTCGGACGGAATGCCCTCTGCCTCGCTCAACTTCTGCCAAATGCCGGCCATGGCCAACAGGTCCTCGTTGGTCCACTGTGGTTCTAGTGACGCGTCTAAGGCAGCCGGTTTGGCAAAAGAGGCAGCTATGCTGCGCAGTAGAGTATCATCTATATTAGTCGGAACAAAACCATACACACTATTGCTGGCTGACAGCTTAACGGCTGAGAAGAACTTATCCCATTTCCAGCCGCTGGTTGAGACTTCTGCCGGGTCGAAACCTTCCGCCTGAAGCAAGGCTGTGTTGGCCAGCATTACTTTGGGATACATAGCAACCGGCAAGCTCCATAGTTTTTCGGCTGTTACAGACTGTCCCCAGGCAGTAGGTGGGATTGTTGCCTGCTCGTCCTTATCCAGATAGACCTGCATAGGTAGCTGCAAGTCACCGTACCAGGACTGCGCGCTAGTGGGATGGAAGAACACATCAGGCGGGCTGCCTGCAGCCAGAGCTTCATTCAGTCGTTGATCAGCCTGGTGACCCGGGACGTAGCTAATCTCGACCTGAACATTGGGATAGGTGGCTGTCCATTGATTAAGAACATCGGTCAGTTTTTCCTGCCAGGGTGAGAAGTCTGGAACGGTGGGTTTAACTACCCAAAAATTGAGCTGGTACTGTGTTTCTGGGTCTATGCGCGCATTCGGGTTGACCCGAAATCCGCCTGCCAACCAACCTTGCACAATCGGAAAGGCAAAGTAACCTAGGGCCAATGCCGCTATAGCCAGAACTAGCAGCAGTAGGTTGGGGCGCCTGCGGATCGGCTTATTAATCCGTCTTTTTTTAGGCATAGCTTACATTCCTCCTAACGCAGGCCTAGTAACAGCAGGACGTTTGTATCAGCTTCACCGGTTGGTTTCAGTCCATAGAATGACTGTAACTGGCTAACCCCCTGAGCAGTATCCTCACCATATCTGCCATCGGTGTAACCTACATTAAAGCCTTCCTCCCGCAGTGACAATTGCAATTGCTGTACCTCTTTGCCGGATTGGCCGCGATGCAGCGGATGGCTTACCCGAATTTTGGGGTATGGACCAACGATGGATACGCGGGTTCCAACCTTAACCCATGGGTAGAGCTTCTCGACATCGCGGTTATGCATGCGGATACACCCATGACTGGCAGAAGTTCCGATGGAACCGGGTTTGTTTGTACCGTGGATGCCGTAAATTCCCCAAGGCACGTTTAGACCCATCCAACGGGTACCAAAACCTCCACCCCAGTGAGTACCTTTCTGAATTACCCGCCATTCGCCTACCGGTGATTTGGTGGAAGACTTGCCCACTGCACAGGGGAAGACTTTAAACACCTTGTCATCAACTAACACTGTTAGGGTTTTCTTCTCGGTGCTAATAACAATGCGGAGCTCACCCTCAGGCGGGTTTTCTGTAGCTTGCGATACACTTTGCTCAGCAATCGACATGGTCAGGGTTTCCTGTGTTTTAGGGCCAAAGCTGCCATCAGGTTCGAGGCCTGCCCAGTCTTGAAAAGCCATCAATGCTTGGGCGGTTGGGTCATTGAAGACCCCATCCAGGCTGCCCTGATAGAAACCGAGGGACTGTAACCTGCCCTGCAGTTCTACTACGTCATTACCTGTCATCGGTGGGTCGGCTAGGCGGAGGATTCGATCGTGGTCCGCGCAGCCACAGTTAGCTGGAGCGGCGCTTATCTTGCCGACACTCAGGCTGAGCAGCAGCACAAGTGTCAGCATGCAGAGTTTTTTCCATGTTTTCAATGCAAGCAACCCCCTTGCCCTTGTGGTAGTTTGGCGTATTTTCGATGGACTAGTTTCCTCCAAACTATATGAGACAAGGAGGACAAATATGAGCAAGCTTGGTATCAGTCCGAACCTTTAGCTACGTAAACAAGACAAAAGAGAGGAACCGGCGAGGTTCCTCTCTGTAGGTTTTTCCTATTTTGAATGTGACACCCGTGATTTTAGCTCCGCTAACTTCCCTGGATTAAATCGGTCTACAGTCGATAAGTAGCCGGTAATCCGTCTCACCCTGCGGACATCTCCGCTGCCGCAAGCGGGGCACGCTTCCGGATATACTCCAGCGTAGCCGCACTCAACGCACTCATCAACCGGGAAATTGACTCCTCCATACCCGATACCGGTGGCTGCCATGGTGCGCACGATAGCATCGACTGCCTCCCAGTTTGGACCTGGGGGTGAGTCCAACTCCACATACGAAATATGGCCGGCGTTACATAGTTCATGGAAGGGACCTTCTCTGCGCAGCTTTTCCGTGATGGTCAACGGCTGGTTGACCGGTACATGGAACGAGTTGGTGTAGTAGTCTTTATCAGTCACTCCCGGTATCTCTCCAAACAGCTTACGGTCTGGAGCTACCATTTTTCCGGACAGTCCTTCCCCGGGCGTTGCCAGCAGCGAAAAGTTGAGGCTGTGGTCAGCCGAGGCAGCATCGCAGCGTACCCGCATGTGGCTGATGATGCTTTGTCCAAGCTGCCAGCTTTCCTCCGACTGGCCATGATGCTCACCGGTGAGAGCTACGAGAGCTTCTGCCAAGCCGATGAAGCCGACACTTAAGGTACCATGCTTGATCACAGACTCTATCCTTTCGTCTGGCTGTAGTTCCTGGCTGCCCATATAGATCCCTTGGCCCATCAAGAATGGCATGTCGCGGGCTAACAAACTGGCCTGAACGCGGTAGCGATGCAGCAGCTGCTCAAACACCAGGTTCATCAGCGAGTCCAGCCGGTTGAAGAATTCTTTTACATCGCCACGGGCCTTGATGGCCAGGCGTGGCAAATTGATGCTGGTGAAGGAGAGGTTACCACGTCCGACGGTTTGAGCGGGACCGTTGACGTTAGCTGCGACACGTGTGCGGCAGCCCATATATGCTACCTCTTCCTCATATGCGGAGTTGAAGCTTGCATCCAGGAAAGAGAATGCGGGATTCAGCCGAACTGCTGCAACCTGGAGCGCCAGTTGATAAAGATCGAAGTTAGGGTCTTCGGGGTTGAAATTAACGCCGTTCTTGACCTTGAAGATGATGTTAGGAAACATGGGGTGTTCGCCTTTGCCCAAGCCTGC
>JAWLDB010000125.1:0-8141 GCA_041686915.1 Bacillota bacterium
CTTTCCAGGAGATTAGCAGCATATATCCGAAAGACAACAGACATTGCAGTGGAGCGCGCACAAAGAACTGCAGTTCAAGAGCCAGCAGGCTTCTCACCAGATTCAAGTCATTGCTCAGGCGGGAGACATAGTCAGCACTGTGGGTATTCCGCAGCTCACTCACCTTCACGGCTGCAAGGTGCTTGGTGGCAGACTCGCGGATAGAATAGGTCACGTGCTCTGCCATCCGACCAGACAATACCGACCTAAGGAAGAAGCCTACATCAGAGCTAAACCACGCCGCAAGCACTATCAGGATGCCTGTATTGAAAGCTGTCATGTTTGAGGCGAGCCCGGCATCCAGCGCCTGCCCGAGCCCCTTGGAGAGCAGGATGTTGCCGACCACCTGCAGGGACACGAAAACAACAATCCCCATCACCTGCCAAAGATGCGACCGTACAAATGGCAACAACGGCCGCAGCTGCACTGTCAGCTTCACGTCATTCTTCATACCTAAAGCCCCCAATCTTAAAGACAGCCTATGTATAGTTTAACTGCTTATTGAAATAATACACCCACTTCTCCGTTATGTCAATTGAAGCCTTAATGTTTTTTAGGTAATTATCAGCATTGTTGAGTGCACGCGCTTTGAATTCAAGCGCAAAAAAAGACACGGACCTTCAGGGTCCATGCCCGCCTGTATGTAGCTACCTGAGCCCCGGATGCCCTAACTGTCTCAGCGCCTCATAAGCGACGACAGCTACCGAGTTGGCCAGATTGAGCGAACGCGCATCATTCTTCATTGGAATACGGATCGCCTGGTCGAGTTTTGAATAGACCAACTCCTCCGGCAGCCCTTTGGTTTCTTTTCCGAAGACGAGAAAATCGTCTGGACCGTAAGCAACATCAGTATGCCGATGCTTGGCCTTGGTAGTAGCATACCAAAACTTGCTCTCCGGATATTGCTCCCATAGTTCCTCAAGCCGCTCATGCCGCTGGATGGTTACCAAGTGCCAGTAATCCAGGCCCGCCCGTTTAACCCACTTGTCCGAAATGGAGAACCCCATCTCGCCTACGAGATGCAGAGCAATACCGGTCGCAGCACACGTTCGGGCAATGTTACCGGTGTTTTGGGGAATCTCAGGCTCAACTAGAGCAATATGCAGCATGAGTAATGCCTCCCAACAAGTTTTCCTTCGCCATCTATATTACCAAAGAGAACAAAGAAGTGGAAATCGCAGACAAGCAGTCTAGAGGAGTAAGCACCTCGTCAACAGAAATCAAAGGATAGAGGTTTATGAAAGACAATTCAGTCAGAAGGAGTGATGGCTACGTGAAATCAAGACAGCAGGTCAAGGCATATTGGTACAACATGCAATCAGCCGGTCAAAGTGTAAGGCTGATACTGGGTGAAATGCGGGCATTCTCCAGCCTGCACCTGTTCCTGCCGGGAGAACCCAAGCCGGATACCGTCGATGTAACGGTAATGCTCAAAAACGGCACTTGCGCCTACCAACGAGTATTTACACTGAATGGACTGTCTGATACGGCCGACTACACCGTGGAGCAGGCAGATGACGGTACATTGCACTTGGTGACCAGGGTGGAGACTCTGCCAGAAGAGCCCTGTGAAATACTAGTGCATCTAACCAGCCAAACTGGATCGACTGCCCATAGCATCCCTTGTCGCTACCACCGGATGCACGGTAGGGTGACCGATTTTCAGGGCAAACCGTTCCACGGCTTTGTCATGGTCAACCCGGACAGCTTCGGGGAAAGCGGGGTGCTAGCCTGGACAGATGAGAGGGGCCACTATGAGCTATCTTTGCCGGAGCGCACTTACAACTCCATCTGCGTGGATGATGAGTCCTATGGCGTTGAAACACTGGAGGCCTGGGCCTGGCATATTATCCTGGACCAAGACCAAGAGTTGGACTTTAAGGTGGGAACCGGTGAGGTCTACGGCTTGACTGCCTGGCCAAGCAACGGAGGTTTCCCAGTCTACCTTATCCACTTTCGCCCGATGGCACTGCAGATGCTACGCCCACCGGGCTCCTCACAAGCGGAAATGCCGGAACCAGCGCAGACCAGCTGTTCCCTCGGTGGTCGTGAGTTTTGTGTAACCGAGCTTGCGCCTGACCTAAAGGTTGAAGACATCAGCGTAACCGTCAACTCGGTACGCGCAGAAGTCCTATCAGCTCAACAAGTTCTCGAAACGGGCCCGGACGGACAGGCGATGCGCTCATATCTAATACAGATCAGCCGCAAGGGACTACGCAGTGCCGGGAAGCAGTCGCTCTACCTCGAGTACCGCAAGCTGATTGAACACAACGGAGAACAACATTGGGTAGAGAGCATGGGCTACTGCCAGTTCACGTTGACCAGTAAAGGGCTGCCGGAGTAGGGGAAGGTTCAGAGCCGGAAATCCCGGAAGAGGTGCTCGGCATGAGCGGGAAGCCTGAAACTACTGGTATGTGGTACGAGCTGCACATAGTGCAAATGATGCACCGCAACCTTACCTTCCACTTTGCGTATTACCTTAGGAAGCCAAAATAGGACGTTTGACTTGGAGGGGATAAGGTGGAAAGCAAATCCGCAGGGAAAGGCATTGTTGGTATAGCAGGTGCGGTGATTGCTATAGTCGCATTCGGCTTTGCCTTCGTTGTAATGACCACGAACCTGGATATGACGGTGGAACTGACTGCAACGGGCATCCACGTGCAGCACAAGGGCGCAATTCTGCTACAGGGTACCGACCGCGAAATCGCCTTCAGCGACATCATCGATTACCGATTGCTCAACGAGCTACCAAAGATCAGGAAGGTTAACGGCTTGGATAATAGCAAGATGCGTGTTGGCGCATTTACCTCGACCGAGTTCGGTGACTTCACCGCCTATGTAGATAATCTGAAGGGCAAGGCCATTCTGCTGGAGACGGCAAGCGAAAAGATCATGCTTACTCCGGCCAACTACGACGCTTTCGTAGCTGCCCTGCAGCAGTCTGTCGGAAAGTAAACACGACTAAGACCCAGGGCACCGCCCTGAAGTCTTATGTTCATCCTTGGGGTGAGCTTCATTCCCCTAGATCAGATGGCCGCTGAGCGGTGGGCTCCATTTCGGAGCCATTCTGCCTATATAGGGCCGGAGGCATGTGGGACGCGGCCCGCGCCGCGCATTCCATTACTTGCCTAGAGGAAAGGCGCGCTGCTGATTGAATTATTCTGGTAGACGAACAACACTGGCACGGTTATGTACAGGCAACAGTAGAAGCGCAGCAAGGAGTGAAACCGATGTCCCTCCCCCAGAGCGAACAGCAGAGTAAAGCTTTTGCACCCAAGGACAAGACCATCGAAGTGATTGGCATGGCTGCCTTCTTCATCATCTGCGTGCTGATGGCGGCGTTCAACGAGTTTGAGCGGGGTAGCTGGTGGACGGGTAGTTTCTTCCTAATGCTGGTCGTGCTGGTAATTGGCGCGCAAGTACTGTTTCTTAAGGGCCATGAGTCCACCCGCGCGGAGATAGTAGATAGAACCTTGGTACTACGCCAGGGTAACGAATGGACAAGCATTGACCTCTGGCGAGTACAAAGTCTAAGCAAGCTTAAGGTAAAAAGGGGTTCATATGGGACAGTCACGCAATACTGGGCGAGCATGCGTGACGGACAGGTCTGGAAGCTGTTTGAAGGCGGCACTTTTAATGCCGAAGAGGACCTGCTCCAAGAGATCAGTGACCTGGCCGGGGCAGATTGGCAGGAGTAAGTCACGGGACGCTTGGGTAAAAAACTATTCAGCGCATCTGTTCTCTACTCCCAGCTGTCGGCACAATATAAGATAGCATTGGGAGAAGGCCCCGATACCGGTTGAGGGAGCTAACTCTACTCTCTGTAAAGGGGGTGGTCTTGAGATGATCAGGACGAGGAGGTGGCTGGCGGCCTAACGCCAGCGCTCCGAAGAGGCGTGCCGCAAGGCACGCCTCTCCTGCGTTTATGGAGCCAGACCTTGACCTGTTAGGATTGGGCACGGCCTACTACGACGAGCAGGCTCCATCTGAGCTATTCAGCTTTTCCGCAACACTTCTTGTACTTTTTCCCGCTGCCACAGGGGCAAGGGTCATTGCGACCCACCTTGCTTGTCTTGCTAGGCGGCGAATCTGCTTCCTGGCTGGGAAGCAAGTAATCCAAGTCCATGAAGTCGTCGTCATCATCGTCCAACGGTTCATCTAGTGGGTACTCATCACCGAAGAACTCGTCATCATCAAACATATCTCGATCTACCAGCGGCTCAACTTCTACGCCCCGTCTCTCAGCAGCAGCGGGTGTGTGCCCTTTCAGATACCAAACAGGAGTCTCATCAAGCATCCTATCCAGGAATGCATACGCCCCAGCCAACACGGCATTATCCTCTTCGTCTTCCTCTTCATCCTCCGGATCCCCGCAGATGAAGAGGGTTAGCTCTTCCAGCACCCCTACCGGGTTTTGACCATTCTTGAAGCCGCCATCTACGGTCTCGAGCATCAGCGTAACATCGTCATCTGCCGTACCATTTCGGAGCAGGTGCTCTGCAAACGCCGCATATGCTGGCCGCTTGGTCAGGCCCGCCGGGTTTTCAGCCAGCAGATCTGCAGGCAGCTTTGCATAGGGCAACTTGGGACGTGCTTTCTGCTCCGCCAAAATCCACTCGAACTCATCGGCACCCGGGTGACGCACCACGTCAACGTCTATGTAATACATGTAGCCGTGGGCCTGAGCAACCCAGGAGAGTTGGTCGAGCTGTTCAGCTGTCACCTTACATCCTACCGACTCAAGCTTCTCCAACAAACCCTTTATTGAAAGTACACCGTAGTAATCAAGTACACTGAGGCAGGCGGACAATATCCTGTCATTCCGTTCAGCTGATTGCCGGGCCTCAGCACTAAGGATCTGTTCACCATACCGCTGCATTATCTCTGCAGGCACGACCAGCACCAGGCCTTGCGCCTCCAATATTCCGGAGAAGAGTAGTCCCAAGTGTCGCAGCAGCTCGAGCGTCTCCTCATCAGAAGACTCTTCCGCCAGTACGCCTTCACTGCGCACGGTACGGGACAACAAGTTGTAGGCCAAGCTATCCAAATGGGAGATACGGACTCCGGCAGCGGCAACCAGCTTGTGGGCTAGGCCTGGCAAATCTTCAGGGTCAACCTCATCATCTTCACCAGTGACTGAGGCCGCAATCGCTGCCAACTCCTCGTAGTCGAGCCCTTCCAGCAGGTAGACCATGTCTACTCTACCGTCCAGCTTGCGCAGCATACTGGCTGGCATCAGGACTTCGCGATAGAAGTTCTCTGCATCCCAATCTGCGTCACCCAGATCTTGATCGTCCACATCCTGATCAAACAGGTCAAACTCGTCAGGCAGACTATCCTTTTCTGGCCGTTTCAATATCCAAAACCCCTTTCTAGCCTTACTTATTAACACTCATACCCGCCTGCAGAACATACTAACCTCCGCCTCAGCACGAGCCAGGACACGGCATGCCGTGACCCTACATATATGGGCGAGTAGATCAGGCGTTCTGCTATTCCACCCGTGGCAAGGTCGCCGTCGCTCGCGGCAACAGCACCACACTACCCTCGATTGCCACCTCATCCAACTCGCGGAAGGGCTTCAGACCAAAGCTCTTGACCAGTTCATCGGGCAGGTTGGAGCAGAGATAAACATCTGCTTTCTCCATAATCTCGGAGACAAAGAAACACTTGTGTTTACCGAGTTCAAACTTCTGGCTGAGCTGTGCTGCGAGTTCGTGAGAGGACAGGCGCTGCGTGGCCCATTGCTCAAACTTGCCGGACCCCACCCCTTCTTCGCACTCGGCAAACAGCACTATCTTCCCACCTGGCTTGATAATGCGGGCGGCATTCTGCATGGACTTCACTGCCTGGTACAGGTTGATGTCATATGGATAACCACCGGCACTCGCCACAACTGTATCGGCCAACTGCGGCACAGTAGCACCCGAGCTAGACTCCACGGCTCGGACTCCCGCAGCATGAGCCTGCTCTACATCGCCACCAAACACTGCGGCGACTTCCCCTGCTTCATTCAAGACTGTGTTCAGCAGGAACTTGGGACCGACCATGGCGATGCCTTCCATGAAATCTTCATGCACCGGATTGCCCTGCAGTATGCCAGGCTTGGCATTCTCGTGGAACAGTAACGAGTGATTGCGGCTGATGGTGTCGTACCCGGCTACACCCGGGAAGAGTGCCTTACGGCCACCACCGAACCCGGCAAAAGGATGGATGCTGACCGAGCCGGTGAGCACACGCATATCTGCCTCGACAGCCAGCTTGTTCAGCCAGACATCGTTACCACGACTAGTAGTCCCCACCTTGACGAGATTGTCCTGATCAAAGCAGTCATGGGCAATCAGCCGGTAACGCTCACTGATGGCGGGTGGCACAACCTTCTGCAGCTCTTCATCGTGCATGACACCGTGAGCTCCGGTGGCGACCAGCAGGGTGATATTCTCGTCTGGTACGCCGGCTGTCTCGAGCTCACGCATCAGTACTGGCATGAATACATCCGCTCCTGTCGGGCGAGTGGAATCACTAACCAGCACCACCACTTTGCTGCTGGGATTGACCTGGCCCGCCAGGGGCTTACAGCCTATCGGGAATGTTAAGGAGTAGTGCACGGCAAACTGCGGATCGAACAGGGCTGGTAGTTCTTTGCCCTGTGCGACGTGAGCTTGCTCTGGCAACCGTAGAGTCTTGTGACCGTGTCCATAGGCTATTGTCTGCATGTAAACTCCCTCCTGTTACTTCAAAGCTTGCGCCATGATGGACGCAATGAATTCTGTCTTGGCATCGGTATAGGCTACACGTGCATGCGAAAACCGAGTCGCTAGCTCCCGTTTCAAGCGCCCATACTCTTGCATTGCCTCGGGGTGGCTGCGCAAGTAATCACGGAAAGCCAGATGTTTGCGCAGTTCCGGGCTATCTGGCGTGACCACGTAGAGATGATGCACCATCCAAAGCGTGCCCTTGCCATCTCTGGGGACGTCAAGCCCTTCCCGCTCAAAAGCCTCCCTACCCTCGATCCCCCTATTGCCGCGATGTATGTAGCCCAGCTTCTGCAGCTTCTCAATGACCAAGGGGACGTCCTGCTCTGCCACTACCACATCCAAATCGATGATCGGTTTGGCAGCCAGCCCTGGCACGGAGGTGCTGCCCACATGCTCGATGGACAGCATCAGGTCGCCTAGGTCGGCACGCACCACTTCTGCCATGCGTTTGAACGTCTCTGCCCAGACCGGATCATAATCCAATATGTATATAGGTATTGCCGGATTGTAGCTCTGCTCGGGCAGGGCTGCTTCTAGTATGCCGACAATAAAACGGGTTTTAGCCGCAGAGTAGCCCTCTATATCATGCTTGTACAGTCCCGCCAGCTGCCTCTTCAGTTCTCCGTAAGCTGTGGCATCCTCAGGATGAGTACGCAAATAGTCGCGGAAGGCTAAGTGTCGGGCCAACTCCGGGCTGTCGCTTGGACACAGATAAAGATTGTGCCGCGGCCGCGCTCTGCCACTGCCGTCCAAAGGCACATCATCCGGGTAGTCAAACGCCTCCCGCCCTGCTATACCGCGGTCACCCACGTGCTCATAGCCCAAGGCGGTTAGCAGCTCGATGGCAGCTTGCAGGTGGCCCTGGTCAACCACCAGGTCAATATCGATCACCGGCTTGGCGGATAGGCCGGGAACAGATGTACTACCCACATGCTCGACACCCAGTAGCAGGTCGTCCAGTGTCTGGCTATAAACTACCGCGAGTTCCTGGAAGATAACAGGCCAGACGGGGTCGTAGTCGTGGATTTCGATTAGACGGCGTTCGAGTTGTGACATAGGGACACCTCCTAAGATTGGGGTTGTTGTCCGAAGGTCCTGGCCCGGTTTCTCCGTAGGCGAGACATAGCCCGTGTCTTTAAGACGGACAGAGGCTCGCCCGCCGCGAACGGAACATGTTCCGTCCCTACCCAAGAAGACCAACCGTAGCCCACGGCACGCCGCGGGATCAGCTATGGCAGGACAGAAAAACAAGGCTGGAACCCGCGGGCCCAGCCTTATTATATATGGTTTAGTGATTACTCGCAGCAGCAGTCGTGCTTCTTGCTGCAGCAGCAGGAGAGCTCG
>JAWLDB010000126.1:0-8092 GCA_041686915.1 Bacillota bacterium
CGCACGGCACATTGTTTTGCTCATACTGCTTGGCCAGCTGCTGAGAAGTAGTCGACTTACCAGCGCCACTCATGCCAGTGACGATTATTAGCTTTGAGTCTCTCATATATCTACACCTCTCCCCCACTCTTTTCATGCCTATTCTATCAGCAATACATTGCCGCAGCAGTGCATCGTCCTTTTCACATGAGTTCTTTGAACATGCTGGCCAAATCCTCCCCATCTGTGAACTCAAAACAGGAGATATCTGAGCTTTTGCGGAAACTGTATAATAATCAAACAGATAACCTGATACAACAACGAGGAGGAATGAACTAATGGATAGTCAACTACCATTTGACCCTAAGCTGAACCCGTGGCCGAAAATGCGCAAAGAGAGAATAGCGCAGCTGCTGCCCCAAGCTATGAGACTCTCAGGTGTAGACGCCTGGGTAGTAATCTGCCGCGAGAACGCCAATGATCCACTGGCTATGCACGTTGGCGGCGAGAATGCCGGCGGCACCGCTGCCTTCTTGTTTCTTCTGCAGGACGTCCGAGTGAGGTCAATCGCCATCAGCCCCTGGGGAGAGGCTATAGGCCTAAAGGACCTGGGGCTCCACGACGAGGTGATTGCCCTCGACCAGCCAGCCAAGGTGTGGGAAGTGCTGGCAGAGCAACTGCAGACGGCTAACCCTAAGCAAATTGCCATCAACTCATCCCCGCGCAATGTCGCCGATGGCCTATCCTGGAGCCAGCGCACTGAACTGGAGAAGGCGTTAGGCGACGAGCTGAGTGGCAAGCTTGTCTCCTCTGAGAACCTGGTGCTCGAGTGGCTGTCCGTCAAACTACCCGAGGAAGTTGAGATTATGCGCAAGGCTGGGGAACTAACCGTGCAGCTGCAGCAGGAGGCTTACGCCCAGGTCATCCCGGGCGTCACCCGCGACTGTGACGTAGCCCGTTATATCAAGGACAGGATGGCAGAACTAGGGGTAGAGGATGGCTGGTCACCAGACCAAAATCCGAACGTCAACTCCGGCTTCCCGCGTGGTCACGCTGGCCCGACAGACAAAGTGATCCTACCGGGGGACTTTATCCAGACGGACTTTGGTATCAAGGTGTTCGGAGTCTGGTGCACAGACTATCAGCGCTTCGCCTATGTACTGGAGCCCGGACAGACCGAAGCGCCACCCGAGGCACTGTACAAATTTGAGATGGCCAAAAAGGGGCACCGCATAGCCCTGGCGGCGATGAAGCCCGGCGTACGCGGCTACGACGTGGATAAGGCACAGCGTGAGTGGATGCAGCAGGCAGGATCAGGTCTGGTCAAGTGGGGTACCGGGCATCCGGTCGGATACTGGGCCCATGATATCGGCCCTGCCCTCACCGGCGGGCAAAGAGAGGTTGCACCGCCTGACTCCTTGCGCGTACTGCGTCCAGGTCAGACCTTTGCCTTTGATGGCTTCTTTGCTTGGGAAGAGGAAAGATCGTATGGTAAGGGTGAGAAGCTGATCTCCGTTGAGGAGATGGCGGTTGTCACCGCAGACGGTGCAGAGTACCTGATTGCACCACAGGAAGAGTTGATTTTGATACCCTCACGGTAAAGTCCATACCACGATGTAGCATAAAAGTGCTACATCGTGGTACAATGGGTTGGGAGGTGTTTATATGGCCAAGAGGATTGTTCTGCGCCAAATGGGTGGTTCTATAGGAGCAACCATCCCTAAAGAAACTGCCGAGCGGTTTCATCTCCATAAGGGCGATGAGGTGTTCTTGTCGGAGACTCCTGAGGGCATACTGATTACTCCCTACGACCCGGATTTTGACAAGGCCATGGCTGTCTACGAGAGAGGCGCCAAGAAATACAGGAACGCTCTACGAGAGCTCGCAAAGTAGGTTATGAAGAAGCCGAGATGGTTGAGTAGGCCCGTCATTGAAGCTATTCATACCAGGCAAATGCAGGAACACGGAGGACGTTATGGAGTGCGTGATTCCGGGCTGTTGGAGTCTGCGTTGGCTCGCCCCATCAACTACTGGTTACACGAGCCGTCAGCGGACATCTTCATGCTGGCCGCAGTACTGGGACATGGCCTGACCCGTAACCACTGTTTTGTCGATGGTAACAAACGCGTAGGATTTATGGCAATGTACGTGTTTCTTGCCGTTAATGGTTATGACATAGAGGCGCCGGAACCCGAAGTGGTTGACGTAATGCTGCAGATAGCGGAGGGGACCCTATCTGAAGCTGCTCTAGCCGAGTGGCTCAGGCGCAACTCGCTCCCCTCGGTTTCACTATGACCCCCCGTTTGTCCCGTTATCGTATTGGCGTCGGAAACATAATGTTCGGTAATTAAAACAGGAGAGGCCGCCGCCTCTCCTGTTTTCATATCCCTATTCCGTACACCCTAGTCGTTGTTATTCGCAGCCTGCGCCTTGACCTCGTCCGCCAGCTCGAGGATGCGAGCCAAGGTCTGGTTGCGGCGAATGGTAACTGCGTCGAAGTCCATGTTCGGAACGAAGGCCTTCTCGAGCACGTCATGGGTCTTCTTGGCGCGGGCGATGAAGCTGATAGCCGAGTCAAGCGCTTCATGATAGCGCTGGTTCAGCCGGCAGATGTCATCGTCCCACTGGGCCAGTTTACCCATATCTACAAACTGCATGGTGTCAATCACCAGGTCGCCAGGTGCTGCGGTGTACCCGTGCGGCTCGGTAGCGTTCATGATCGCCACGGAGAGCTCAGGAATCACCACATGGTCAATGCGCTGCGGGTCGAGGGCGCAGTGGTAAGCTTCTACGCTGTAACCGCGCTCCAGGGCCTCACGCATCACCTTTTCCACAATGGTAGTGCGACCGGTTCCAGGACGACCGTGCAACAATACGCGCCACTTCAGGTCGCCCACGATGGTGGACAGATAGTTGACGCAACCCTTAGGTGTGATTGCGCTGCCGAAGAGATGACGCTCGCTGGGGGCAGTCGCCTTCACCGGAACCTTGTCGAAGATGCAGCTCTTGATATCTGCTGCAGTGCGGTTTAGGCCGGCGATGTCTAACGCCTTGTTCTCACGGATGTGAGCTTCCAACTCGTCGTTATAGTTCTTAGCTGCGCGCATGTAACCATAGGCCCGTCGGAAGCACATGCTGGTAGTTTCAGTTGTTGTAAGTACTGCTTGCTTGTTCTTGCGGATGCCCGCCTCGTTCCAGTAGTCACCGAGATGGATGATGGTGTCTACGGCACCCGGATATCTCGGGTCAACCACGTGCGGCGCTGTGCCATCGAGCAATGCCACGCCGATGGACGGGATCTTCACGCCGTCGAGCGAACCATTGTCTGAGGAACAGTAATGCTCTTCAATGTCGAAACCTCTCTCCACCATCTGCTGGCCAATCCAGCGCATGAAGGTGGATTTGCCTACCCCCGGGCCACCTTTGAGTACGAATTTATAGTTAGCATCGGGGGCGATTATGTAGTCGTAGAAGGAATGGAACCCGTACCCAGTGTTGCCACCGGGGAATACCTTTTTGACTTTGCCTGCCATGTTATCCTCCCCTTCCTGGCTTCTGCCAAGTCACGTATCATCCTACTCGACAGGCCCCCAATGTGTGCTTGTTCCACCCACTATTCCAGTCTCTTAGCGGGATTGCAGGGCCCCATTTTTGCATTCGGACCGGGAGTCCGCGTACTCGAGTCTTCTGCTATGATAAGCTTGGAATTATCTCCGGGGTACGGCAAACTTTTTGCTGACCTGGTTCATCTAATAGGTGAAATCTCGCAAGACTTTACGCCACAAGCAGGCGAAGCACAGGAGGTGACGCGCATGGAAGACATGGAGTTGGTGCACAGGGCCAGGCGGGGCGACAAGGCTGCCTTTCTGGCACTGATCAACCCGCTAGAAAAGCAGCTGTATCAGACGGGTCTAGGGATTGTTGGCAGACAGCACGACGCCCAGGATGTCTGGCAGAACACAGTGCTCAAGGCCTGGAGCGGCATCCGGCAGCTGCGGCGTCCTGAGTACTTCAAGACCTGGCTGACCAGGATACTGCTGAATGAAGCTAAGGCTGTGCTCAGACAGCGCCGGGTGACCCCTCTCCCCCAGGAGATGCTGCCGGAAGCTGGTGAGCCGCCCGCACCCGTAGAAGATCATCTGCTGGTGCACAGCTGTCTACAGCAATTGCCCCAGGATCAGCGTGAAGCCATCCTGCTGCGCTACTGGCTGGACCTGCCCCTTGATGAGATAGCCTCGGTCATGCGCGTTCCCCTCAGCACTGCCAAGACAAGGCTTTATCAAGGAATGCGTGTGTTGAAAGAGAGACTCACGGAGGTGGATTCGCTTGAAGAATACCGACAAGCCTGATCTGCAGGAACTCGACTTCAAGAATTGGCTGGCCAAAGGTTTAGATAGTACACCTAATCCGAATGCAGAGCAGATATTGGCTACTGCTCGCCGACCCCGGCGAGTTACCGTCAAGAGCGCCGGCCTGGTGGCGGCTGTTCTGGTCATGACCCTGCTGCTCTCCAGCTTGCAGATGCCGCTCTTAGCGCGGGCGTTTGCATCGCTGCCGGTGCTTGGCGACACATACACAGGTTTCATCAGCGGCTATGGTCTGAATGTGGCCTATCAAGCAGGATTGGTAGAGGAACTGGGCATATCTGAAACCCAGGGCGGCATCACTTTAACGGTACTGGCTGCCTGTTCAGATGCCCTGGAGACGGTGGTGGCCTTCGTCTTTGAAAGCGATGACCCGGCCCTGCTATATGAGCTGTGGAGCAAGTATAGTAGCTTGGACTGGGAACTGACGCTCGGGTCGGGGTTTACACCAGGGTTCAACCCCAGGTCTAGCCAAGCCCACTACAACCAGCAGGAAGGCCGCTTGTATGTGATGGCCCGCATGGACCCTCTCCCCCGCTGGACAAGAAAGAAGCTCACCCTAACGGCCGAGCTAAGGGAATGGAAACCGACACTGAGCTGGGATATAACCTTCCCGGTACAAACGCTAACCGACGATAAAGTGGAAACTATTAAGCTTGACCGCACCTTGGAGTATGAAGACGTCACCATTCAGATTGAGGAGGTCAAGTTCTCACCTCTGCGGACGATGCTACGTTATACCGTGCAGCACCACACGCCGGAGGGCCGTGAAGGCTTGCCCAAGCTGACAGCCTCTCCTATTTGGCTCATGGAAACCGAGACAGGCGAGAAACTGGACCCGATAGGTGGCGGCGGCTCGGATCAGTCGGGCTATGAGCACTACTTCCCCGCTACCAAAGATCGCACCATCAAGCTCATCCTGCGCGGGTTCTGGCGCACTGGTCTGGAGCCTCTGGATGCGCGGTTGCCGCTTGAGCAGGGCGCCAAGTTCTCTACCTCAGCTGGGGATATAAGCATCGGGGAAATTCGCCAGAGACCGGACACGACCGAAGTAGACCTCGTCTGGGATGGGCTTGGGAGTCTCTCAAAGGGTAAGCTGGAAGCTGCCCTGGTCAGTCAACAGGGTGAACGCCTGCGGGCTGAACTGCAGCACACCGAGGCGGGCATTACTCTTAAGTTTAACTCCCCCCCACGCCCTGAGTTCGACGCACTGCAGCTGGGCAGCATGGTGGTGCTCGAAGAGCTTGAACAGGTTGCCTTCGACATCCCGAAGGTTATAGATAAATAGGTTGATAGATGAAAGCACGGCGCGAGCCGTGCTTTTGTTATCTCCTGGAGTTCAAGCCTGATTTGTTGCAGGATTGGGTGCAACTTCCAAGGAACTAATACGTATGGGAAAGTATGGATGGGCTAGCGCAGTATAAACTGGCGCCGACGCCCAAAAGTCTAGCAAAGGGAAGGTGATGTTGTGAGGAAGTCGGGGAAACAGGTATTGGTTGCGCTGCTAGCCCTACTGCTGGTGAGCGCAGGTTGGCCCGGCGCCATGGCCAAGGCTGACGAGGTGACGCAAGCGTTTCACGCAAACTATGACCCAGGCGAAGATGCGAGCAGACCAGGTGACAGCTTGGCTAATTACCTTGGTTTCCCGCGTTCTGCCCTGGCTGAGGCCGGTCAAGTGGATCTGGAGTTGCGAGTCTCACCGGACGGATCAGCCCAGGTGAAGGCAACAGTGCAGTGCGAGCAGGGGGCTGTTACCTTCGAAGCAAGCGGATCGTGGAGGCAATATGGCGATACCCCGGTAATGACCGGAGAGTTTCGTAGCGAGACAGCAGAAGGGGTACCCTACAGGATTATCCTCAGCTATCTACCCGAGTATGACGAGACGCGAGTTGTCTTCGCCTTTGCAGAAGGTACGCCAAATACCGCAACGCTGTTCTTTGGGCAGCACCACGGCAACCTGGCGGCTGTTCAGGTGCAGATGAGCGAACGCGACAGGCAACTGGCGAAAATCCCACCGGCCTACCGTCTGGATGATCAGGCGCTCGAATTTGCCCAGGCACCGCTGATAGCAGACAACGCCGTTCTGTTGCCACTCCGGCAGGTGCTCGAATCGCTCGGTGCAGACGTCTATTGGAACGGCCGGGAACATTCAGTTACCATGAGCAAGGGTGCAACGACCGTCAAGCTGTGGCTGGACAAGACGGACGCTTTGGTCAACGGGGAAGCCAGAAGTCTTCCCGTGGCGCCCCGTCTGGTGGAGCATACCACAATAGTCACGCTGAGCCCTCTGGCAGAATGGTTTGGAGCCAGTTTGGCGGTGCGCAGGGACGAAAGCGTCTCCATTATCAGCGAGGAGCGTCAGGCAGCTATTTCGGGGCAGTTCAACGTGCAGTTTACTGGTTACACTGACCTGATGCTTAAGAACAACACCAACAAACCGGTGGACATGACCGGCTGGATGTTGATGTCTATGCAGCCCTTCAAGGGACAAGAAATCTTCTACTTCCCGGAAGGGTTCGTGCTTGAGGCTGGTAGGCAGGTGCACGTGCAGGCATGCGAGGCAGTGCAGGCGGACGGCAAGTCGGTGCTGAAGTGGTACACCCAGTCCGAGATCGCTGCCCTGCCGGCAGATGAACAAACGGCATTTTCCCCCCGGCCCCACTCTGTGCAGCTGGCTGTGATGTCGCTGGAACCATACAAAGAAGTGATGGCCGTAAGCAGCAGGACCGGGGACCTCATCTTAAGCAGTTGGCAGTTGACTGCGCCAGGCGAAAGAGACTCCTTCAGCTTCCCACAGGGGTTCGTAGTGGCTGAAGGCAGGTCTTTGCAAGTAGTTGGTCAGCCAGGAGAAGTATCCGCCAATGTATTACGCTGGCCCAATCCGCCGGAAGTGGAAGCAGCCTATCGGGAAGAGCAGGAGCAAAAGGCCGCTGCAACCGCAGAAGCCAGAGAGCAACTAAGGCACTCGCTCTCAGCCATAAGCACTGCCCTGCAGCTGGAGCAGGCTGATTGGCTGTTCTATGGTACACAGGACAATCCGGCCCTGAGTCAGGGACAGGTCCCTCCGTTTAACGGTGACCGAGGCTACGCGCACTCATTCCTTTTCGCCAAGATGCGTACCATTGATAAGCAACTAGCCGTCGGTGATATGATGCCGGGATACTGGATCCGTAATGATGGCTCGGAAGCTTATCTCGGCTCACTCAAGCAGGACGGCACACCGGTTGCCTGGCATCTGATGCGTCACGTCGATGATAAAGGGTACATCACCTGGACCACTGAACAGGTGCTTAGTAAATAATCTAGGGTGACAAACAGGCCGCACCATATTCGGTGCGGCCTGTTGCTTGCTCGCTGATTACGAGTTACTCTATACCGGCCCTCTTGAATAGTGACTTAACAAACTCCTCATTATTCCACACATCCGGAGAACTAATAGTTGTATTAGGACGGTAGCTCTCATCAAAGGAACTGATCCCGGAGCCACGCACTATGTACCAGTCAGCAACAACCAGCTTTCCATCAGCCACGGATATTAGTATCTCCACCACGTCTGAGAACCCACCAAGTCGGCTGTCCTCGGCATAAACAGCGTAGCTTATACGAAAGCACCTATCTTCACGAACAAACGTAGCTTGTTCTATACCGATGTAGACCTCCTTTATATCATAGACGTGGATCTCTACTGCATTGCGTCTGTTTGAATACTTAAGGAGGTTCACGTTGGAAATGTACTCCGAAAAATCGAT
>JAWLDB010000127.1:0-8071 GCA_041686915.1 Bacillota bacterium
TTCTTGATGGGTCTACCCGACTTTATCTCTTTTCTCTTATCTGGTGTTTTGCTGGGTATAGTCACGGGAACTGACCGGATTCAAGAAGACAAGAGAAGTGCCTTGCCAGTCTTCATCATAGCTCTGTCCTACTTTGTCGGCAGGTACTTTGCTTACACAGTGCTAAAGATAAGCTCCTCATATAGCCAGAACCCCGCAGGAACGTTTTTCTGGACACTAGGCTTGGGATTATGGATAGGAATCATCTATATCCTGATGCAATCAGGAAGCAATGGGAAATCAACAGCGTCTAAGGCCTTGTTCTTTGGAGCTGTTATTTTTGGAGTAAACTGGCTGATGAACCATGTATTCCTGTTCACAATAATGGCTTTTGACTTTGACCTGCTAGTTCGTGTCGGGATCGACATACTCTTCACAACGATTGGTGTTTGTACTTATTCGACGTTGGTTAGTGGAAGTGCAAGCGGCACAAGCTTAGACATGAAGACAACCCCCAGCCCTTTATCATGAGAGTGCCTAGTGGTATAATATGGATTAGAGATTTGAGTGAAGGGATCTGAACTCATGAGAACCTTGATTGTTTATTGTTCTGATTACAAGCGCAACACCGAGAAAATCGCGCGAGTATTTGCTGCAAAGACCGATTGTATGCTGGTCAACATCAGGGATGCTAGCGATATCAACGTAGAAGGCTACAATCTGATCGGGTTCGGGTCCGGAGTGTATAGGGAAAGCCTCTCACCAAAGCTATTTGGACTAGTTGATAAGCTGAGTCTAGCAGGCAAGAATGTTTTTGTGTTCTCAACCAGTGGAGTTGGGATGAAATTCTACAACAATAGCTTGATTAGTCTCTTGCAGTCAAAGGGAGCAGTAACTAGAGGAAGTTTCGCATGTAAGGGGAGCTTTGTAGCAAGCGAGTTCACCAATAAGAAAATCTTTGATATCATCGGTAGGTTGTCACAAGGGCATCCGAATGATAAGGATATCAAGGCAGCAGAAAGGTTCATTCTGGAGATAACGGTTTTAGAGGCTGCAACCAAAAACGGATGATAAGTGCATCGCTTATCA
Organism: Bacillota bacterium; assembly: GCA_041686915.1. Classification (GTDB taxonomy): domain Bacteria; phylum Bacillota; class UBA994; order UBA5500; family UBA5500; genus JAWLDB01. The sequence goes on from JAWLDB010000127.1 coordinate 1,069, forward strand.
TCCGTTTTCGCATCTATAGCTTACTCAGATACGAGAAGAGGAAATGTTACCCTCCAGCTGCCTTCGGTTCGCAGGCCGCTTGTCCAGAAGGAGCCGCGGAGCGAATACTTTTCAATCTCATCTGGTGCAATGTCAAACACGAACTCCTGATAGTCCACTCTAGCATCGCTGTCCAAGCCTTTAGCAAAGGATACGCTGTAATCACTTTGAATCTGATTACCGTCTTGATCGACGAGGTAGAAGTACCCGTGATTATCCAGAGTAAGCTTTTCAGAGGTTGCCAACTGGATGTGTAGCATCCCTTCTACATAGCCAATTGCGGTGACCTCAAGGCCCTCTGTGGGGGTGTATAGAGTGTCCCCTGGCACTAGCATAACATGACCGCCCGAATCTCCTGCAAACGAGCCTATATTCTTGCCACTCAGGCCGAGTGCATCTACTGTTTGCACAGCTTCAGCTTCACCCACTGCCCCAAGGTCGATGCCAACCGCTACCCCTTCCAACGAAGTCTTGCGGCTGATGAACTCACGTATGGAGAAGGTGAGCTTGCTCCCCGCAATGTCCTGATTTCCCCACTCTGTTAGCCGGATGAGAAACGTTGCTGTCTTGGTTTCCTTTTCATATCCCACAAGCTGACAAGTTGCAGCTGAGTCAAACGCCCGGTTGATGGAATAACTGTCAAACAGGTCAGTAGTCTCATCAATGCGGTCACTAGTCAGGTCTTGCAGCGTAACATATATCTCTGCTGTACTGTCGTGAATATAGGCAGAGACCACCTCCATACGGATGCCGTTGTCCTCGTATGCTTTTTGCACTGGAGCAAAGAACTGGGCAACGTCCGGCGACACCAGGTACATGAGGTGGTATATAGCGGGAACATTCGCTGCCAGCACCGGCGTTGCCAGAACAATGCACAGAACGAACATCGCTGCAGCAACTATTGGTCGGCGCAACATTGGCCTGGTTTTGTGTTTAACGTGCCTGCTTTGTTGCCGCATCAGCTCAATCGTATCGTTAATCAGCTCTTGACCCGGCTCGATCTGAGCGTTCATGCTCCTATATGTTTTCTCAAGCATCAATTTTCCCCTTTCAAAATCTTAGATAGCTGCGCCCTCGCCCTTGTGAGCTGGGTTCTGACCGTGGATTCCCTAATGTCGAGGGCCTTGCTAATCTCAGCGGTAGAGTAACCCTCGTAATAAAACAGGTGGACCACCGCCCGGTATTTAGGAGCGAGGACTCTAAGCGCCTCGTCCAGTCCCGATTCCTCCGGCATCGAAAAACTGTAGCAGTCGTCTAGCGGCACTGTGCGGCGGCGCCAGGCCGACGCCCAATACTTCCTCGCACAGTTAAGCGTCACCCGGATCAACCAGGCCTTGCGATGTTCCTCACTCGCAAAGCTTGGATCATTTCTGACATAGCGCAGAAACACCTCCTGAAATATGTCATCGGCATCACTCTTGGAACGAACCTGTGCGAAGGCTAGCCGATAAACCATATGGGCGTATTCCCTCACAACTGACTCTGCTGTCGCCGTGCACTGCGACCATTCTTGCATTCGGCAAGCCTCCCTTCACTATCAATACCTTATAGAACACCAGAATGCTACAAAGCATAACACAACGATGGCGGTTTGTATTGCCGGAATGAACATCACTATGACAGGTTCCTGGTATTAACGGCGGTTTACGGATCCAGAGGCTCTGAGATTGTCTGTCCCGTAGTTGCCAGATATAATGTCCGTAACAGAGAAACGTTAGGCGGTTCTAACCTGTGGGTTCGTGGCTTGCCTGGTGCGTATACAAACGAAGAGTCTTCTTGGGAGGCCAACATGGAGAACAAATTTCTATGCGTTATGGTTGGTTATGATAGCGATAGCTTCAATTGGACGCCACATACAACTATGTTGATTGATGAACCTAAAGCAATCTTTTCAGCCGTTCCAATCATCTCAGAAGAGTTTAAGGCATTCAAAGGTAGGGTAGAAAACATTCACTTATACGAGTTCTGGCCAACGAGAGACATAGTCTCCCTGGACCTCGCCAAATGATTAGGATAGTAACGCCGTCGCATTGTTAAGAGTTCATTTGCCTAATGGGGGTGGAGAGCATAGGTGGATAGCGATCAGGTCATTCCGGCTTTCTTCAAGGGCCGAGCAGGAGTACTTGCGACGATGCATGCAAAAGAACGGGTGATCTCACCTATTCTTGAAGATGCGTTGGACATAAAGATCATAGTTCCAGAAGGCTTCAACTCCGACCTGTTTGGCACCTTTACTGGTGACATAGCTCGTAGAGGCAATCAACTCGAGGCTGCCAGGGCAAAAGCAGAGAGTGCCATGACCCAACATGGTCTTACCTTAGGTTTTGCTAGCGAGGGCACCTTTGGTCCTCACCCGGCTTCGCCATTCCTGCCCTATAATCGTGAGATCGTGCTGATGATTGACAAACTCAACTCTCTGGAGATTATTGGTGTAGCAGGAACCACAAGGACTAACTTCAGTCAGAGGGCTGTTACCAACTATCTAGAAGCGTATCAGTTCGCAGTGACAGCGGGATTCCCAGAACACGGTGTTGTCGTCAAGGGCAAACAGCATGCGGGTACACCAGTAGAAATGGTTAAAGGCATAACATCGCAGGAGCAGATGGAGCATGCCGTTTTGAGTGCTTTAAGCAAGTCCGATACAGGGGAAATCACTATTGAAACCGATATGCGGGCGATGTACAATCCCACCCGCATGCAGAACATCGAAGCTGCCACCAGAGATCTGGTCACGAACATATGCAATCTATGTCCCAAATGCTCCTGCCCGGGCTTCAAACTGATAGAAGACAGGAAAGGTCTTCCTTGCGAGTGGTGTGGTTTCCCAACCCGCTTAAGTCTTGCGCACATATATACTTGTCGGAGGTGCGGCTATACGCAGGAAAGAATGTATCCGAACGGTATCATGAAAGCAGATCCAGGACGATGTCCGCACTGCAATCCTTAAGCGGAAGCAGTTGACTAGCGCCCAAGGGGATACTTTAACCTGACACTAGGAGGTGTCATATATGCAGGTAAGTGAAGTCTGTAAACAGACAGGCTTGACCAAAAAGGCAATTGAGTACTACCAGTCTAAGGGTCTGATATCCCCAAAAGTGAGTGATAACGGATATAGGGAGTTCTCTGATTCTGATGTATCCCGTCTTCAAGAGATTGCCTTGCTCAGAAGGTTGGACTTGGGTACGGATGAAGTCAGGCAGGTCGTTGAAAGTAGTGATAAGCAGCATGCCCTTGTATTGATAAAGCAGGCTAAAGAGATGCAGGCAAAGGCCAAGCTGGCTCGGCTTGAACTGATGGACCAGTTGATTGATGGCGTTGATGTTGCTGATATTCAGGCGAGTCTCAACTTGTTGGAACAACAGTGCACAATTGGCCAAAAGCTTCTAGCCATATTTCCAGGCTACTATGGGAAATACCTCAGTCTTCATTTTGGTCAGTTTCTGAATGAACCTCTTATGACGGATGAACAGAAAACACTGTTTAGTAAGATTGTTAAGTTCCTTGATGATGTAGAACCAATCGACGTACCGGCGGAACTTCAGTCCTTCCTCGATGATGCTGATAAGCAAATGGACGAAGAAGATATCAAGGAAGTAAGTGTCAACATACAGAGTGCATATGCCGACTTTGATGCCTTTTGGGAAAACAACAAGGACAGTATCGCTCAGTATCTTGATTTCAAGAACACAAGTGAGTATCAGAACTCAGCAATGGCACAGCTCATGGACTTGTTCCGCAAATTTGGAGAAACAAGTGGATACTATGATGTGTTTATTCCGATGATGAGAAAGCTGAGTCCATCATACGATGCTTACTACAGGAAGATGCTTGAGGCAAACGCAAAGCTCATGCAAAAAATGTCACATGCTATAAGCGGGTAGGCGTGGTACTACTGCTTAGCGTAAGCAATCAGGGTGGCTATTTCGGCCACCTTGTTTAGTTGACTAACGGCAATATTAGTCATCCGCGATGTCCCGCCGCTTCTATTTGATCCATCTATCAGTTATGATAACTTAAGGAAATCAATGGGGTGGGGGAGAGTAGAACGTGAAAAGGGTAGTAATCATTGGGGGCGGCATCGCTGGCCTAACGGCTGGTATCTTCGCACAGAGGAATGGTTTTGATAGTGTTGTTTTGGAGAAGCATCATACTCTAGGTGGCGAGTGCACTGGTTGGGACCGGCAGGGCTATCACATTGACGGATGCATTCATTGGCTTGTTGGGACTAAAAAGGGCACTGCAATCTATGACCTATGGTGTGATGTAGGTGCGCTAGATGGCGTCGAGATCTACCACCCGGAGAGCTTCCTCACCTTCGAGCATGATAGTGGCACGGTCCATCTTTATCGTGATTTGGAGCGGCTGAGATCAAGTTGGCTGGAGCTGTCTCCAGAAGACGAACCCACCATTAACGACTTCTGCAAGACCATAAAGCAGCTGCATTCCTTCGAAATCCCAGTGGGGAAGCCCCAGGACATGATGGGGTTGGTAGAGAAGGTCAAGTTCCTGCTCTCCATGAAGGATGCAGGTATGGTTATGCAAAAATACGGCAAGGTCAACTTGCAGGACTATGCCAGGTCCTTCAAACACCCTGCGCTGCGGGAAGCGCTTGCTTCCTTCTTGCCGGAAGGTTACAGTGCGTCTTCCGTGTTTTTCGCGCTGGCATCATTCACCAAGGGTCAAGCTTCTATCCCGTACGGCGGATCCAAAGCGCTCGCCATGCGTATGGTGGAACGCTACCGATCGTTAGGAGGGATCATTGAATCCTCTTGTGAGGCCGTTGAGCTCACCATAGACCACAACAAGGTCACGCGCGTATTATGCCAGAATGGCAAGGCCTTTGATGGGGATTACTTCATTGCAGCTTGTGACGCGAATGTGCTCTATGAGCGCCTGCTCAAAGGTGATTACCCGGATCCCCAGTTCGACAAGAGGTACAGCAACCCCAAAGACTACCCATTGGCTTCGGAAGTACGGGTAGCCTTGGGATATGAAGGCAGGTTGGATAACGTACCACGCACTTTGCGCTTTCCTATAGCGCCTTTTACGATTAACGGCACTGATGTAGACCATCTGGCCATGACCCACTATCAGCATGACTCTGCCTTTGCTCCCGAGGGCCACTTGTTAATCACCTGCAGCATCAATCAGTTCCATGCAGACTATGACTTCTGGCACGCCCTAGCAGTAGATAAACAGGCATATCGTGAGGAGAAGTCGAGGATAGGTCAGCATGTCGCTAGTGCAATTGAGGCAAGATTCCCGCAGATGCAGGGCAAGCTCAAGATCCTTGATGTCGTAAGCCCCAAGACCTTCGAGCGCTACTGCAACGCATACCGGGGTTCGTTCATGGCTTTCCTTCCCACCGTGCGTGGCAAGGAGCTGGCACATACCGGGCGGGTGAAGAGCCTGTCTAATATCTACTTGAGCGGTCAATGGCTGCAGCCACCAGGAGGTCTGCCTGTGGCCCTGATTACCGGCAAGGACACGATTATGAGGATCTGTAAACAAGAGAAGCAGCCGTTTCAAACTTGATGTAGAAACGAGGCCTAAAATGAAGCTGGAAATAACACCTGTTAGAGAAGACGAGAAGCTAATCCTGGCTCATCTGATTGAGCTGTATGAATACGACTTCTCTGACTTTGAAGGTACTGATGTTAATGCCTTAGGGCTTTATGGCTATTCCTATCTCGATTATTACTGGACTGAGCGGAACAGGTTTGCCTACTTTATCAAGGTGGACGATAGACTGGCAGGGTTTGTCATGGTCTGCGGACACTGTTATGTCTCAGAAGATCCTGATACTCTGTTCATGTCAGAGTTTTTTGTGATGAAGAAGTACCGGCGTAAGGGCATAGGCAAGCAAGCCGCCATTGAGGTGCTCAAGCGGCATCCCGGCAAGTGGGAACTGACCGTCCATCCGCAGAACCCTGTATCCCATGAGTTCTGGCACAGCGTGGTCAAGGCTGTTAGTGAGGATTATCAAAAAGTGCAGGATATTGAGGATGTGTACGATAACTTCTTGGCTGAAGCTTACCTGTTCACTGTGCGATGACGTGTGGTGAGGGCACCCGCATGGGCAAGAAGGGAGCGCCGCCAGTGATACTGAAAGCCGACTGTGACAACTGTTTTGGCTTGTGTTGTGTAGGATTGTACTTCTCAGCCACAGATGGCTTTCCGGCTGACAAGGCAGCCGGTCAGCCTTGCATTAACCTGCGACCGGACTTTAGCTGCGATGTTCACAGCGAGCTATTGGTCAGAGGCCTGAAGGGCTGCCTCGCCTTCGACTGTCTTGGGGCAGGGCAGAAGGTATCCCAGGTCACCTTCGCCGGTAGAGACTGGCGGCAAGCTTCTGATGTGGCTGTAAATATGTTTGAGGCATTTGTGATTATGCGGCACTTGTACGAGCTACTTTGGTATCTAACAGAAGCTATGACGTTTGAGGCAGCTTCTCCAGACCACGGCGAGCTCGCTGCTGCTCTCGCGGAGACGGAGCGCTTCACTAACCTGAGTTCCCAGGCCTTAATGGGGTTGGATTTGGCAAATCACCGGGAAAAAGTCAATGCCTTGCTTCGCCAGATGAGTGAACTGGTTAGAGCAGGACTGTCTCCAGAACGGAAGGCTGTCCCCGGGGGGCAGAAGAAACTCGGACTAGGCATGGACCTGATAGGCAAGGACTTGCGCAGAACCAATCTGAGAGGTGCAAACCTACGAGGGGCCTACCTGATAGCTGCCGACCTAAGAGGTGCGGACCTCACCGGCGCAGATCTGATTGGCGCCGACCTGCGGGACTCGGACCTGCGCGGGACAGACCTCTCTCAAAGTCTCTTTCTTACACAGGTGCAGGTCAACGCGGCTAAGGGCGACGCCAGGACTAAGCTGCCAGCGCGCCTGGTGTTTCCGCCACATTGGGAATCGCAGAATCGATAATGCGAAGATCAATCCCTCTGGAGCGTGAATAGGT
>JAWLDB010000128.1:0-8036 GCA_041686915.1 Bacillota bacterium
ATTTCTGGCATACACAAACCGCTGCAATAGTTGACCAGGCGGATGTAGCGGTTTAGCTCGACGGATACCTCATCCAAGGCACGCCGCATGATGCGGAAGTTTTCCTGGGTGGCGTAGGTGCCACCAAAACCCTCTGTAGTCGCACCATAAGGGACATAATCCAGAAGGCTCTGGCCGGTAGTGCGGATTACAGCAATGATGTCTGCTCCTGCCCTGGCGGCAGCGCGGGCTTGCACCACGTCTTCGTGAATGTTACCTGTGGCTACAATCACATACAACCAGGGATGTCCACCTTGACCAAGCTGCGAGAGCATATTCTCACGGTCCTGGCGATTGCTGCTGATGCGGCTTAAGGCCTGCTGCGCAAGCTCATCCAGCTTGGTCTTGATCTCTACCATGGGGCGCTTCGGCACTTCGTGCAAAGACAACCTTCCTGCACCTACGCGCTCAGCTACCTGCTGCGAAGAAAGCCCTGTCTCCAGCATGGCATTGACCAGGAAATATGCCGCACCTCGCGATAGGCCGCCACCTCGCGCGACGTCCTCTACTACGCGGTTAGCTAAAGGAGCCTCGTCTGCATCTACCCCATCGACGCCCAGCAACCTGACTATCGTGCGTTCAACTGCAACGGTGGTATGCTCGTCAATCAAGGCCTGTACATCTTGCGCTATGGACTGGGCTGCTGCTCTAGCCTTGTCTATCAAACTCTTATCTAAAACCAGCTTATCTCTCAAATCTATACCTCCCTCCAGGTCTTCCAGTCAGTTCTTATACTCGTCGGCCTTGCTGACCAGCAGCTCAGCTGCTCGTTCTGCTACCTGCTCAGGCATGCCCATCAGTTTGGCTACGCGTAAGGCTTCACGCGGGACAGGCATGCCGGGCGGAACCGGCTGCAGGTTATAGTCCATTAAATCGGCCAGCTCGCGCCAGCTGCGCCGGTTGTCTGTAACGATCTCTGCCAAGGCAACCTGATTGGCCTTGCTCAGGCCGACGACTTGCCAGTGGCTAACTCCCTCCAGGCGGGAGAGGCTTTCATAATGGGTAGTGAACAGGCTGATACTGCGCTTGTCCAGCAGGTACTCAATGATGGCTTGGGCAAGAGCCGCCCCTTCGGCAGGGTTGGTACTGCTGGCGAGCTCATCATAAAGTAGCAAACAAGCCTGGTCAGCATAAGGCAAGACATCCAGCAAAGACTCAACCTCTGACCCAAAACGCGAGAGACCAGGGGTATCAGCGCTATATTCACCTGCAATCAGGCGGATGCCCTCAAACAGGGCTGTGGTGAGTTCATCGGCCGGCACGAGTAAGCCATACTGCGCCATGGCCGAGAGTAACCCAACCAGGCGCAGAGTAACAGTTTTTCCGCCCATATTGGCGCCGGTGATGATGGATACCCCTGGTTTAAGGCGCAAGCTGACTGGTGTAAACTGCCGGGAGCGCTGCTGCACTTCCTGCTCAACCTTAGGGTGTCTACCACCTCGAATGGAAAGCTCGAGCGCGGATAGCTCGGCTATTTGTGGCTTGGAGCAATTGAGTTGGTCAGCCAATCGGACTTTGGCCAAAGTGAGGTCCAGCAGGCCTAAAGACGCGATTGTCTCGTTTAAAGCCGAGCCTCGAGCACGAATAGCTACAGTCAGTTCTTCCCGCACGCGCTCTTCTTCCTGAAATTCAGCATCTTTTAGCTGCCTCAGCTCATCAACCCAATCGCTCTCTTTGGCTGTCAGTTCTCGTTCATAGTAGATATCGGTATAGGTCTCGCGGCTGACCTTAAGGTTTGGCATACGGTCAAGCTGCTGACGCTTCTTCTGATCAAACTTGCTAATCATCCATTCCCCAGAGGGAAGCATGCGTTGACCCACCTGTTGCTCCAGCAGGCGGTCCTGTTCCTGCTCATGCTCCTGGCGCTTTTGCTGGATACGGCGTGCTTCCCGCCTGACGTTGCCCAAGCGACGAGAGTAGGCGTCAGAGACATAGAAAGACAGGCTGCCTGACTTTTCCGGATCGAGCAACTGCTCGAGGTCACTGAAATCATGTTTCAGCCCTGGAAATGCCAGCTGAAGCGGCAATGATTGTAGGACGGTTTGCGCGGAGCGGTAGAGGTAAAGCAACTGCTTCAGCTGAAACAGCTCTACATCTGTCAGCACAGCACCCGCCAGCATGCGTCGCAAGGCGTCTCGCCAATCGGTTAGCTGCGAAAGCAGATGCTCCAGCACCGAGAATGGTTTGATCTGAGTACGCCGGAGTCTTAGCAAATCCTCAAGCAGGTTGAGCTCTTTACTTAACGCCTGTTCCTGCCCGGGAGTAAAGGGCTGCATTGAACGCTTGGCAGCCAGACCGTAGGGAGAAACTGGGGCGAGCAACCCCAAGACGTATTGGAAACCGGATAAACGCAGTGTATCTTCGTCTAGAAATGGGTTAAGCATGTCGCTGCACCTCCGTGCCTAGCCCTTGTGTTCCAAGAGACTGACCGGTGATCTATCGTTTTGAAAAAGATCGTAGACGGGGATGGGCGCAAGCCCTCTAGCCAGCTCGCGAGCAAACTCCCTGGCTGGGAAAGACGCCCCCGTCGGGGCTGTGGGATTGACAGTAACAGCCAGTATCTTGGCCTGCTCGTATAGCTCTACCCGTCCGCCCCGTTGGTGGAAACGCTGCCATACTTCAGGCGAGGCAAAAATGTGTGTTCCATCTTGAACGACTACTACTGGCAGCGTCCGCATAAGCCATGGGAAATGCAGCACTTCGTGCAGAAAGCTATCCGTCAAAGCGCCTGGCACGAGTATATGTGTAGCATCTTGCAGCTCTTCCAAGATGCTTACCTGCTGGCCGAGCAGACTTTCAAAGCGTGAGGATCGTAACCCCGATTCCGCCTGCCAGAAGCCAACGGTGCCTGATTCCAGGCATTTCTCAGCGGCCTGGCGAACCGGCAGCTGAGCCAGGGGAGCAGTCAGCAGCGAGACAGCATGCAACGTCTTAATCAGGATGCGGCGCCTGGTGTTGGCGACAGTGGCCCCAGTGGCGACGATGGTAGCGTCTGTTACGCAGGGGGCGGCTGACCCTACCCGGTCGAGTGCGCCATCCACCAAGGCTAAGGAGCACCCAAGATCAAGCATTGCGTTTGTTACAGCTCTGATTTCAGCCAGCGAATCTGGACCAGCAATTTCTACTGTGCCGGCCTCTCGCACCCGTGCCAGCATGACAGGGCCAAGGGCGGTGACAAAATTCGTTGGTCTTAACAGTTCCAAGCTCGCCTCAGCCCTGGTTAGTGTATCCTCAGCAGTAGCGATTAGCGTGCCTGCTGGAGCATGGATGCGTGGCTTACTTAGCCTGGTGAGCAAGTCCACCTTCTCACCATCATAACCAAGGGAGGTTAGACCTAAGGTCAGGCCTGAGGCTTGCGCCTGCCTGATTAAGCTGCCCAAGGTTACTGTCTTGCCTGCGTTTTTGGCCAGGCCTACTACGGCCAGGCTGCGAACCTGCGCCTGGCGCGCCAATTCGAGCAACATGGTTACTCTTCCTTTACTCTCCGTCGGGCTCTATTTAAGCCTGCCGGTTCAATACTTACCTTGTTCCCGTCGAGCAGCGCGGCCACTCCCATCGTCTCCCGCGTGCAGTCGTCACACTGGGTGCAGGAACTGCTGGAAGAACCACTAGTTTCCGGCTCGGTGTATGCTGCAATCACGCCCTCGTAATTGCGCAGCACAACCCGCCTGCCAGACATTGAGAGTAGGTACTGGGGCATCACAGGTATTTTTCCCCCGCCCCCGGGTGCATCTACAACGAAAGTAGGAACAGCCAGGCCGCTGGTGTGTCCTCTTAGCGATTCAATAATCTCGATGCCAGTAGCTACCGGTGTACGGAAGTGGCTGATGCCTTGTGAGAGGTCGCACTGATAGATGTAGTAGGGGCGTACTCGCATCTTGAGGAGCTCATGCATCAGCCGCTTCATCGTCACCGGACAGTCATTGATACCCTTCAGCAACACGGTTTGGTTGCCAAGGGGAATGCCTGCGTCTGCAAGGCGCGCACAAGCGGCGCGGGAGGCTTCAGTCGCCTCCAAGGGGTGGTTAAAGTGTATATTCACATATAAAGGGTGATATTTCCTGAGCATCGCTGTGAGTTCAGGGGTAATGCGCTGTGGCAATACAATTGGGATACGCGTGCCTATGCGAATGATCTCTACATGAGGTATTTCCCGCAGGTTCTTCAAAATGTACTCCAGACGGTCATCGCCCATCATCAGGGCATCTCCCCCGGATAACAGTACATCGCGAACTTCCGGGGTCCTGCGGATGTATTCGATCGCTTGGTCAATCTCCGCCTGGCTGCGGGCCTGGTCGTGCGTGCCAGCAAACCTGCGCCTGGTGCAGTGGCGGCAATACATGGAACATTGATCGGTGATCAGGAACAAAACCCGGTCTGGATACCGGTGCGTCAGGCCGGGAGCTGGAGAATCGGTATCTTCATGCAGTGGGTCCGCCATGTCTTCTGCGGCAAACTGCAGTTCTCTTGCTGTGGGGATAGCCTGGCGCCTGATTGGGCACTCAGGGTTATCTGGATCCATCAGCGTGGCATAGTAGGGCGTAATCGCCATTCTTAGCACAGGCAGACACTGCAGAACTCCCTGTTCCTCTTCAGGCGTGAGGTTCACTACCTGCTTCAAGGCATCGATGCCAACCAGGCGATGCCTCACCTGCCAAGACCAGTCGTTCCATTCTGCTTCGCTAACGTGCTGCCAGAGAGGTATAGTCTTATAGTCTCGCATTTAATAGTCCCCCTTTAGCGGGCATATAACTGTTCGTAAGCTTCACGCAGCTCAGGATTTTCACGCATCACCTGCAAGGCGATGGCTGCATGCCCGCGCGTGTATCCGTTGCCAATGATCATGTTGACATCCCGACCCACTCCCTCCGCACCGAGAGCGGCTGCCGTGAAGCTGGTAGCCATGCTGAAGAAGTAGACGATCCCGCCATCTTTGGCAGCAAGGATGCAGGCCATCTCGGTGCCCGGAACGTTGACACAGTTGATCACTACGTCAGCCATCTCCCCGCCTGTTGCCTCCCCGACTGCTTGCATAACAGCAACTGCCTGGGTTGCGTCAGCTTCCAGAACGGTGTCTGCCAGGTTCAGATCCATAATGCGCTGACAGGCATCCTGGCCCCGCTGCACGGCGATTACCTGGCCGTTAACACCCGCCCGTTTTTTGGCTTCGTGCAGGCAGAGCAAGCCTGACTTGCCGCCGCCCCCGATAACGACCACTTTATCACCAGGCTTGACTAACTTGGCGGTTTGGGCAGGTGCACCTGCGACGTCCAACACTGCTAGAGCGAGAGTGTCCGGCAGGTCAGCCGGTAGCTTGGCATATAACCCGGACTCGAACAAAACGGCCTGCCCCTCGATATCCACCTGGTCAATCTGGGGATGGATGGCTACTATTCTGTCAATGCGCAGCGGTGTAAGGGAGAGGGATACCAAGGAGGCAATCCTGTCTCCCGGAGCAAGATCGACCTTGCCCTGCAAGGCCTTTCCGACGGCCGCCACTTTGCCAATGAACATGCCGCCCGACCCGGTATTTGGGTTGTGAAGCTTCCCACGGGTGGCGACGATGTCCAGAATAATCTCCTGCATACGGCACGGATCGCCACCGGCCCGCTGTTTAATTTCGGTGAAACTGGCGGCATCTATGTTTAGACTCTGGACATCAACCAGAATCTCGTTATCGTAGATGTCCATATTATTGTCTATACGCCAGGCTGGCTGGGGCAGCACCCCCATAGGCTCAATCACGCGATGGGTTCCAAACCTGCATCCCATTCTGTTTGCCATGTGCAATCTCTCCCTTCGGCTCACTCAAGTTTTCTCTACCCGGTTATCTAAGCAAGAACTATGCCAATTGAGGGGTGGATTGTTGGGAGATGGGGTAGAGACGCGGCATGCCGCGTCTCTACGGAATAGTGTGTGTAGTTAAGAGATGTGCAGAGCCTTCATACGATACTGCAGGGTTTGCCGCGGTATGCCCAACGTCGCCGCTGCCTGGCTGATGTTTCCGTTTGCTTGCCGCAAGGACTGTTCTATCATGGTAATCTCCACCTCTGCCAGTGCTTCCCGCAGCGGTTTGTTCAGGTCAAGCCCAGGCGAGTCGCGACTGCCCTGCAGGGAAATCCGGTTCCCGGTTAGATGCGGGGGCAGGCTATCCAGGCTGATAATGTCCTGGTCGGTGATATTTAAGGCACCCTCGATGGCGTGCTCCAGTTCCCGTACGTTACCTGGCCAGTCGTAGCGGTGGAAGACCTGTGAGACTTCATCGGAAAGCCCAAGCACCCTCTTACCGAACTGCTGATTGTATCTGTCGAGGAAGAACTGTACCAGAAGCGGAAGATCCTCGCGGCGTTCCCGCAGCGGAGGCAGGTTCAGCTGCACTACATTTACCCGGAAGTACAAGTCTTCGCGCAAAGAGCCGTTACGTACGGCATGCCAAGGGTCGACATTCATCGCCACCATGATGCGAACGTCAATCGGCCTGACTCGTGAGTCGCCAATCCGGCGCACGTTATGCTCCTGAATAACCCTGAGCAGTTTAGCTTGCAGGGATAGAGGCATGGCATTGATCTCGTCCAAAAAGATAGTGCCACCATCTGCGACTTCAAACAGTCCTGGACGGTTTTCTGCCCCGGTGAAGCTACCTCGTGTGGTGCCGAACAATATGCTCTCCAACAGGGTTTCGGGCAGGGCAGCACAGTTTTGGGCAATGAAGGGCTTGCCAGCACGAGGGCTGGCGTTATGAACTGACTGAACCAGCAGCTCCTTGCCTGTCCCCGTTTCACCGTAGACCAGGATGGACGAGGTGGATTGCGCAGCCCGCATGGCTGTTCGCTTCAGCTCAACGAACTTGGCCGTTTGGCCTATCAGATCGTTGAAAGTGTAGCGCGCAAGCTGTTTTTCTCCTCGTTTGTTTGAGCGGTCAAACATGCGCGCCTGTAAATCCACTAGGCGTTCGGAAAGCTCGCGCACTTCTGTAATGTCTTTGGAGACTTCTATCGCAGCCATCAGCTTCCCGTCCAGGATGATTGGCCAGGTACTGTTGATAGTGGTGATTCTATTGCCTTTATAGTTGTTAAAAGACTGCTGTTGGTTGAGGATGGGCTGCAGCGTGCTGCTGACTTTGAGCAAGGTGCTGCTGTCACCATCAAGCGATGGGTAGACGTCAAGCACATGCTGGCCTATTACCTGTTCTACTTCCATGCCTTCCAAGTGAGCGGCTGCCTGGTTGTAAAACAGAGTTACCCCCGTGGCATCCACTACGTGAATACCTACGTCAACCAGGCGCAGGATAGCGTCTAACGTTTGTCTTAGAAAGCGTTCTTCCATAAGCAACCCCCTGACAAGTTTTCGGCAGTACTGCCCAATTTTCATCGCATTGTGATTTCTGTTTTGGTCTGCTGCTTTCCTGCACGAAGTCCAAAATATAGCAAAATGCCCCACGGCATGCCGTGGGGCTACGGTAACGCAGCAATCTTCAGGGTAGCCGCACGGCATGCCGTGCGGTCTACACTGATTGCGGGGTATAAGAAAGCGGCCCGTTAGGACCGCTTTGCTAATGCTACTTTAGGAAAGACAGAAGGGCTTCCCTGACCAACTTGGCTGCCAGGAGCTGGGTGATCTCAGACCCGTCCAAAATCGGCGCGACCTCAACCAGGTCAAACGCCACAACGTTACAGTCTCCTAACAGGTGGATGGCTCTTAGCATGTCAGCGCTGGTGCAGCCGCCTGGCTCAGGCGTTCCGGTACCAGGTGCATATGCCGGGTCAAGCACGTCTATGTCCAAAGTGACATAAACGGGCTTGCCTTTCAGTTGAGGCAGGGCTTGCTCTAGCCCAGGGAAAACGCGCTCTGAGTAAAGGTGCGTGTACTCCTTGGCGAACTCGAGCTCCTCTTTTTCTCCGGACCTGATCCCAAACTGATATACGCGTTTGGGACCGAGAGTGCGGGCAACCTTGCCGATAACTGTAGCGTGAGAATCGTCTTCGCCAAAGAACTCC
>JAWLDB010000129.1:0-7985 GCA_041686915.1 Bacillota bacterium
ACCGCTTTTCTGATGCTTGCTTGTTGTTAGACTCTAGCCGTTTTCCACTTGCCGGAACGATAGCGCAGCAGCACAACCGTCGAGCGGAAGAACTGGTCAACTGCCATGGCAATCCAGGCCCCGATCAGACCCATGCCTACAATGTTTACCAGGATGTGCGCCAAAACCACCCGCACTCCCCAAACGCCGAAGGCGGTGGAGTAAAGTGGCCACTTGGTATCTCCGGCGCCGCGCAGACCGCCCGCCAGAATGAATTGGGTAGACTGCAGGGGCTGTACTATAGCGATTATCTTCAGCGCCATCGCTACATTGGCAATTACCTCGGGGTCGTTGCTGTACAGCATGGCCAGATACTTGCCAAAGAAAAAGAAGACGATGCCCATAAAGCCAGCTACATAGTTACCCAACCTACGGGTTTCCCATCCGCAATGTTCAGCCCAGTCAGGTTGTTTGGCGCCCAGGTTCTGGCCTACCAGAGTGGTGGCGGCAATCGCAAAGCCCTGACCCGGAGTAAAAGATAGGCTGATGATGTTCAGCGCTATCTGATGAGCTGCGTAGGTAACGGTTCCTAGAGAAGATACGACCTTGATAAACGTCATCATGCCGCCACGCATCACGAACTGTTCAATGGCAGCCGGTAAACCGATCTTCCAAATGCGGGCCATCAGGTCCCAGTCGAGCCGCCAGTTATCCTTCAAGGAAATCCTGATTACTTGCTTGCCAGAGAACAGGGCAGCGAAGGATAGTATACAGGCGGCTAGTCTGGAAAGAGCTGAACCGAAACCTGCTCCTAGTACCCCAAGTCCCGGGAAGCCGATGCCGTATATCAGGATCCAGGTGGCTACTGCATTGACGATGTTTGCTATGATATTGACGCGCATAGGAGTCTTGGTGTCTCCAGCACCACGCAGAATAGCCGATACACCCATAGATAGAGCGTTGAAGATGAGGCTAACGGCTATTACACGGAAGTAGGGGATACCTGTCGCCAGCACTTCCGGCTCAGCTCCCATGAACTGCAATAGCTGCCGGGCAAAAATCCAGCCGAGGGCTGAGATGATAATACCAACTACTATGACGAAAATCAGGCTCTGCCTGGCTGCATCGTTCGCTTTCTGAATGTCACCGGCGCCGATACACCGTGCCACCAGCGCAGTCGCGCCAACGTTTAAGGCTTGAAAGATGGCGAGGCCGAGGAACAACGGTTGGTTGGTCAGTCCAACAGTGGCTACAGCCACAGGGGAGATACGACCCACCATCATCATGCTCACCATGCCGACGAGTGACACGAGGAACATCTCGGCTACGGCCGGGCCTGCCAGAGCGAGTACCCTTTGACGGACGTTCGCTTTGTTTAGTTCCAGTTGGGGAGCTGCATTTGGTGCAGTCTGAGCCATGGTGAAACCTCCGATTCGTCCGCTATCTTGATGCGGTTAATGTTTCTGTCCTAGTAATAATTATAGCGGTAGATTTCAGCTTTAGATAGGTGTAATTTCCGTTAGGCAAAAAAGGACGCGCACTTGTCTGTTCGTAAGACAAAGTGAGCGTCCCCTGGCTTATTTCGCCCCGAATGCCTGAACCGTCACAGCCGCTTCGTCTGTCATCGCTTCCAGCAACGCTGCCAAAGTGTCCAGAGAAGTGAGGCAGGGGATGTTGTACTCCACTGCAGCGCGGCGAATGCGGAAGCCGTCGCGCTGCGGGTTCTTGCCCTGGGTGAGGGTGTTGACCACCAACTGTACCTCTCCACTTCTGATTAGCTCCAGTACATTCGGACTTTGCTCAGTCGCTTTGTTGACAGTTTCTACGCTCAGCCCGTGCTCAAGCAGGCATTTTGCGGTACCCTTGGTTGCATACAGCGACCAACCTGCGTTGTGTAAAGCCGAGATGATGGGCAGCGCTTCCTGCTTGTCGCGGTTAGCGATGGTGACCAAGGCTTTGCCCTGTTTGGGCAGCGTCAGGCCTGCGCCCAGAAAAGCTTTGTAGAGCGCTTCAGGCAGAGAGGCGGCTACTCCGATTGCTTCGCCGGTTGACTTCATCTCTGGCCCGAGGCTAGTCTCGACTTCAGTCAGCTTGTTGAAGGAGAAAACGGGCATTTTGATTGAGGTATATCCTGGCGTCTCTCCGAGGCCCGGAGTTATGCCCATCTGCTGCAGTGTCTCGCCGAGCATGATCCGTGTAGCCAGTTTTACAATTGGAATGCCTGTTACCTTGCTAAGGAACGGTACAGTGCGCGACGCCCGTGGGTTCACTTCCAGCACAAAGACGTTGTTACGATACAGCACGAACTGCAGGTTCATCAGGCCGCGGATATTCAGTTTGCGGGCGATGCGGCGGCAGTAATCGACGATTGAGGCCGATTGCTCGTCGGTGACATCTACCGGCGGATAGACAGCGATGCTGTCTCCGGAGTGTACGCCAGCACGCTCGATGTGCTGCATGATGCCAGGGATAAGGATGTCTTCGCCGTCGCTGATTACGTCCACCTCAATCTCTTTGCCTGTGAGGTAACGGTCAATCAGGATGGGGTGATCAGGTGAAACTTGCACCGCTTCCCGCAGGTAGCGATGCAGGTCGTCCAGGTTTTCCACAATCGCCATGGAGCGGCCTCCAAGTACATAGGAAGGCCTGACTAGCACCGGGAAACCTAGTTCTGCCGCCAGCTGTTCTGCTTGCTCTGCCGAGCGCGCTGTGCGGCCTTCAGGCCTCGGTATATCCAGTTCAGCCAGCATTTGGTCGAACCGCTCGCGGTCTTCGCAGACGTCCATAGCGTCAGCATCAGTGCCAAGCACCTTGAAGCCGGCCCGCGAGATGCTTTCAGCCAGGTTGACAGCAGTTTGCCCTCCAAACTGCACCATGATTCCCTGGGGTTGCTCCTTCTCCAGGATGCCAATTACGTCCTCTGCAGTTAAGGGCTCGAAGTACAGCCGGGAGGAAGTGTCAAAGTCAGTACTTACTGTCTCAGGGTTGTTGTTGATGACGATGGCCGCTCTACCTGCCTCACGCAAACCCAGGCTAGCGCGGACCGAGCAGTAGTCAAACTCTACGCCTTGCCCAATGCGGATTGGGCCGCTGCCGATTACTACTACCCGCTCGCTGTCTAAGGGGCCAGCTTCGTCTTCCTGCTCATAGCTGGAGTAGAAGTAGGGCGTACGGGCAGCAAACTCGCCCGCACAGGTATCTACCATTTTGAAGGATGGTTTGATGTTGTGCTCAGCGCGCAGCGCCCTAATCGCATCCGCAGTTGTACTACGATAACGGGCAATCGATTTATCTGTGAAGCCGAGTTGTTTGGCTTCGCGCAATAGCTCAGCTGACAGTTCCTCAGTGGCAAGCAAACTCTCCCACTGCACCAGGCCATAGATCTTGTGCAGGAAGTAGCGATCGATGCGGGTGCGCCGGTGCAGTTCTTCCAGTTCATACCCTCGACGGAACAGCTCTGCCAGTACGAAAATGCGTTCATCATCCCTGAGGGCGAGTTTGCGGTAGAGCGCATCATCCGAAAGCGGTGTGAGTGCGGGTAGATACAAGTCTTCCAACTTAATCTCCAGCGAGCGAATTGCCTTCTGTAGCGCAGTCTCCAGATTGCGTCCGATGGCCATAACTTCACCGGTAGCCTTCATCTGGGAGCCTAAGCTACGGTTGGCGGTGGAGAATTTATCGAAGGGCCAGCGCGGTATCTTGACCACTACGTAATCTAGAGCTGGCTCAAAGCAGGCAGTGGTGCCTGTTACTGCGTTTTCAATCTCATCGAGGTTGTATCCTAGGGAGACTAGGGTAGCCACCTTTGCAATCGGATAACCGGTAGCCTTGGAAGCCAAGGCGCTGGAGCGGCTGACACGGGGGTTAACCTCAATTACGCAGTATTCCATGCTCTCCGGGTGCAATGCCAGCTGTACGTTGCAGCCTCCTGAGATACCGAGTGCCCCTACTATCTGCAGGGAAGCAGTGCGCAGCATTTGGAGCTCCTGGTCGGACAGGGTCTGGCAGGGCGCCACTACGATACTGTCACCGGTGTGAATGCCTACCGGGTCGATGTTTTCCATATTGCAGATAGTAATAGCATTGCCGGCGCCATCACGTATCACTTCATATTCGATTTCCTTCCAGCCGGCGATACTCGCTTCAATTAGTACCTGGCAGACTGGACTGTAGCGCAGGCCCTGTTCGGTGATGGTTTTTAAATCAAGGGCGTCAGTGGCCATGCCCCCGCCAGTGCCTCCTAGTGTATAGGCTGGGCGAACAATTACCGGGTAGCCAATCTCGGCTGCTGCGCTTAACGCATCCTGTACCGTCGAAACGATGGCGCTCTTGGCAACAGGCTGCCCCATCTCAATCATTGCCTGTTTGAACTCCATGCGGTCCTCAGCTTTAGCGATGGCCTGCAAGGAGGTGCCAAGCAGCTTCACGCCAAACCGGTCCAGTACGCCGTGGCGGCTTAACTCACTAGCCAAGTTCAGCCCGACCTGTCCACCTAATGTAGGCAGAAGCGCATCTGGTCGTTCGCGGCTGATAATCTCAGTCAAGTAGGGGATTGTTAGCGGTTCCATATAGGTGACATCGGCGATGCCAGGGTCGGTCATAATTGTCGCGGGGTTGTTATTGACCAGGATTACTCGCAAGCCGGC
Organism: Bacillota bacterium; assembly: GCA_041686915.1. Lineage (GTDB taxonomy): Bacteria > Bacillota > UBA994 > UBA5500 > UBA5500 > JAWLDB01. The sequence goes on from JAWLDB010000129.1 coordinate 4,626, forward strand.
TTCCTTCAAAGTGCGGCAGGCTTGAGTTCCGGAGTAGTCGAACTCGGCAGCCTGCCCGATGATAATCGGGCCTGAGCCAATCACCAGAACAGAGTTGATGTTCAAATCGCGCGGCATATTATGACCTCCTCCAAGCTGTCGCAGTGTCCTTCAGTTGTTCGAACAGGTAGCGGCTATCTGTTGGACCAGGGCAGGCCTCAGGATGGTACTGCACGGAGAAAACCGGCAGCTCGCGGTGGCAGATGCCCTCTACTGATCCGTCATAGAGATTGATGTGAGTGATCTCGATGTCCGTTTGTCCATCCAGAGCGACAGCGTAACCGTGGTTTTGGGAAGTGATGCTTACCCTACCGCTCCGCAGGTCTTTCACCGGGTGGTTACCCCCGCGGTGGCCGAACTTCAACCGGTAGGTCTTAGCTCCCATCGCTAGCCCGAGTAACTGATGCCCCAGGCAGATGCCCATTAGGGGGACTGCCCCGAGCAATTCCTTGGCCGCCTTAATGCCTTGAGTGCAGTTGGCTGGGTCTCCAGGTCCGTTGGACAGCACCACCGCATCAGGGCTACATGCGAGCAGCTTTTGCACCGGGGTGGACGCCGGGTAGACTATTACCTCTGCGTCGAGCGCTGCGAGGGAGCGGACGATGTTGGACTTAGCGCCAAAATCGAGCACGGCTACCCGCCAACTGCCTTGTTCGCTAGCCCGATAGGCAGCCGGAGTAGAGACGAGGTTCGCAATAGCAGGCTCAGACTGGTACGAGCGCAACTGCTCCAACCAGTGGTCGGTGCTTTGCAAGTCCTGTACCAGGGCACCCCGCATTGTTCCCCGCTCTCGCAGATGCCTGGTGAGAGCGCGGGTGTCGAGTCCGCTTAGCCCTGGAACGTTATTCGTTTTTAGGTAGCCATCCAATGGGGATTGGGATTGCCAATGAGAAGGGGTGGCGCAGCTTTCGCTGACAATCAGGCCGTGGGCGTGAATAGAGTTGCTTTCGGTGAATTTTGGGGTTGTTCCGTAATTGCCAATCAATGGGAAGGTGAGAACGATGATCTGTCCGGCATAGGAAGGGTCTGTTAATATCTCCTGGTATCCGGTCATGCTGGTGTTGAACACTACTTCGCCGGGCTGCTCCCGCCAGGCACCTATTGGGTGTCCTGAGAAAAGGCTGCCGTCTTCGAGCAACAGGTAAGATACTTGTTTATGCATGCAAAAAACCTCCTTGCCGGGTGGCAAGGAGGTAGTAAGTCAGAAAGAACATACCTGCCTGTCCACCCTTGTTGACCTCTCTGGATCAAGTTAAAGGGTAGCTAGTGTAGCTGTCATGTGGTTTGCAGTTGTCTTAGTCATTATAGAAATCCGTTCAAGCACTGTCAATAGGGTGACTGAAAATCCCTGCAGGTGATGGGCAGCCTGGCGCTGAATACATAATATATGAACCTAGGTAACTTTAGCGGAGGTGCGACAATGAAGATTTATATCTCAGTAGACATGGAAGGCGGTACTGGCGTAGCCAGCGCTAAACACATGCGGGATGCCGGTTACACCAGAATGTGCAAGCTGCTCACGCAGGATGTAAACGCGGCCATCGACGGCGCTTTTGAAGCAGGGGCTACAGAAGTATTGGTCAATGATGCCCACGGCAGCATGACCAACATCCCGATTGAGGAACTGGACGAACGGGCTTCCCTGATCAGCGGCAGCAACAAACACCTGCTGCAAATGGAGGGTCTCGACGAGAGCTACGATGCAGTGTTCTTCATCGGCTATCACGCCCATGAAGGTAACGAAGATGCAGTGATGAACCACACCATCTACGGCGGCGCTGTGACCGAAATCAAGCGCAATGGCGTCGTGGTCGGGGAGACCGCTATCAACGCTGGCATCGCCGGCGCCATGGGCGTTCCGGTTGTACTGGTGGCTGGTGACCATATTCTCTGTCAAGAGGCAAAAGACTTCCTCGGAGATATTGAAGCAGTGGCAGTGAAAGAAGCGATTGACCGTTATGCAGCCAAGCTGCTTTCACCCAAACGCTCCCAAGCCTTGATCAAACAGGCTGCTATCCGCGCCCTGCAGCGCCTCGAGGAAGTTAAAGCGCACGAGATCGAAGGGCCGGTTGAGTTTGAGATTACCCTCAAACTAACCAGTATGGCCCATATGTGCACGCTATTCCCGACGGTAGAGCGCCGTGGCCCGAAGGCCATCGCCGTCAAGGCCGATTGCTACCTCTCAGCATATAAGCAGCTGATGGGCTGCCTGATAGTAGCTGGCGCCACCGGTCAAGGTTGGCTGTAAAGTCTGTCTATGAACCCAAGAAGCTGGTTAGCACAGATGGCTAGCCAGCTTCTTTGCTGTTATTTGTTGGACCTGCTCAGGCCAGTATCTTACCATCCTCAGGTTCTTCAGGGATTTCCTTATCCTTGACGCTCAGCACAGTATGACCATCCTGTTGTTCCAGCCTGATATCCAGCTCCTTAATTGCATCTTTAACCCCATTCCTTACTCCAGCCCAAATAACTAGATATAGGACAAACATTGTCAAGAACCAGATGGCAATGGCACCCATATTAAGCACCCCCGTCGTTTACATTTATAACCATTATATAATTACTGGAGCCGGCACAGGTGCATTTTGCCTAACTTTTCATCCAGTCAGTAGGAAAATTGAGCCATCCCAGCGAAGATGTCTTAGGTGACGAAGGGGGGTGGTCTTGTGGCGGGCAGCATCATGCTCGTGCGCGAAAATGGCGAGCTGGCTGAGATGAAGCAGGTCGGCAGCATGGGCGAAGACGCCCTGCGTGAGCTGCTTGTAAAGCAGCCTGCTCTCTTAGCCGGAGACCACCCTAACATTGGAATAGCTGAACACTGGATAGTTGTGAAGCGAGAAACCGCCAACCTGACTATCGATGAGCAGGTTGAGTCTACATGGTCCCGCAACCATCTGTTCATAGATCAGTATGGTATTCCTACATTGGTAGACGTGCATACAGGCATCGAGGCACGCAGTCGGCATGAACACCTGGGACAAATGCTGGAACTCTGGGCGAACTTGCCGACATATTGGCCACTAAACACTATCCGTTCTCTGTTTGAGGAGAACTGTGCCGCCAAAGGGTTGCTGCCAGAGCAGGTGTTGGCTTTGTTTCTCCAACTTGAGTTCAACCCAGAGGTTTTCTGGGATAGGGTGCACACCAATCTACTGGCTGGCAAGGCGAGGCTCTTGTTCGTCGCAGAGCAGATTGGTTATGAACTGAGGCAGACCGTCGATTTTATGAGCAGGCAATTTGAAACGGCGGAAGTGATGGCGATGGAAGTGAAGCAGTATAATGGCGAAGGTGTGCGCAGCCTGGTCACCCGGGTATATGGCA
>JAWLDB010000130.1:0-7971 GCA_041686915.1 Bacillota bacterium
GTAAACCGCAAGCAGACAAGCCAACGCCGGTGGCTGAGAAGGGCGATGCTCCTGCTAGTTCCAGCGCTGGTACTGGCCGGTGCGTTGCAGCTATTTCAACAACACATCTCTGCCGACTACGGTCAACAGCAAAGATATGTAGTCCAGCCAGGCGACACCTTGTGGCAGGTTGCCCGCGCATACATACCGGAACGGATGGACATTCGTGCGTTTATCTATCGCCTGGAACAGGTTAATGGCCTGAAGGGAGGAATTATACACCCAGGCCAGCAGCTGCTCATACCAGGACGCTAAGGCTCAGTCCATGTGCTGGAGGCGCTGCCGCAGTTTGCAGCCAAGGAAGGCTAGCAGCCAGGTTATGAAGGCCACGGTTCCAACTGCAGAGAAGATTAGCGACATAAATGAAGCAGCCTCCTGGGAGTAGAAGATGGCAGTGGTCAGCATAGCGGAGGACAGGGTTAGAGCAGGGGCAAGCAAGGGGCGCCCTTTAAAGACGGCAAGCACAACGCTAACAGCCATAGTCAACAGTACTGTGCTGGCGATAGCGTTAAAGTACATCCCAGCGAAATTATAGCGCCAAAGGAATAGCTGTTTGAGCAAGCCTCCCGCAGCTATGGTGGCCAATAGAGATAATCCAAAGCTGAGCATCATTATCCACTCCTTGGAGCCAAGCTCTCGTCTTGCTGGCTCACCTTAATTATACCTCTTGGTAAACGAAAACGAGGCCTGTCAGCGGCCTCGTTTTGCTTTTTGCCCCTTATTTGCAGGACTTGCGCCTTAGCACCTGACCAGCCTGCACTCCGGTGTGTTCACCATCCCAAACAGCGACGCGGCCGTTAACCAGCACTGCTTTCACGCCAACCGGATACTGTGCCGGCTCGGTATAGGTTGCTGTATCCGCCACAGTAGCCGGATCGAAGATGACGATGTCTGCCTTAAGACCCGGGAGTAGCAGCCCGCGGTCATGCAATCCCAGCTTCTGAGCGGGGGCGAAGGTCATCTTGCGGATGGCATCCTCCAGGGTAATGGTTTGCTTTTCCCTGACGTAGTGTCCGAGCACCCTTACAAAGGTACCAAAGGTGCGGGGGTGCGGTTTGCCGCGTTCCAAGGCGCGCTCAGCTGAAACGGCGCTGGAGTCTGACCCGACCATCATGTACGGGCTCTGCATGATGCGCTCCATATCTTCATCGCCGATGGTGAAGTAGACGATATCAATGCGCCGCTCGGCATTCATCAGCAAGTCAAAACAGGTATCGTAGCCATCCTTACCCCAGAGCTTAGCAATTTCAGCTACGGACTTGCCATCAACGCTATGGTCGTAATAGCAGCCGGTGATAATGATGCGCTCCCAGCCTACACCCTTATGAATGCTGATCCATCCGTCTACGCCCTCATCAATATCCTTGCGCAAACGCTGACGTATCTCGGGATCGCGCAGGCGTTCGCGCAGCGCATTTACGCCGCCGATGTGCGCCCAGGGTGGGAGCACAGCACTTAGGCCACAGGCAGACGCATTATAGGGGTATTGGTCAAAGGTGACTTCCACGCCCTCATTACGGGCTGCCTCAATCGCCGCGAGGATCTGTACAGAAGTCCCCCACATATGCTCGCCCATAGCTTTGAGATGGGCGATCTGCACTGGTGTGCCTGCCTGTCTGCCTATCTCGATTGCCTCTGCGACAGCCTCTAGCACTGCGTCGTTTTCTCCCCGGATATGGCTGGCATAGAGACCGTCGTATTCAGCGACTACCTTGGCCAGTTCAACCAACTCCGGCAGTTCAGCATAGCAACTAGGGGTGTAAATCAGACCGGTACTGATGCCAAACGCGCCTGCTTCCATTGCTTCACGCACGAGGTCTTGCATCTTTGCCAACTGTTCTGCGTCAGCAGGACCTTCGTCAAAACCCATGACGCAGTTACGTACGGCTCCTTGCCCAACCAAGGCTGCAACGTTGACACTAAGACCGCGTTGCTCCAGCAGCGCCAGATACTCGCGCATGGTACGCCAACTGGTATCGATGCCGAGTTTGCTTAGCAGCGGGGCAGCATCTGCCTGCTGCATCATTTCATCGGTGATGGGGGCTATACCGCTACCGCAGTTACCAATGACGTTAGTGGTAACGCCCTGCTGAATGTGGCTTTGTCCACGCCCTTCTACCAGCAGAGGAACATCTGAGTGAGTATGAATATCGATAAAGCCAGGGGAGACAGCCATGCCACCAGCATCGATGATGCGTTCAGCTCTTTCACCCTGCAAGTTGCCGATTTTGGCAATCGTATCGCCCTGTATACCGATATCTGCGTAGCGCCAACTGTTACCTGATCCGTCGTAAACTTTTCCGCCTCTGATAATTAGCGAGTACACTTTAACACCTCCGTGAATTCTTGCCCATATGAAACTCTATTCGTTTCGCTCTCCGAAATTCCTGCTCTGCTGGAATGCTGGCAGTGTCGTATAAAATCTGCCAAGCGCGGTGATGCTACACCTAGTTCTGTGCAAAGGAGGGTTTCGTATGGCTGAAAAGCGCATTCCATGGCGCCCACAGGAGGCTACTCCGGAGATCATTTCCGGAATGATGCCAGACGGGGTGTATCATGACGTCAATGAGTATACGCATCCGGACTACCCGGACCTGCCTTATCCGGAAGCGATTAACGATGTAACCTGGTACAAGGATCCTCTGGTAAGCAACGACGAACCGAGCCCCTATGATTGCTGGGAGCCTGAGGACCCCGAGCACCCTTGGAAGGTCCCTTACGGGCCACACTACCCACCAACCGTATGATTAAGAACACGAAACCCTTTGCCTGACAGCAAAGGGTTCTTTTTTTCGTATCTATTCAGCGCGCCGGGCTGCCAGCAACAAGTCCACCATGCGGCCATAGCTCTGCACGCCGTCGGTCTGGTTATTAGCCTTAAGGTAGCTATCGTTGATATCGTGAGAGATTTCGTAGATTCGGCCCTGATGTTGCTGCCAATAATCGTTCCGGTACTGCAAGTCCCGCTTTAGCCCTGCTCCATACAGCGACTGTAGTTCCTGCCATGCATCCCGGTCATTGTAGAACAACGAACGCATCGCTTCAGTTAGCGCGAGCACAATACCTGAGTACTGGTAGTCAACATCAGGATGGGCCATACAGACCAGATAGGCGATATAGTTGGCCTCATCTTCCCGCGCAAAACCGCGCTGATGTGCCATCTCATGGGCGGTAGCCATAGGGATACTCACGTCGGGCATATGGACGTTGACATTAGCCTCACCGGTGAACGGAAAGTACATTCCGCCAATACCTGTGTATGACCAGGCAGCAGATAGCATCACGGGTTTCGGGCGTCCAAACCTGCCCCCAAGTTCCGGTATCTGTTCGGAAAGACGCCGGTAACCCAAGTCAGCTCTTCGCAGAGCGTCTACTTCGCCTGCCGGTAAATGCATCACACCAGCAGCGTCTTCAGTTATCTGGGCGCGCAAGAGATTTGCCTGTTGGATCAAATCCCGGCATAAAGCTGCTAGTTCGTCAGTCTCGGAAGGCCGCACTTCCAGACCAACGAGCTCACCAAACGGCAAACGGTTATAGTTTAGTCCCCAAATTGAAACAAAAGACAGGTATAGCAGGCTGAGCACCATCCCGATGATGAGGAGCAGCCCGCCAAGCTGGCGTGGAGCCGTCGCTGGCCTGCTTGCAACGCGCATGATGCCCCTCAGCAGATACCAAAGTAGAACAATCGTCAATGATACGACCAAGACTTCGGCTACTGAAAACGGTAGGAGGCCTGTTAGCAGGCTGAGCGGCTGCATGACGAACCGATAGATGAGGCTTGAGTACACCCTTTCGGTCAGCGCTGGTTGAAGGGAAGCCAACCAAAACAGCAGCAGACCAGCAGGAAAACCGAGCAGCAGCCACATGGGACGCCGTTTAGCACTTGAACGCACAGCAAAACACTCCTTTACTGCTTCAGACCCCAACCACCGGTTGGGGCTTGAATATGATCTATCTTCATTAATCGAGAATAGGTTTACTATGCTTTAGTTCTATATCCTGGTCACAATCCTTGCCCGTAGAGAAGGACAGGTTACCCAGTATCTGCAACCAGCTCTCCGTGTGCAGCTCGTCGTTCAGCCAAGCCAAGCTTGCCTCAATCATACCGCCTGCCTCAGCTATGGACAGGTACAACAGGTCGTCCAGACTGACATCGTATGCCTCATGCTCATCAGCTGGGTGGACCCACGTGCGGCGTTCCCGGTTCAGATAGTCTGCTTGAGGGTTCAGTTTTGGTTGATAGAAGTAGGCGGCAGCGTTGATGCTCTTGCCAGCTACAGCAAAGAAGCCCTTCTTGATGCCGGTTGGATCGAAGAAAAAGCGACAGGCATGCATCATGTCCTTATAGGACTGCTGGATGCAGTCTGGCTGCTGTTTGACCCATAGACTGGGATAAAGCCTTGGAATCACTTGCGCGTAGATATCGGCAATCTCTGCCGGTAGCTCAGGCCCGAGGTCAAACCGTTGGTTGGCTGGCACCTTGTGTAACTCAAGGCCCCAATACTCTTTAGCCAGGATTGCATCGATGGCAGCCTCAATGCGCTTGTGGTTGGCGATCAGATGATGGGTAGCAGGATCGTTCTTGTCATAGAAGCCGGAAATATAGTGGATGTAAGGATGAGTGTTCCGGTCTACCGCCCAGTGGCATAGTAGCCCTAAGGCATAGACGACTCCTAGCACGTAGCTCTCGGTGTTCTTAATGCTCTTTAGATAGGCGAACACAGCCTGGTGGAAGTCGCGGCATCGCTCATGGTGCACTGTCTCACCGATGGCAGCTGCGCTCTTATCTTTAACCCATGGCCAAAAATGATAGTAGAAAAAGAAGTCAGTACCCTGGCAGCCGAAATCAAACACCCTGCGGTGCTCCTGTACGTGAGCATGCCAGCTATCTACTTCCAGGCCGGCTAATACTCGATCGCCAGTTATTAGATGGGTCCACATATCCGGCATGTAAGACACCTCCTGATTATCCGGTGGTCCAGCTTCATTTTAGCACTATTCCAATGAACCGGAGGCTAAATAATGGATTAGATTAACAAGCACCCCGATGCGTAAACATCGGGGTGCGCTATGTGCTTAAACCCTGTTATGACTGGGGGCGTTCGACTGCGGGCTGCTTTGCTATCTCCTTAATGCCGAAGGTGCTCGCCACTGCTACCACGCCCAGGACCACGAGCACGGAGAAAGCGAAGCGGTAGGCAGACAACGGATAAACTGGCCCCGCGGCTACCCGCTCTAGCAGCACGCCAATATAGTTGTTGAGTAAAGCGGCGCCAACAAATCCGGCGGTGTTAACTACGGCCACGGCTATGCCGGCAAAGGCAGGGTCGTTGACTTGTTTAACGTTATTGAAGGTAAGCAGGAAGCTTACTGCCAGGAAACCAAGCAGGAAAAAGAGAATATACATCTGCCAAAGCGCAGGGTGTCCTGCATACAGAATGTAGGCCCAAATCGCAGTGTATAGGATGCTGCTAACGAGCAGAATTGGCCTGACCCGTCCCAGGCGGTCAGCCAAGTAGCCCATAGCCGGGCCACCAAGTGCTACACCCAGAGTCATCATTAGGGTTACTTGCGAAGCCTGCTGCTTCAACAAGCCATAGGTATGCATCAAGTAGGGCACACCCCACAGCCCTGAAACTGTGGTAATGCCGCCCATGATGGCAAAGAAATAAATGAAGTTGGGCCAGGTGCGGCTGTTAGCCACTACGTTGCTGATGGCAGTAGCAAGCTTCACCTTCGGCCGTTCAGGCGCCTCTTGATAGGGTTTAAAGCCAAGCTCCCGGGGATGATCGCGAACCAGCAGCCAAAGCAGCACTGCTACCAGGATAGATACGGCGGCGATATAACGGAATGCTATACGCCATCCAACATAAACCACCAACAGAGCCAGTGGAGTTGTAGCCAGAATGCCGCCGATGTTGCCCACGATGGAGGTAAGGCCTGACATGGTGGAGAATTCAGTAGAACGGAACCAAACAGACTGCATCTTCAGGATGCAGACAAGGATTACTGCCACACCAAGACCCACGAAGAGACGGCCGAGATAAGCCATATCACGGCTCCCTGCCATGCTGAAGAGCAGCGAGCCGACACCTGCGAGCAGCATGCCGGCTGCAGTAGTGCGCCGGGGCCCAACGTAGTCAGCCAGGATGCCTGACGGAATCTGCATGACTGCATAGGCGTAAAAGTACATCGATGCCAGGGTACTCAGCTCGGCTGCAGTTAACCCTAAGTCGCTTATCAGATTGTCGGCCATAACGGCAGTTGCGTAGCGATGAAAGAACACAATCAGGAATGAGAAGGCCATGACGGCCCAAACTACCCACTTGTACTGGTCTATAGAACGACGCACCCACATAACTCCTTTCGGGCTCGCCACGCGACACTAGGCACAGGCGAGTTTGGTCCCCACATTATATCACGTCGTAGTCTATCCTTGTAAAGACAACTGAGGAGGGAGAGCATGCGCGCAGTTATCTACGCCCGGGTTAGTACCGAGAAGGCAGAGCAAGAGACGAGCTTGGCCAGGCAAGTAGCCGAGCTCACCCGCTATGCTGCCGATCGACGTATGCAAATCGTAAAGACTATCAGGGAACAAGCAAGCGGGTTTGACGACACTAGGGAAGGGTTCGTCACCGCACTGGAATACTTCCGGCGCAAGCGGGCAGATATTTTGCTGGTTCAAGACGACAGCAGACTAGGCCGGGGTAATGCCAAGTTAGCGTTACTCTACCAGATCAACAAATATGGCGGCCAAGTGGTCACCTTTGAAGACGACGGGCCCTTGGGCCTTTCCGAGTTGGAACAGATGGTGCTGCAGGTACTGGGAGTAGTGGAAGAGTACCAACGCCGGCTGATTAACCGCAAGATTGGGCGAGGAGTAAAGCGCGCGATAGAAGAGAAAGGCTTTCGCCCCGAGCGTAATTTAAGCAACACCGGGGAAGGCGGCAGGTCGCGTTTGGACGCGCCGATGGAGGAGATTGTCCGTCTCCGGGAACGCGGACTGACCTTCCGGGAGATCGCTATCACTTTGCGGGGAATGGGGTTCAATATCTCCAAAGCAACCGTTCACCGTCGCTATCAGGAGTGGGAAGTTGCGCAGGAGCAGAAGCAGTAGGCAATAATGAAACTGGGGTATTTCCCGGGCATTGACAGGAAGTGCGGGAAATCGCGCCATATCCGTCACCTTTCGTCAATAAATACCACAAAGAGCCGGATATCGGCTCTTTGTGGTATTTGCTTAAGAGCGCACTTTTTAGGGGGCAGGGATCGGTTGCTGCCCAAACACTATAGACCGGCACTGCGCTGCTATCTCGCTTCCATAGAGGTCCGAGACTATTTCCAGGAAGGTTTCAGTAGTAATCAGCCCTGTTTGCCTAACCAACTGAGGCCAAATCTCATCCAGGCTGCGCCCCATCTGCTGCAACTCACGGTCCAGCCATGCTGCAACTGATGCACCACCGCTGTACACCTGATAGTACCCATCCTGGCTATGCCGCTTGAGAAAAGCGGCAGAAGCCTGTGGCAGATTAAGAGGAGAGAGGGCGTCTGGAATTTGGCTATAACTCCTGCCCAGATACTCAGCCAGTTGCGACTCGCTCCAGTAGCCGGACTGTAGAAGCAGCTTACCCTCATAATAGGTGGTGAAGCCCTCATGGATCCAGTTGGCATCCTTTGCATACCCCACGGTATGGCCGTTCCACCAGTGGAACATCTCATGGACCAGCGTACCAAGGTCAGGACTGGCAATCAGGCTATTGGTGCCGGCAGCACCTCCATTTAGCGGCTCATTGGGCAGAACGCTGACAGTCCAGACGGGAGCGTCGGATAGTGGATCCACTTGCATCATCTCGCGGGTCAATAGGAAGGCTTCAGGTAGAGCATGCTGCAGTTCGACCCGCGTATCTTCCGCCAGGCCTGTATAGATGCCTA
>JAWLDB010000131.1:0-7952 GCA_041686915.1 Bacillota bacterium
AACATGATATCAGGGTACTGCGGCCTTCGCGGCCGCAGTACACCCTATTTTTTTGTCAGGCGGCGGCGTGTTTAGGACCACCTGACAACGCGATGACGCAGGAGGTTGCTCGGGCGTGGGCCAAACGTCACAGGAAAATTCCTGCTGAGCATGTCTGCTGACCAAGCGGGCGAAGAGAATAGGGTGTCACCTCATTCCTTACGGTTAAAAAGGAGGGAAAATCGTTTATGGCACAGCAAAAGATTCGGATCCGCCTCAAGGCCTTTGATCATAAAATTCTTGACCAGTCTGCTGATAAGATCGTTGAGACAGCCAAGAAGACTGGTGCACAGGTTTCTGGTCCCGTACCACTGCCCACAGAGCGTTCCCTTTTCACCATCCTGCGCGCTCCGCACGTGGAAAAGGACATCCGCGAGCAGTTTGAAATGCGTACCCACAGGCGCCTGATCGACATCCTGGACCCCACTCCCAGGACAGTTGACTCACTCATGCGCTTGGACTTGCCGGCCGGCGTAGATATAGAAATCAAGCTCTAATAAAGCCTACGCAGTTAAGGCTGCTGGCATGTCAAATCATTAGCAACGCGAAATTCGTTGTGGAGGTGGCAAGAATGGATAAAGCAATTATCGGGAAAAAGCTCGGCATGACTCAGATGTTCCTTGAGAACGGCGAGATGATCCCGGTTACAGCAATACTGGCCGGTCCTTGCCCGGTCGTACAAGTTAAAACGCAGGAAAAAGACGGGTACCAAGCGGTGCAAGTGGCTTTCCAACCCGTCAAAGAGCGCAAGTTGACCAAACCCGCTCGCGGGCACTTGGCAAAGGCTAGCGTTGACCCACATCGCGTCATTCGCGAGTTCCGCTTGACCGATATGGGCAAATACGAGGTAGGCAGCAAGATCAGTGCCGATGTGTTTGCTACAGGAGAGGCTGTTGATGTGACAGGCACCTCCCGTGGTAAGGGCTTTGCAGGCGGCATCAAGCGCCATGGCTTCCATCGTGGTCCAATGGCTCATGGTTCGAAGTATCACCGCGCGCCTGGTTCCCTGCAGTCCCGAGACGCTTCCCGCGTGTTCAAAGGCAGAAAGCTGCCAGGTCACTTGGGCAATGTTCGCCGCACTGTGCAGAACCTGCAGGTAGTGAAGGTCGATGCAGAGCGCAACTTGATTGTGGTGAAGGGTTCGGTCCCTGGTCCAATCGGCGGCATCGTAACTATCAAGAACTCCGTCAAAGCATAGCAAGCTAGATAACGGTCGTTGTGAAAGGAGGAATTATCGTGCCTACAGTAGATGTGCGCAACATGCAAGGCGCAGTAGTCGGTCAGATCGAACTGGCTGACGCCGTCTTTGGCATAGATGTCAATGAACATGTTATGCATGCAGCCGTCGTTAGACACCTGGCTGCACAGCGCCGTGGCACCCATGATGTCAAAACCCGTTCTGAAGTCCGCGGCGGCGGTCGCAAACCGTGGCGCCAAAAGGGCACTGGCCGTGCCCGCCAAGGTAGCAGGCGCTCTCCCCAGTGGGTTGGTGGTGGCACCGTCTTTGGCCCGACTCCCCGTAGCTACAAGTTGGCCATGCCCAGGAAGGTTCGCCGCTTGGCTATCAAGTCTGCCTTGGCAGCCAAACTCCAGAGCGAGCAGTTGCTCGTTCTCGATCAGCTGCAAGTAGACGCACCGAAGACCAAGGCTGTCGTGGCAATGCTCAGCGCTCTGAATGCCAACAACGCGTTGGTGGTAACCGCAGAGATGAATGAGAATGTAGCCCTGTCCAGTCGCAATATCCCTGGTGTCCTCGCTATGGACGTCAATAGTCTGAATGTCTATGACATTCTTAATCACAAAGCACTCATTTTGACTCGTGATGCAGTTGCGAAAGTGGAGGAGGTGTTGGCGAATGCGTGACGCGAGAGATCTCATTCTGCGCCCGATTGTGAGTGAGCGCAGCACAGAGATGATGGAACAGCGCAAGTACACCTTTGAGGTGGCAACTGACGCCAACAAAGTTGAGATTGCCCGGGCAGTCGAACAGCTTTTCAAAGTAAAGGTAGAGGCTGTCCACACGATGCGTGTAATGGGTAAGTTGAAAAGAAACCGTTACGGCCGCCCCGGCCGTCAGCCAAACTGGAAGAAGGCTATTGTTACTCTGACTAAAGATAGCAAGCCAATTCCTATTCTAGAGACTGTCTAGTCAGGGAGGGATGAGTAGATGGCTATCAAGAAGTTTAAACCCACGTCTCCTGGACGTCGGTTCATGTCTGTATCCGCCTTCGACGAAATCACCAAGAGTGAACCAGAACGCTCTCTTTTGGCCCCTTTGCAGAGGCGCGGTGGTCGCAATGCCCACGGTCGTATTACAGTAAGGCACCAGGGTGGCGGTCATAAGAGGAAGTATCGCATTATTGACTTCCGCCGCAACAAAGATGGCGTACCGGCCAAGGTTGTAGGTATTGAGTACGATCCAAACCGTTCGGCTAATATCGCCCTCCTGCAGTATGCTGATGGAGAGAAGCGTTACATCCTTGCTCCTGCAGGCCTAAAACCGGGCAACAGCGTACTATCAGGTGAGAACGCTGACATCTTCCCAGGCAATGCTATGCCGATTAGCCGTATTCCCGTTGGTACAATGATCCACAACATCGAGCTTAAGCCTGGCAAGGGCGGGCAGCTTGTCCGTGCAGCCGGCACCTCAGCTCAGTTGATGGCTAAGGAAGGCAAGTACGCCCACGTGCGTATGCCATCCAACGAGATGAGGCTGATCAATGTTGACTGCAAGGCAACCATCGGTCAGGTTGGTAATCTGGACCATGAGAACGTCTCCATCGGTAAAGCTGGACGCTCCCGTTGGATGGGTATCCGTCCGACAGTTCGCGGTGTTGTCATGAACCCGGTTGACCATCCGCACGGTGGTGGTGAGGGCCGCGCACCTATCGGACGCAAATCGCCGCTTACTCCTTGGGGTAAACCCACTCTGGGTCACCGTACACGCAAGAAGAAGCACAGCGACAAGTACATTGTGCGGCGCCGTAAACCGTAAGAAAGAAAGGAGGCCAACCAATGTCCAGATCTCTGAAGAAGGGTCCCTACGTAGAAGAAAGACTGCTTAAGCGCATTCAGGATATGAACGCCAAGGGTGAGAAACGGGTGCTTAAGACATGGTCGCGCAGTTCCACCATTTTTCCGGAAATGGTCGGTCACACTATTGCCGTACACGACGGCCGCAAGCATGTCCCCGTCTACTGCACCGAAGATATGGTCGGGCACAAGCTGGGCGAATTTGCTCCCACTCGCACCTACCGTGGCCACGGTGGTCATACTGAGCGCTCTACTAGCCTGAAGTAAGTGAGGAGGGAACAGACGCATGGAAGCTAAAGCGGTTGCCAAATACATCCGCATAGCACCACGCAAAGCTCGGATTGTGATCGATCTAATCCGCGGCAAGAGCGTTGGTGAGGCTCTTAATATTCTCCGTTATACTCCCAAGGTTGCTTCTGAGCCGATTGAGAAGGTACTGCGCTCAGCAGTCGCCAATGCAGAGCATAACTTGGAGCTCAACATTGATAAGTTGTATGTTTCACAGGCATTCGTAGATGCCGGTCCGACCCTAAAGCGCGTTCATCCACGCGCGCAGGGACGCGTGTACTCAATTCTGAAGCGCTCATGCCACATCACCGTGGCAGTCAAAGAACGGTAGAAGGAGGGATCTAGCAAGTGGGTCAAAAGATACATCCCAAGGGACTAAGGGTAGGTATCATCAAGGACTGGGACTCCAAGTGGTACGCTGAAAAGAACTACTCAGACTATCTGCTTGAAGACTATCAGATCCGTGAATATCTGAAACAGAAGCTTTTTGCCGCTGGCATTTCCCATATTGTCATTGAACGTGCTGGCAACGTGCTGCGCACTTTCATCCATGCAGCTAAGCCAGGCATGGTCATTGGCCGTGGTGGCACCGGGGTCGAGGAACTCCGTAGGGCACTCGAAGACATGACCAGCAAGCAGGTCTATGTGAACGTCATCGAGATCAAGAGTCCTGAACTGGCAGCTCAGCTGGTTGCAGAGAACGTCGCTGCACAACTGGAGCGTCGCATCAGCCACCGTCGCGCCATGCGCCAGGTAATGATGCGCACTATGCGTGCTGGTGCCAAGGGTATCAAGGTTATGGTGTCCGGTCGCTTGAACGGCGCTGAGATTGCCCGTAGGGAATGGGCCAGGGAAGGTACTATCCCGCTTCACACTCTACGCGCGGACATCGATTACGCTGTAGCCACTGCACACACAACCTACGGTCAGATCGGTGTGAAAGTCTGGATTTACAAAGGAGAAGTTCTGCCGAAAGCTAAGAACAGAACGGCGGAAGGGGGCGAATAATCATGCTGATGCCAAAACGAGTCAAGTACCGCAAGCAACATAAGGCAAGCCTGAAGGGTAAGTCTAAGGGCGGTACTGAGATTGCATTCGGTGAATACGGTCTACAGGCATTGGAAGCGGCTTGGATTACCAGCCGTCAGATAGAGGCTGCTCGTATAGCAATGACACGCTTCATCAAGCGTGGTGGTAAAGTCTGGATTAAGATTTTTCCGGATAAGCCAATTACGCAGAAGCCTGCCGAAACCCGCATGGGTAGTGGTAAAGGTTCTCCGGAATACTGGGTGGCAATTGTCAAGCCAGGTCGGATCATGTTCGAGATGGCAGGTATTGACGAAGTGACAGCCAAAGAAGCTATGCGACTCGCCGCTCATAAGTTACCCATCAAGACCAAGTTTGTAACTCGTAAGGATATGGGTGGTGAAATCAATGAAGGTTAAAGAGATTCGTGATATGTCAGAGGCCGAACTGAACAAGAAACTGGACGACCTCAAGGATGAACTGTTCAACCTTCGTTTTCGCTCGGTGACTGGTCAGCTCGACAATCCGATGCGTATCAAGGAAGTACGGAAGTCCATCGCCCGCATCAAGACTATTCTGCGGGAGCGCGAACTCCACATCAGCTAATTAGGAAGGAGGCGCAAAGCTAATGGAACGCAATCTGCGCAAAGTGCGTCAAGGCGTGGTCGTCAGCGATAAGATGGACAAGACAGTGGTAGTTGCTGTTGATACTCTCACACAGCATGCTCTCTATGGTCGTGCCATCAAGCGGACCACCAAATTTAAGGCTCATAACGAGGGCAACGAAGCCCGCGTAGGTGATACAGTGCGTATTATGGAGACCCGCCCAATCAGTAAGGATAAGTGTTGGCGCGTGGTCGAGATCGTCAAAAAGGCTGAGTAGCGCCTAGTCGCCACAGGAAAGGAGGACGTACCATGATTCAGAATGAAAGTCGCCTACGCGTGGCAGACAACTCAGGCGCGAAGGAGATTCTCGTCATTAGGGTTGTCGGTGGGCATCGCCGCCGTTATGCCAGTGTTGGAGATATCATCACGGCTTCCGTTAAAGAAGCCACGCCCGGTGGAGTTGTTAAAAAGGGAGACGTTGTGAAGGCTGTAGTAGTTCGTACAGCTGCTGGTGTCGGCCGTCCCGATGGTTCCCACATCAAGTTCGATGAGAACGCCGCAGTAATCATTGATAATCAGAACAACCCGCGTGGCACCCGTATCTTTGGGCCCGTCGCACGTGAGCTCCGGGAGAGGAACTTCATGAAAATCGTCTCCCTGGCGCCCGAAGTGCTATAGGCGATTAGGGAGGAGGTTCTGAAATGACACACAAGCTCCACGTACGCAAGGGCGATACTGTAATTGTTCTTTCTGGCAAGGATAAGGGCAAAAAGGGTAAGGTGTTGGCTGCTTTCCCACAGGAAGGCAAGGTCCTCGTTGAGGGCGTCAATATTGTGACCAAGCATCGCCGCCCCACTCCTTCCATGCAGCAAGGCGGCCTGCTTAAGCAGGAAGCCCCGATCTATGGTGCCAAGGTAATGCTCGTTTGCCCAGCCTGCAAGCACCCCACTCGTGGCGGTAGCAAACAGTTGGACAACGGTGAGCGCGTCCGCGCCTGTAACAAGTGCGGCGAGAATATCGATAAGTAAACACGAAGGGAGGGTTAAGCTGTGTCACGTCTGAAAGATAAGTACATGGAAGAAGTCAGGCCTGCAATGCAGCAGAAGTTTGGCTATAAGAACGTGATGGAAATCCCTCGCCTGGAGAAGGTAGTCCTGAACATGGGTGTGGGCAGAGCCATTCAGAACGCTAAAGCACTCGATGCAGCAGCCCAGGATTTGGGCACTATCTCCGGTCAGAAGCCAATTATCACTAAGGCGCGTCAGTCCATCTCCAACTTCAAGCTGCGTGAGGGTATGCCCATCGGCGCGAAGGTCACATTGCGCGGTGAGCGCATGTATGAGTTCCTCGACAAGCTGATGAACATCAACTTGCCGCGCGTGCGCGATTTCCGCGGGATTTCTCCGAAGGCATTTGACGGTCGCGGTAACTATACCCTGGGAGTTAAAGAGCAACTCATCTTCCCGGAGATTGAGTATGACAAGGTAGAGCAAATTCAGGGTATGGATATTACCATTGTCACTACCGCACGCAATGACGAAGAGGCTAAAGCGCTGTTAGAACTCCTCGGAATGCCGTTCCGCCAATAACCCAAAAGGAGGGACAATAGTGGCAAAGAAATCGATGATTATTAAACAGCAGCGTGAACCGAAGTTCTCGGTCCGCGGCTACAACCGTTGCAAGATATGTGGTCGCCCACATGCCTATATGCGTAAGTTTGGCATTTGCCGTATCTGCTTCCGCGAGCTCGCTCACGAAGGGCAAATTCCGGGAGTCAAGAAGGCCAGCTGGTAATGCCCCAGCACAGAGGAAGGAGGTAGTTATGGTAAATGGTAATGACGGATCCTATCGCTGATATGCTAACGCGGGTTCGTAACTCCAATATCGCTTACCATGAGTCGCTGGATGTCCCTGCGTCCAAGATCAAGACGAGCTTGGCAGAGCTACTGAAGGCAGAGGGTTTTATCCGTGACTTTGAATATATTGAAGACAGCAAGCAGGGTGTCCTGCGGCTTAGTCTCAAGTACGGCCCTAGTCGGGAGCGCGTAATTACAGGACTAAAGCGCATCAGCAAGCCTGGTTTGCGCGTATATGCCCGTCACGATGAGATCCCTAGGGTACTCGGTGGCTTAGGCATAGCAATCCTTTCGACATCCCGTGGGCTCATGACTGACAAGCAGGCACGCCAAGCCGGTATCGGCGGCGAAGTGCTCTGCTATGTCTGGTAGGCCTGTAAGGAGGTGCAGAGATGTCTCGCATAGGAAGAAAGCAAATTGAAGTTCCAGCAGGTGTGCAAGTGACCATCAATGGGTCAAACATTACGGTCAAAGGACCTAAGGGTACACTGCAACGTGAACTCCACCCCGACATGCAGATTGTCCTAGAGAATAACATTATTCAGGTGAACCGTCCAACGGATGGCAAGGAGCACCGCTCCTTACATGGCTTGACCCGTACCCTGGTGGCCAACATGGTCGAAGGGGTTACAAAGGGCTATGAGAAGAAGCTGGAAGCAGTTTCTGTAGGTTGGAGGGCTAGCGTGCAGGGCAGCAAACTCGTGCTCAGCGTCGGTTTCTCACATCCGGTTGAAATCGAGCCGCCTGCTGGCATAGAGTTCAAGGCAGAGACCATTGCTCACCCACCCTTCGGTAACGTACCGTTGATCACAGTCTCCGGTATTGACAAAGAGGTAGTTGGGCAGGTTGCAGCTTCTATACGTTCCATTCGCGAGCCCGAGCCATACCTCGGCAAGGGTATTGCTTATCAGGGCGAGAAAATCCGCAGGAAAGCTGGTAAGACCGCTAAGTAATGCGGCTTAGGAAAGGAGTGAACGAGCGGTGATCAAAAGTATTGATCGCAACGCGGTCCGCAAGGCGCGTCATTTCCGGGTGCGCAAACGTGTTGAAGGTACACCGGAGCGTCCCCGCCTGAATGTTTACCGCAGTTCTAGGCATATCTAT
>JAWLDB010000132.1:0-7945 GCA_041686915.1 Bacillota bacterium
GACTAGAGTGGGCCTGGCTGATCAGCCCGGCCCTCTCTAGTCTTATGGAGTATGGAAACACACTAGCTGTGTTCAGTGACCAGCTTAGCTATGCGGCGTTCAGCTGCTTCGTGATATGCTGCATCCACCTCTATTCCAATGAAGTGCCGTCCTTGTTCTAATGATGCCACGCCGGTGGAGCCAACTCCCATAAACGGATCGAAGACGACGTCTCCTGGACGAGAAGCAATTTCTACTATATGTCGCAACACTTTCAGCGGTTTCTGCGTGGGATGCACAGGGTTCTTAACCCGTTCCTTGCCCATGCAGATGGGACTTTCGATGAAGTTATGCATTTCTCTCTGACTGAGGAAATTCCAAGTGTGTCCCTTGTTCCAAGCACAGACTACTAATTCACAGCTATTGAGAAATCCGGCTTTCCTGATTTTTGGGACAGGGTTGGTCTTATGCCATACCATAAACTGAAAGGTATCGTATTCCGGGTCGAACGCCTCATGCCACTTGCCTAGCATGTTGTAGCTCGTAAAAGCAAAGATGTTTCCGGTAGGTTTGAGGAGGCGCTTAAACTCACTCAGTAGCTGAGCCGGCTCAAAACAAACAGCATCCCAAGCAGCCAGATCGTTGTTAATGTCCTTGCGCCAAGCAAGTTCGATATTGCCTGTTGAGTACGGCCGTAGGTTGTATGGAGGATCTGTAAGTATCAAATCAATTGATTGGTCAGGCAGTTCACGCATCGCCTGGAAACAATCAGCGTGCAATAACCGATAGTTGTTAATCACTAGCCACTCACACACTTTCTGTAGTTCTCTACCCATAAGTGGTTTGGCGTGCGTAGGCAATTCTCCTGCAAAAGCGAAAACTTCCATTCTCTCTAACGTTGTCTCGATTGGTTGGGCAAAAAAACAGGCGAGAGAACTCTCTCGCCCAGATTGTGAGGGGAACTATACAGTTGGTCGGTTAAATAACGCCAGTTAGCTTTAGAATGACTTGTGCAATCAACGCAGAACCAATGAAAGTTCCGATGAAGGTCAGGAAAGCGGTTAGGACGATCTTAGCGCCTTGTTTCTTGAAGCTTTCCATGTCCTTGCCAATTGAAATACCCGCGTAGGCAAGGATTGGGGTACATAGCGCCAGGAACTGCACCTGTCCGACATACTTGTTGACATATTCCGCCCCAGGAACACCAGGGATGGAAGCAATAATTGCTAGCGCAGATATATATGCAATGCTAGGCAATTTGATTGGTGACACTTTGGCCAGAACATAGCCAATTGAGACCAGTACCAAGAGGATCAACATTCCGGGGATGGCATCAATCGGATTGACCTTAAAGCCGACGAAATTGCCAACCACAGCAATCACAGCGGTTATTACGAAAATGCGAAACGCATCACTGAACTTCATTAGCTGGCAACCTCCTTGGATGCTTTAACGGACTTTTGACCTTTCAGCTTGCGATAGAGCCACTCAGTCACAGGAATGCCGACAAACAGACTCATGTACAACCCGTCAACACTGGTCAGCAATTGACTTGTGGCTGCAAAGGCACTGAGCTCAGCTTCCATTGCTGGATAAGCGGTTATTACAGGCCCCAAAGCAGCAGTCATCATGGACGCGCTACCCGTTCCAGCGGCCATGGCGAGTGCATAGGGATGGAAGAAGCCAAGGCTGATGATTAGACCAACCATAAGCCCGTTAAACACCGCGCCGAATAGAGTACCGGTAATATAAGCACCCATTACGCCTTGTCCTTCCGGGCCATCCAGCCCGTAAAGGTCAGCTACAATCGCCAGAGAACCCTCCCTGGAGATCGAGAAACCAGCACCAATTGCTTCGCGCCCCATCTTGAACACGAGCACTGCCACGGGCAATGCCAGGAAGATGGTTCCTAAATTGCCAAGCTCCTGCAGGATTAGAGCAGGGCCAGCAGACAAGACTTTACCAAGGTTTGGTCCGATGGTTGTACCCATCTTAGCGGTCAAGAACATAACAGACAGACCGATATATGGAGAAGCCATCTCCATATCTGCCCGATTGACCAGTCGCAGCAAAGGCAGGAACATACCAATTACAAGTGCATAGAGCATCGGCAGTAGCAGTACTACGCCCGGGCCTAGCTGAAACCTTTTGATACCAATTCGTTCAGCGACAACCACCATGACGAGGGCCAAAAGATGAATCTTCCAGTCTTTTTGTTTCACTTTTTCCGGTCCTCCTTGCCTAAATAGGCTTATTTTCCGAGCAGCTCTTCCCACATTGCGAAATATTGCTCTTTACTCATCGCGGGGGTAAATGCGTTCTTGATTTCAGAGCCGGCCTTCGCCCCGTCAAACAGTAGGTCAATGACTGTCATAGCCATTACCTTAGCAGGAACCACGTACGCCATCTCTGAATCCACCATCAGATAGTCGCGAGCATGTGCATTGCCTGCAACGCCACCAACCGTGGGATGAATTCCTGGCATCAAGTGGGTGATGTCGCCCATATCTGTTGAACCTGACATAAAGCTAGCTGGTTGAACGCCATCTTCTCCTAACAGCTGTACAGCATTGGCCTCAAAAACCGCTGCCAAGTTTGCGTCGTTCAAGAGCGGCAGGTATCCAGGAATCTCGTTGATCTCTACCTCCGCTCCCACAGCCATGGCCCCAGCTTCTAATGAACGGTTGACTTTCTTGCTGGCGTCCATGATCGCGTCAATACTGCGTCCCCTCACGTATGTCTCAATCCGAACATCAGCCGGGACGATGTTTACCAGATCGCCTCCCTTGGTGATGATCGGGTGAACCCGAATGTTATCCGCATCCTTAAACGTTTCTCTATTAGCGTGGATGCCCATCATTCCGAGCATGGCCGCGTTAAGCGCATTTACTCCGGCATGAGGTGCCCCACCTGCATGAGCTTCTTTACCAATGTACTTGACAGTCTTGCCAACGAAGCCATTGGAACCGGTTCCCGGTCCAGGCACTTTAATGATGCGTCCAGGTGTGTTCGATTCGGAATGACACATAATGGTCATGTCAACGTCGTCAAATTCTCCGAGATGAAGGAGTTCTTGTTTGCCTCCTAGGAACTTAATCTTTCCATCGCTGCGCAGTCTCTGGCGGAAATCGAGTTCCACATATTCTTCAGCAGGTACAGCCATCACCACTACATCGCCGTCCAGCTCGTTCATAACACCAGAGTCAACCAGACCCATCGCTACTCCGACCATCATTGCTGTCTGGGCGTTGTGTCCACAACAATGGGCTGCACCTGTCACAGGGTCAGCATTCGGATGGTCGTGACAGACAACAGCATCAAGTTCACCAAGCACAGCAACAGTAAGCTTCTGGTCTTTGCCAGCAATCCTTGCTTTCAGCCCCGTTAGCCCTAGATTTTTCTTGTAGTCCAAACCTAAAGCCTTGAACTTTTCTTCCACCAACGCGGATGCCTGCATCTCCTTGTACCCGAGTTCTGGATTATTGAACATAAAATCCCCAAGCTCAATGATCTCCTGTGCTCTGCGGTCAATAGCCTCACAAACTCTTGCCTTCAATGTGGCTTTATCCAAAGATAGTCCCTCCTCACCTTGTTCTTCAGGTATCAAATTCTGCGGCTTTGTTGAGTTTCCTGCAACTAAAATGTGTAAATATGAGCCTAAGTGAATAGATATTACTGTATGGGCTTCCATTTACTACAACTACCTTGACATTAGCTTCATTTGGCTGCATAATAGGTAACACAGTCGTGGCTAACTTATGAGTCCGACTTAAGGACTTCACTAATGTCAAACGTCTTGCCGTGCTAGATGGGGAGGTAGCGGTGCCCTGTACCTGCAATCCGCTGTAGCAGGATCGAACGCCTATTTTGAGGCACTCGCTTGTGAGGCTTGCCTCGGGTAAGTGGTGTTGACAATCGGGTCCAACGCAACAAAAAGCTATGAACCCCGTCAGGTCCGGAAGGAAGCAGCGGTAAGTGGTCCATTTTGTGTGCCGTCGGGAAGCCTGGTTCGAGCTAACTGTCCGAGTTACACTTGGAAGCGTGCTGTCGAAGGTAGGGCACGGCAGATTTTTAAGCCATAGCAATTACGCTATGGCTTTTTACATGCTCAATTATTGCCATGCGTGCCAAAGAGCCGGGAACTATCCCGGCTCTTTTCATGAGCAAGTGGAGGAAATCCAAACCCTGGTGTACAATCTACTTAGCGAGGTGTAATACATGAACTATCAAGCATTATATCGCGAATGGCGGCCACAAACGTTTGCTGACGTTGTGGGTCAACCTCATATCGTGCGGACGCTGCAGAACATGCTGAAGCAAGGGCGGATTAACCACGCCTTTTTATTTTGTGGTCCACGTGGAACCGGCAAGACAACTCTTGCTAAGTTGCTTGCGAAGGCGCTCAATTGCCAGTTAGGGCCGACCGCTGAACCGTGCATGACTTGTCAGGCATGCCGGGCAGTTAAATCAGGTGGCTTCTTGGATGTTCTGGAAATTGACGGTGCATCTAATCGCGGGATAGATGAGATTCGTGACCTGCGTGAACGTGTGAAGTATGCACCCGCCGAGGGGCGCTACAAAGTATACATCATTGACGAGGTCCATATGTTAACGACGGAAGCCTTCAATGCTCTACTGAAGACATTGGAGGAACCGCCAGCACACGTTGTTTTTATTTTTGCCACCACTGAGGTGCATAAGGTTCCCCCTACCATTCTTTCTCGTTGCCAAAGGTTTGATTTTCGGCGCTTGAGTCCTGCAGTTATCAAGGAACGGTTAGCTCAAGTGGCCACTGGGGCGGGTATTTCAGCCGAGGCTGCAGCGTTAAGACTCTTGGCTGAAGCCGCTAATGGTGGGATGCGGGATGCGTTAGCTATGCTTGATCAAGTTTATAGCTACGCTGGTGACAACAGGATCACTGCCCCCGATGTTGAGGAAGTGGTGGGATTGGTCCCAGGGACTGAATATGCAAAGCTATTGGGGTCGTTGGGCATAGGGGATATCCGCCAAGCGCTGCTCTTGATTAGCCACCTCATAGACTCCGGGAAGGAAGTCCCCCAGTTGGTTAGCGGTCTCATCCAGTTTTGCAGGGATCTGCTGTTGGCAAAGGCTAACTCCACCATAAGGAATGACCTGCTGGAACCGCTATGCAATCACTTTTCATCAGCGGAAGTGTTGCGTTTGCTGGATGAACTGTTCAAGGTAGAGAGGGAACTACGCTATGCGTCGGAGCCCAAAATTCTGTTAGAGCTAGCTCTATTTCGGTACCTCACCCCATCGGTGGTGGTACAACAGGAGACACTAAGCAGCAAGGATGCTATCTCTAACCTTGTCTCGCAAGTGCCCTCAAGGCCTGCCAAGACTAATATCGGTGAACCGTTACCACCCGAAGCCGCAGCGCCTGAAATCACGGAGATTAGCAATCGAGGCCAGCTAACTTTGCGCTCCATTCAAAAGCAATGGCCAGACGTAATGGGGGCATTAATGGCAGAAGAGCCGGCAATTGCAGTCAAATTATCAAACGCTAAGGTAACAGGCTATGATAAGCAGGTCGTAACCTTGCAGTTTGACAGGCGGTTTTCCAAGAACTTTATTGAGAAGCAGGATAATCTCCAGGTCCTGACGGCATGTATCTGCGAGCTGTTTCGCCAGGAGCTGAAGTTGCGCTGTGAACTCAAGGAGGAGGAGCTAGTAGACGAGTCGGTGAATAAGGTAGAGGAACCTTCGGTGGCTAATCCCATTGAAATAGCCCTTAGTTTGTTTGAGGGCGAGGAAATCGACCCGGATATGATAGGAGGTCCAAAATAATGAACAACATGAAGAACCTAATGAAACAGGCGCAGAAGATGCAGGCTGATATGGCCAAAATCCAGGAAGAACTAGGCAACAAGACAGTTGATGCCTCCGTAGGGGGCGGTGTGGTGAAAGTTGTAGCCAGTGGTCACAAAGAGATTAAGCAGGTGGTAATCGACCCCGCGGCGGTTGATCCTGACGATATTGAAATGTTGCAGGACCTTGTGCTTACCGCAGTCAATGAAGCATTGCGTAAAGCAGACGAATTAGCCGCTTCCGAAATGGGCAAGGTTACCGGCGGATTTAAGATGCCCTTCTAGCGATGAACTACTTCCCAGACTCCATTAACAAGCTGGTTGGAGAGCTGATGAAGCTTCCCGGGATTGGCCCCAAGAGTGCACAAAGATTGGCCTTTCATCTGCTGCATCAGCCACGGGAAGAGATTGTTGAACTGGCCAAGGCTTTAGTCTATGCCAAAGATAAAACACGGTACTGCGTCCGGTGCTTTAACATTACCGACAAAGAGACGTGCAACATTTGCTCAGATGGTCTGCGTGATTCTAGTCAGATATGCATTGTCCAGGACCCGCGTGACGTATCAGCCCTAGAAAAGACGCATGAATTCAGGGGTTACTACCATGTGCTGCACGGTGCTATTTCCCCGATGGATGGCATAGGCCCTGAGCAATTGCGCATCCGGGAACTGCTGGGCCGGGTGCAGCAAAATGACAGGCTTGAGGAAGTTATCCTGGCCACTAACCCGAATGTTGAAGGCGAAGCGACGGCACTGTATATAGCTCGCCTGCTAAAGCCTCTGGGGCTGAGGGTTACGAGAATTGCTCATGGCCTGCCGGTTGGTGGCGACTTAGAGTACGTGGATGAAGTCACCCTTAGTAGGGCGCTTGAGGGTAGGCGCGAGCTCTAATGTATAGACTACATGTATTTGGCTATACTCCCAAAATAGCAAGACTGTTTTGGGGGTATTTGAGTGATGATGTTTGTTGGGAAGGAACTGTTGGTTAGATTCACACAAGTAATTGAGGCTATTCTGCCTGACTGGGATGGTAAGCCTGAAACCAATGAGCCTGACATGCTTGAGATAGTCAATCGGGCCAAACAAGAATGGTTGGCGAGTCAGAAGTACTTCAATAGCGTTAGTGATCCGGACCTGATCGATCATGCTATCATGCTCACTGATGCTGCTCAGAAAAAGTACATGTATCTCCTGCGACAAGCTAAGTCACATGGCTTGAAGGCACTCCAGCCTGAAAACGCGCCTAGCGAAAAAGAGCCTGCCTGCTTACCCATTCAATCAGCAGGGTAGTGCGCAACTAGAGCCTGTTCATCAGGCTCTTTTTGATTCAAATGGTATGCTTGGGCATAGTGTCTCAGTCATCGTACTCTCAAGTCTTAGTATTTGTTGTGGTCATATGGACATTTTTTTGGACATACTCACGTACATTGAACTAGAGACTTGTCTAGGAGGTGTACTCATGCCGTCCATATCGCTCTTCGGTTCAGCAATAACCGTTAACGTCATAATAGCCTTTGCATTTGCCCTCATTCTCGTATTTCTTTTAGCCAGGTTATTGATCTCACCTTTTCGGGGAGCAGGCCGATACGTGTTGAAACTGGGCACGGCTGCTGCTGCCATAATGCTCATCAATGTAGCTGCTCCATATACGGGCTTTACTGTACCGCTCAATCCGGTGACTATTGTGGCTTCAGCAGTTCTAGGATTTCCTGGCTTGGTGATGGTAGCTGTTCTGCAGTTTCTCGTGTTCTAGGTATCATATAGAAACTGGCCTCAACGCAGGCCAGTTCTTGATTCTTGGTGAGAGAATGTGGCCAAAGAGCGCTCAAAACTAAACTAAGGTGCGTTGACTGCTTGACAGCAGCATGCTATTCGTTGTAGACTAGCTCTTGCCGTCTACTGTTGGCTTGAACAGACAGGTGTTGACTAATTGGTTCTACAAAGTAATCGATTGGCATAAAATGCTCTGTTGACAAGTGGGTGGTAGAGGTGGTAAGCTAATAAAGCCGTCGCCGCCGAGGTGGTGACAGCGCGAAGAGTTTTGATCCTTGAAAACTGAACAATGATGGACCAGATGCAAATTTGGTTTATGAGTTAGAGCATGTGTTGAAAGACGCATGTGATAACCGAAAACCCGTT
>JAWLDB010000133.1:0-7938 GCA_041686915.1 Bacillota bacterium
GTCAAAGCTCTTGAAAGGAGGTGACAGATGATGGCAACAAAGATTCGTCTGAGAAGGATGGGCGCTAAGAAGGCACCTTTCTACAGAATCGTCGTCGCGGACTCCCGTTTTCCTCGTGATGGTCGCTTTGTAGAGGAGATCGGTTACTACAACCCCACTACCAATCCTACTACCCTGGAGATTAACCAGGAGAAGGCAGCTGATTGGGTGAAAAAGGGTGTGCAGATGTCTGATACAGTGCGCCGCTTGTTCATGCAGGCTGGAGTAATCAACCGTGAGTAGTCTTATCCAGATGAATGTCACTGCGAAAAGAACTGGTTGGAGGTGTTCACATGCGCGAACTGGTCCTCTATATCGCCAAGTCACTTGTAGATAATCCGGATCAAGTCGAGGTTGAGGAAGTCGAAGAAGAGCGTGATCTGATTCTGAAACTGAAAGTCGCGCCGGAGGACGTGGGTAAAGTTATTGGCAAGCAGGGCAGGATTGCCAAGGCAATCAGGTCTCTGGTCAAAGCTGCCTCCAGCCAGGATCAAAGACGCGTCATAGTTGACATCGTCTCCTAACCCGGCGGAGGGAAGAGCAATGGCATTGACCATACGCCGTCCGATTACGGTGAAGAGCATAGTGACCGACCTGCTTAAGGACAGCTTGCTGAACGACTTGCAGACAGCGTTGCAAAAGCTCGAGCAAGACATCCAGCAGCTGGAGTTTCAGGGGAAGAAACTGCTGACAGACCTTGAGAAGCAAAACCCGCAAAGAGTTGCAGTGTTCAAACAGCAGCTCGACGGCGAACGCCAGAAGCGGGCGGACGCTAAAAAGGAACTGCTGCAGAAGATGCAGGCAGTCCAAGCTCTGGAACTGGCCCAGGAAGTCATCCACAGTACAGTGGAAGGCGTTTGGGAAGTTGAGGTCGGACAGAACTGGAAGGATATTCAGGGCTCAGAGATAGTTCTGAAAGACGATGTAGTAATTGAGATTAGGGAACCCGGCAAAAAGTAGTACCTCAATACTGACAGGAAAGGGTAATGTCCATGTTCATTACCATTGGCAGCATTGGTGGGACTTTTGGAGTCCACGGTGAATTAAAGGTGACCCCTCAGAGTGATCATCCTGACAGGCTGGGCACGCTGCCAGGATTGATGGTGTTTGTGCTGAAAGACGGCATTCGCGAGACCTATCAGGTCAAGAGTGCTGGAGAACACCAAACCTTCTGGAAGCTCCGGCTCTCAGGTATTGGCACCAAAGAGCAGGCGCAAGCTTTGGCGGGCGGAGAACTGCAAATTTCAGAGCGTGAACTGCTGCCGCTACCGGATGGTTTTTTTTACCTGTTTGAACTGGTAGGCATGCAAGTTTTCACTGAAGCAGGTGAGCCGCTCGGCGAGATTGTGGAAGTGCTGCAGCCAGGCGCTAACGATGTCTACGTTGTAAAACAACCAGGCGGCAACGAGCTGTTAATACCTGCCATTAGACAGGTCGTGCAGAGTATTGACCGCGAAGAGCGCAAAGTGCTGGTGAAGCCGATGCCAGGGTTGTTTGGCGAGGATGAATCTGATGAGGGTTGACATTCTTACCCTGTTCCCCAACTTTTTCTCGGGTATCGTCTCTGAAAGCATCCTTAAGAGGGCTATTGAGCGTGAGCTAATAGTGGTTGATACTATCAATATCAGGGATTTTGCCTTTGACAAGCACCGCGTCGTTGATGACTACCCTTACGGTGGAGGAGCCGGCATGGTGATGAAGCCTGAGCCGATCGCTGGCGCAATCGCTGCTGCCAAAGAGCGGCGCCCCGGCAACAGCAAAGTCATTTACATGACCCCTCAGGGCAAAGTGCTGAACCAGCAATTGGTACAGCAGCTGGCTACTGAAGAGCATCTGATTGTACTGTGCGGCCATTACGAGGGCATTGATGAACGTGCACGGGAAGAGCTTGTTGACGAGGAAATATCCATTGGGGATTATGTATTAACCGGCGGCGAGCTGGCTGCCGCTGTATTGGTGGACAGCGTAATACGGTTAATACCAGGTGTACTTGGTTCAGCGGAGTCTGCTGCGGGAGATTCCTTTAGCGATGGGTTGTTGGAGTATCCTCAGTACACACGTCCTCCCGAGTTTATGGGCAGAGCTGTTCCGGAAATATTGCTTTCTGGTGACCACGGCCGGATCAAACAATGGCGCCGTGAACAGTCGCTGCAAAGAACCCTGGAGCGGCGTCCGGAGCTGCTGGACAAGGTTGAGCTATTCAAGGCAGACAAACAGTTTCTTGATAAACTGCGCAAGTTGTCTACCTGATTTTCTATGTGTTATAATTGCTTGGCAGGAAGGAGGTCAGACCTGTGAACATTATTGAGAGTTTGGAAAGAGCCCAACTTCGCAACGATATCCCTCAGTTTAAGGCTGGCGATACCGTTCGCGTTCATGTTAAAGTTGTTGAGGGTGGCCGCGAGCGCATTCAGGTTTTTGAAGGCGTCGTTATCGCCCGCAGTGGTGGCAGTATCCGCGAGACTTTCACCGTACGCCGCGTATCTTACGGTGTAGGTGTTGAGCGCATTTTCCCGCTACACTCGCCTCGTTTGGACAAAATTGAGGTGATGCGTCGCGGTCGCGTTCGCCGCGCGAAACTTTACTACCTCCGCAATCTTACCGGTAAAGCAGCTCGTATCGAAGACATTCGCCGCCGGTAATCAAGGCAAGGGACCGCAAGGTCCCTTTTTGCACAGTTGAGAGAGATTAGCAACGTCGGGTGGAGGGGAAACAGCGATGCAGAGGTGGGAGAAAGAGCTGCTGGAGTGGGGAAAGGCCCTGCTTTTTGCTATCTTGTTGGCCGTCCTAATCAGGACATTTGTTGTGGACATCTATATAGTGGACGGCAACTCCATGCTGCCCACGCTGCATGACCAGGAGCGGGTTATCGTCAACAAGTTAGTCTATCGGCTAGGTACCCCCGAGCCGGGGGATGTGGTCGTTTTTTCCTATGCCAGAGAGCCATGGCGTGATTTTGTTAAGCGTGTGATAGCCCTGCCTGGGGATCAGGTGGAGATAAAGAACAACCGCGTGCTAATCAACGGTGTGGCCTTGGAAGAACCCTACCTTGGCGCGTCTACCCTGGGTCGGTATGGTCCGGTGGTGGTGGAACCAGGCACTGTCTTTGTGCTGGGCGATAACCGCAATTTTAGCATGGATAGCCGCGATGACTCGGTGGGGCTTGTTCCGTACTCTGCAATTCGAGGTAAGGCAAGCCTTGTCTTCTGGCCATTTAAGGCCCTGCGCATGATAGGACATTAGCGAGAACAACGCACTGATCAGGGTATACTATGCAGAACAAACATGTGGGGAGGTGGCCAAACGATGTCCATTCAGTGGTTCCCTGGACACATGGCCAAGGCTAAACGGCTGCTTTTGGAGCATATCAAGCTGGTAGACGTAGTCATAGAGCTAAGAGACGCGCGCATTCCTCTGAGTAGCGCCAACCCTTTGCTCGCGGAGATTATTGGCGAAAAGCCTCGTCTGATTGTCATGACCAAAGCAGACCTCTCCAATAAGCAACTGACCAAAGAGTGGATGAAGCATTTCTCTAGCCAGGGGTTGCAAGCGGAGGCGGTCGTGTTACCTGGTTCAGGAGTGATCAGGCAGTTATTGCCGATAGTCCGCAAATTGGCTGAGGCAAAACTGCCGCGAGATAAAGCTACAGGCAACCCGCTGCGCGCCGTCCGGACGATGGTGGCCGGCATTCCTAACGTAGGCAAGTCATCGTTGATTAACGCTTTGGCCGGCAGGGCTGCTGCCAAGACGGGAGCCATGCCCGGAGTTACCAAGGCTAAGCAATGGATCAAGCTGGCGGAAGGTGTAGAGTTGCTTGATACCCCAGGCTTGCTCTGGCCAAAGCTGGAAGACCCGGAAGTAGCGCACAAATTGGCCATAACAGGAGCAATCGGTCGTGGCGGCTTTGATGACTTGGAACTGGCCGCGTGGCTGCTCAGCTTTTTGTCTATTCACCATTCAGAATTGTTGGACCGCTACAAGTTGCAGGATAGAGACTTGCCTGGTCACGAACTGCTTGAAGCTGTTGGACGTAAACGCGGTTGTCTGGTTTCAGGTGGCAAGGTAGATCTGACCCGCGCGGCAGAGATTGTACTGGGTGAGTTCAGAACCGGAAAAATGGGGGTTATTAGCTTGGATAGAACTCCCCATGAGGACGGAGTGACCAATGAAATTTAACGAAATGACCATCTCAGAAATCGTTGAGTGGCTTGAGGGTAGTGATGGAGTCGTAACTCCCCACGATCTAGCTGCTTTGCGCAAGGACATCCGCTCCGGTGTAAGGCGCCTGGTAGAACGCATTGACCGAAAATCTGCGGCAGAGCAGGCAGAACGACGCCGGGTGGCTGAGCTTTGGCAATTGGAACGGCAGCTGTGGGCTACCGGCTACCGGAGCATAGCTGGGATAGATGAAGCTGGCAGGGGCCCCTTGGCAGGCCCTGTGGTAGCAGCAGCAGTTATTTTCAAAGAGCAAGTACATATCGCCGGTGTCAACGACTCCAAACAGCTGCGCGCGGAGCAGCGGGAACAGTTGCATGATCAGATTATGCAGGCAGCTACGGCGGTCGGCATAGGCATCTGTGACCATGAGTATATCGATCGGCACAACATTCTGCAGGCAACCAAGGAGGCAATGCGGCGCGCATTGCGAGCCCTACCCTCTGCTCCCGACTACGTGTTAGTCGATGGCAATCTACTGCCTGACCCAAAGCTCACGGGTGAAGCAGTTATCGGGGGCGATGCTTCCAGTTTCTCGATAGCTGCAGCTTCTATCATCGCCAAAGTCACCAGGGATAGAATGATGACCCAGCTGCATGACCTCTATCCTGCTTATGGGTTTGCGGGGCATAAAGGCTATTCTTGTCGCGAGCACTATACCGCTCTCGAGCAGTATGGAGCGTGCCCAATTCACCGCCAAACCTTTCTGCGCAAGTTTTATGCCTATCAGGAAGAGCAATAATCGGGAAGTAGGACGGATAGGGGAAGATATCGCCGCTGCCTATCTGCTCAAGCAAGGGTACCATCTGATGGCGCGAAACTACCATACCCGCTATGGTGAACTGGATTTGATTTGTCGACAAGGTGACCAGTTGGTATTTGTAGAGGTCAGAACACGTACAGGCACGTCCTACGGTACCCCGGAGGAGTCGTTGACCTGGCGCAAGCTGAAAACTCTCCGCACACTGGTTTCCGTCTACCTTGCAGCCAATCCAGAGGTGCGGGGCAAGCCACGCATTGACGCAGTCACTGTGCTGCTGGACCGGCAGAGTCTAACCACTCGCCAGATAAAACACTATACCAACATCTGCTAACTGGTTCCAGACTACACCTTCCCTGCATATAGATACAATGAGGTTAGGCTCAGGCGGGAGGAAGGTGAGGGTAATGAAGCGCTTCAAAGTACGAAAACACTGGTTCGACATCTTGGACTGGGCCGCCCTGTGGTCCATATCTTTGATAGTCTTGATTGAGATGATACGGGTTATCTTCAAACCTTCGGGTTTGGATGCAGTAACCTTGGTCCTCGGTATTGTCGTTCTGCTGAACATGCTAAAATAGCCGGATGGTACCCGCCTTGGAAGAGGCGGGTTTTGTTTTTTGCGGCAGGAGAAACTACGCCCGTGTGTAGAACTATCAATTCATGAACAAGGAGGGATGGTTGGTGTTTAGCAATCTCAAACAGACATGGGACCTGGATGCCTTTTTCTCGGGTGGGAGCGAATCAAGCGAGTTCGCTGCCTTCCTACGCGAGCTGGAACAGGATGTGCGCAATCTGACTGCAGGCGTCAACGAGAACATAGAAGGACTGGACCAGTGGCAGGATTTGTTGGACCAGGTGCAGGGCGTAACCAGCCGCATGCGGCATGCCGGTGCGTTCGTTTCCTGCTTGAACTCTCAGAATGTGAAGGACCAAAAAGCCAAAATTCTGGGAGCTCAGGTCAGTCAGATCAGGGCGGGTTTTGCTTCTGTCTTGACAACCCTGGACGAGAAGATTCTAAGTGTACCGGATGCAAAGTGGGGGGCATTGCTAGCTTCCGAACGTTTGCAGCCACTGGCCTACAACTTGAACGAGCGTCGACACAGAGCAAAGTTGATGCTTGCCCCCGATCAGGAAAAGCTGGTCAATAGCCTGTCTGTCGACGGATACCATGGTTGGAATGATCTGTATAACCTAGTCTCCGGCAAAATGACAATTCCGGTGGAACTAAACGGTAAGACGGAGCACCTTTCACCTGGCCAGGCAGCCAACCGCATGTCCAACCCTGATCGACAGGTGCGCGAGCACATTTACGCCCGTTGGGAAGAAGCATGGGCCGAGAATGCAGAGCTTTGTGCTTTAGCCCTCAACCACTTGGCAGGCTATCGTATCAATCTTTATCGGCAACGTGGTTGGGACTCAGTCCTGCAAGAGCCGCTAGAGATGAACCGTATGACAGCAAAAACGCTCAATGCCATGTGGACTGCCGTTGATAGCCGCAAAGATAGGCTCGTCTCATATTTGAAACGCAAGCAGGAGTTGCTTGGCGTTGATAACTTGAGTTGGCATGACGTGACCGCACCTATCGGTAAGTCTGCTACTCGCTTGACCTACGAGCAAGCTGCAGAGTTCATCGTCGAACAGTTTAACCGTTTTGACCCGGCTAT
This sequence comes from Bacillota bacterium, assembly GCA_041686915.1. Taxonomy (GTDB): domain Bacteria; phylum Bacillota; class UBA994; order UBA5500; family UBA5500; genus JAWLDB01. The sequence continues at coordinate 6,682 of JAWLDB010000133.1, forward strand.
GGCTGAGTTCGCTACCCAAGCCTTTAAAGATCGTTGGATTGAGTCTGAAGACCGTCCTGGCAAACGCGCCGGCGGCTTCTGCACCAGCTTCCCTGAGAAGAAACAATCCCGCATCTTCGTTACTTTCTCAGGTACCATGGGTAACCTGGCAACGCTTGCACATGAGCTGGGACACGGCTTCCATCAGCACATCATGAATGAGCTGCCGCCACTTACCCAGCAGTACGCGATGAACGTGGCGGAAACGGCATCAACCTTCGCTGAGATGATCACCTTTGACGCAGCCGTTAAGCATGCAGCCAATGAAGAAGAGCGGCTCTCCCTGATTGAAGACAAGCTGCAGCGCGCTGTTGCCTTGCTGATGAACATCCAATCGCGCTTCCTGTTTGAGACCCGTTTCTATGAGGAGCGCAAGCAGGGCATGGTTAGTGTTGGCCGCCTGAACGAGCTAATGACCCAGGCTCAGAAAGACGCCTTTGCCAATGCTTTGGACGAGTACCATCCCCATTTCTGGGCATCCAAGCTGCATTTCTACAATACGGGTGTGCCTTTCTACAACTTCCCGTATACCTTTGGCTTCCTGTTTAGCGCTGGAGTGTATGCCAAGGCATTGGCTGAGGGCGATGCCTTCCGCCAAAAGTATGTCGCCTTGTTGCAGGATACTGGCCGTTTACGGGTGGAAGACCTGGCAGAACGCCACCTTGGCGTCGATCTTACCAAACCAGAGTTTTGGCAGACTGCCATCGATAATACTATCGGTGACCTGGATGAGTTCCTGCGCCTAACCAGCAAATAGGGTAGAAGAAAAGCACCCTGGCCTGCATATTGATATGCTCCCCCCAAAGTTGACAGGTGAGAAAACAAATCACCAGTTACTGAGGGGGGAGTATTTTTGTCCAAACGTAGGTTCACGTTAGAGGAGAAGCTGCGGATACTTGCATGGGTTGAAGAAGGTCATGGAGTTAACGACGCATCTCTTAGGTTTGGCGTAGATGAGAGGACAATACGCCACTGGCGTCTCAGGCTGGATGCATACGGGGATGAAGCTTTGGCCAAGCAGCCCAAAAATGTAAGTTACCCTGTGGAACTCAAGACTCAGGCTGTAGAGTCGTACTTGGCGGGAGAAGGATCTCAAGACGATATATGCCTTAGATACGGGATTAGAGACAGACGTCAACTTCGTAACTGGCTTTTGAAGTATACTCAGGGAGAAGCACTAAAATCTTCTCCAGGAGGGAACTCCAGAGCCATGAACAA
>JAWLDB010000134.1:0-7912 GCA_041686915.1 Bacillota bacterium
GAAAGAGAAGTTGGATGCCAAATTCTACGGCCGTAAAGGCGAGAAATTGGAGCTTGGGAACCGTGAACAAACACAGGATGTATTGCAGGCCGTACGCAAGGCCCCCTTTGTCGTTACCGAAGTTAGGCCAAGCGAACGCAGACGTAATCCTGGAGCACCCTTCACTACCAGCACTTTGCAGCAGGAGGCATCGCGTAGACTTGGTTTCACTGCTAAACGCACCATGCGGGTAGCTCAAGCATTGTATGAGGGCATCACCCTTGGCAAAGAGGGTTCTGTCGGTCTGATTACCTATATGCGTACCGACTCTTCCAGACTGTCACCTCAAGCGCAGGAGGACGCAAAGAGTTACATTACAACCAAGTATGGCGCAGCTTATTCGGAAACCAGGCAATATGCCGGCAAGCGGGGAGCTCAAGACGCGCACGAGGCTGTCAGACCGTCTTATCCTGACCGGACGCCAGACATGCTTAAGGAATATCTGAGCAGGGATGAGTTCCGCCTTTACAAGCTAATCTGGGAGCGGTTCATTGCCAGCCAAATGTCAGCGGCAGTCTATGATATAGTCTCAGTCGACATTGAGTCTGCGGGATACCTGTTTCGGGCCCAAGGCTCGCGCATCAAATTCCCCGGGTTCCTGCTCGTCTACCAAGACACAAAGGATGACGACAAGGAAGACGACAAGCTGCTTCCCGAGCTCAAGTCAGGTCAAGAGCTTAAGCTGTCGCGTTTGACAGATAAACAGCACTTTACCGAACCGCCAGCCCGCTTTACAGAAGCAATGTTGGTTAAAACGCTTGAGGAAAAGGGAATAGGGCGGCCGAGCACCTATGCCGCAATCGTAGATACCATCCTTACCCGCGGCTATGTCGTTAAGGAACAGAAGCGCTTCTTCCCAACCGAACTTGGCCAGATAGTAGTCGATTTACTCAAGGAGTTTTTCCCGCGTATCATTGATGTGGCGTTTACTGCCGGGCTGGAAACAGAGCTGGATGATGTGGAAGAAGGCAGTGTCGATTGGGTCAAGCTGCTGGAGAGGTTCTATCAGCCGTTCGAGCATGACCTGAAGCATGCTGAGTCAGAAATGCAGGCGGTTGAGATTGAACCGGAAGTAACCGACGTCGTGTGTGAGCTCTGTGGGCGCAACATGGTGATGAAGACGGGACGCTATGGTAAGTTCCTGGCTTGTCCAGGCTTCCCTGAGTGCCGCAACACAAAGCCGCTCATCAAAGAGACCGGTGTCAAGTGCCCTAAGTGCGGTGGGGATATCGTCGAGAGGCGCAGCAAAAAGGGTCGCGTGTTCTATGGCTGCAACAAGTATCCTGAGTGTGACTTTGTACTCTGGAACAAACCGGTCAACGAGCAATGCCCGACTTGCGGCAGCCTTTTGGTAGAAAAGCGTCGCTCCGGAAAGGTAGTGCATGTCTGCTCCCAGGATGGGTGCCGCTATGAAAAAGAGGTAGAGGACAAGTGACAAAACAACGAGTGACCATCATCGGGGCAGGCCTGGCGGGTAGTGAAGCTGCGTGGCAGGCTGCCTCAGCAGGAGTACCTGTTTCCCTTTACGAAATGCGGCCAGAAAAGATGACTCCAGCGCATCATACCGGCTTATTCGCCGAGCTTGTCTGCAGTAACTCGCTAAAAGCAAAAAGCATCGAGAACGCCACCGGCTTGTTGAAGGAAGAGATGCAGCGCATGGGTTCGTTGATCATGGAAGCAGCTTTGGCCAACGAAGTGGCTGCTGGAGGGGCGCTCGGCGTAGATCGGGAGGGCTTCGGCCGCTATATCACTGACAAGCTAACAGCGCATCCTCTGGTCGAGGTCATCTCAACTGAGGTGACCAGTTTACCAGAAGACCGCCCGGTAGTGGTTGCTTCCGGCCCGCTTACCTCTGATGCCTTGGCAGCTCAGCTAGAGCAAATTCTTGGCTCAACCGCGCTACACTTTTTTGACGCTGCGGCTCCCATCGTAACAGCAGAGTCGATCAACTGGGACAAGGTTTACTGGGCATCCCGCTATGACAAGGGTGAAGCTGTCTATGTCAACTGTCCGATGGAAGTGGACGAATATGACGCTTTTTATCAGGCCCTGATAGAGGCTGAGAGGCATCCTCTGAAAGATTTTGAGCAGGCCACTTACTTTGAAGGCTGCATGCCGGTGGAGCAAATCGCCTCAAGAGGCAGGGAAACATTGCTCTTTGGTCCGCTGAAGCCGGTAGGGCTGCTGAATCCAGCCACCGGTCGTATTCCTCATGCAGTCGTGCAGCTGCGGCGAGAGAACCAGGAGGGCACGCTGTTTAACCTGGTTGGGTTTCAGACCAATCTGAAGTGGCCGGAGCAGAAGCGTGTGTTCCGTATGATCCCAGGACTTGAGCAAGCCGAGTTTGCCCGCTATGGTGTGATGCATCGCAACACATTCATCAATTCACCTGAGCTGTTACTGCCTACCCTGCAATGGCGTCAGGACAAAGGAGTCTTTTTTGCAGGCCAAATGACCGGGGTGGAAGGGTATGTTGCCTCAGCAGCGTCCGGTCTGGTAGCAGGGATTAACGCCGCGCGCATGGTTAAGGACCAACCGCTGCTAGTCTTCCCGCATGATACGGCTCACGGTGCGCTGCTTCGTTATATCAGCAGCCAACCTAATGTCAACTTCCAGCCAATGGGGCCTAACTTTGGCCTGTTCCCACCCTTGGAGCAGAAAGTGAGAGGCGGCAAAAAGGCTCGCGCCGCCGTTCATGCAGAACGGGCCTTACAAAAATTGCAAGACTTTTTGGATAATTCCCCCCGTTAGTCGTTGCCGGGTAGAGCCCCCTTATGCTAGTATCGGAGTTGGAGTGGTTGAATTGTATAACTACATAGACATCTACTTGCGGTACCAACGGGTTGAAAAGAATGCTTCAATTCACACGATCCAAAACTATGAGCGAGACCTGCGTCAATTGGTAGGCTTTCTGCCAGGTGAGCAGCCTGATTTGGCTGCTGTCAATAAAGCATCGCTCAGACGTTATCTGGCGCACCTGCAACAGCAGGGCTATGCCCGTTCCAGTATTGCACGCAAGCTATCAGCTTTGCGGTCTTTTTTTCGTTTCCTCGTACGCGAAGGAATAGTTGAACTGAACCCCTTGGATAAAGTTGATACTCCCAGGCGAAACAGGCGCCTACCCATCTTCCTGTATGAGGATGATTGCACTGTGCTGCTTAGTGCACCTGGCGAAAGCGCCTTGGGGAAACGGGATCGGGCCATCTTGGAGCTGTTGTATGCGACAGGGATCCGCGTAGGCGAACTTGTCGGTCTCGACCTGCATGACCTGGACTACAGGTCGGGCTATGTACGCGTTTTTGGTAAGGGTGCGAAAGAGCGCATCGTCCCGGTTGGTCGCAAGGCTTGCTCAGCAGTAGTTGATTACCTTGAGGCGGCCAGGCCAAGGCTGATGCAAAATGGTCTCTCTGGCGAGCGGGCGCTCTTTGTGAACCGGCAGGGTACCCGTTTGACCGACCGCAGCGTCAGGCGCATGATGGACAAGTACGTTGCCCAGGTGGCGCTGCAGCAGGACATCAGCCCGCATACGCTTAGACACACCTTTGCCACCCATATGCTGGATCATGGTGCTGACCTGCGCAGCGTCCAGGAGCTGCTTGGGCATGTCAGTGTCTCAACCACCCAACTTTACACGCACGTCACTAAAGAGAAGCTAAAATCTGTATACCGACAAGCCCACCCTAGGGCTTAGGGAGGAAAGCTATGTTTTCTGCTACAACCATAGTTGCCGTCAGGAAGAATGGCGAGGTCGCGATAGCAGGTGACGGTCAAGTCACTATGGGCAATAACACTGTAATGAAGGCCAATGCCCGCAAAGTGAGGCGGCTTTACCACGAGCGAGTGGTAGCCGGGTTTGCCGGGTCGGTGGCTGACGCCTTCGCGCTCTTCGATAAGTTTGAAGGGAAGCTCGAACAATACAAAGGCAATCTGCAGAGGGCGGTTGTTGAGTTAGCCAAGGATTGGCGTACCGACCGGGTACTACGTCGACTAGAAGCGCAGCTGCTCGTTGCAGACTCCAGGCAGACTTTTCTTGTATCCGGCTCAGGTGAGATCATCGAGCCCGACGATGGCATCGCTGCCATTGGCTCAGGCGGCAACTTTGCCTTGGCAGCTGCGCGAGCGTTGGCCAAACATTCCAGTCTGAATGCGCGTCAAATCGCAGAGGAAGCTATGCATGTGGCAGCCGACCTCTGCGTCTACACGAACCATCAGATTGCCGTAGAAGAGTTGGGAGGAGGCGTTCGCTAATTGGACCTGTTGCCACGTGAGATAGTGAAAGAGCTGGATAAGTACATAGTCGGCCAGCAGGCCGCCAAGAAGGCCGTAGCCGTAGCCCTGCGCAACCGTATGCGGCGACGTCAACTTCCTGTCGAGGTTCAGTCGGAAATCAGCCCGAAGAACATCATGATGATTGGGCCAACCGGCGTGGGCAAAACCGAGATTGCCAGGCGTCTAGCCAAGCTGGTGAATGCTCCTTTCCTGAAGATTGAAGCTACCAAGTACACCGAAGTCGGTTACGTAGGGCGTGACGTAGAGAGCATGGTGCGCGACCTGGTGGAAACGGCTGTCCATCTGGCAAAGGCTGAAAAGACAGCTGAACTGGAGGATAAAGCGGCGGTTCGAGTCGAGGAACGCTTGCTCGATGCCCTGCTACCTGGCAGGCGCCCAACTAACACCCGTAATCCCCTTGAGATGCTGCTTGGCTCAATGTCGGGGCAGCAAGAGCGGGAAGAAGAACACGAAGATACTGACTCACGTCGTGCCCGCCGGGAAGATTTGCGTCGGAGGCTGCGCGCAGGCGACATGGAAGATTTGCTGGTTGAAATCGAAGTCGTAGAGCGGTCTGTGCCAATGTTTGATCTGCTGCAGAATTCTGGCATGGGAGACATGGGGGCGGGCTTGCAGGACATGTTTGGCAGTTTAATGCCAAAGCGCAAAAAGAGCCGCCGGGTACCGGTGAAACAGGCTCGCAAACTCATCCTGCAGGAAGAGGTAGACAACCTGGTCGACGCCGATGAGATTTCTCAAATCGCAGTTGAGCGTACAGAACAGTCGGGTATTATCTTCATCGATGAAATAGACAAAATCGCCGGCAAAGACGCTCATGGCCCAGATGTTTCACGCGAGGGTGTACAGCGGGACATACTGCCCATCATCGAAGGGTCGACAGTAATGACAAAATATGGGCCGGTACGCACCGACTACATTCTCTTCATCGCTGCAGGCGCTTTCCATGTCAGTAAACCATCTGACCTGATACCCGAGTTGCAGGGCCGTTTTCCAATCCGCGTAGAGTTGACGAGTTTGTCAGTGGATGATTTGGAAAGAATACTGGTAGAACCAGAAAACGCTTTGCTTAACCAATATGTAGCCCTATTGTCGACTGAAGGCATCCGGTTGGCGTTTAGCGACGACGCTGTGGCTGAGATCGCCAAGATCGCTCAGGAATTAAACACTACAACTGAGGATATCGGCGCTCGACGTCTGCACACCGTTTTGGAAAAAGTGATGGAGGAAATCTCTTTTGACCCGCAACCTTCCGAGGATGGTGGTATAATTGTCAATGCTGGCTATGTACAAGCCAGGTTGCGGGGGATCATTCAAGATCAAGATCTCAGCCGTTATATTCTATAGAGAGAAGGGAGCAGTTACTCATGGCCAACATTTTGGAAAATACGCGGCGCCTGAATCGCATCCTGCAGCAGACTGCCGGAGAGTCAGTTCGCTTTAAGGATGTTGCTCTAGTCTTTGCAGAAGTCCTGAAGGCGAATGTCTATATTTTGAACACGCGCGGCAAGCTGCTAGGCTATGCACTGATGGGCGATTATGAGTGCGATGTATTGTCGCGTTACGTACGCAGCGGGCGCTTCCCCAGTGAGTACAACAGCAGGCTGTTGAAGCAAGAAGAAACCCTACCCAACTGTCACGAGTCGCCCACTTGTGTTTTTGACGACTCACCATGCGAGTACGGTAATAAACTAACCAGTATCGTTCCGGTTGTCGGACGCGGCCAGCGCCTGGGGACGCTGCTAGTGGCTCGCTTTGATGAGGGGTTGGACGAAGGCGAGCTCGCTCTCTCCGAATTTGGCGCAACCATCTTGGCTATGGAAATTCTCCGGGCCAAGTCTGAAGAAGTAGAGGCCGAAGCTCGCGAACGCGCTGTGGTAGAAATGGCTATCGATGCCCTCTCCTATTCGGAACTCGAGGCCGTAGAGCACATTATGCGCGAGCTGGGTGATGAAAAAGAGGGTCTGCTGGTAGCTAGCAAGGTTGCTGACCAGGCAGGCATCACCCGCTCTGTCATTGTCAATGCTTTGCGCAAACTGGAAAGCGCTGGCGTAATCGAGTCGCGTTCACTCGGTATGAAGGGAACGTTCATCCGCATTCTGAACGATAAGCTGCTTGGTCAAATTTTCAAGCGGGACAATAAGTAGACTTGCCAGAACAAACATGGCGGCCCTGAGTGGCCGCCTGTTTTGTTGCCCAGATTAAGCGGGGCAGCGTATTGCTTCTTGGGTGCTGCAATTGTAAACTCTAAGGAGGAATTTGTTAAAACCGCGCTAAAGAGAAGGATGAGCGCGAATTATGTAGAACAGTGTTAGATATAGTTGACCCGTCACAACCAAATGAGCATCTACGAGACTCCCTATCCGACAAGCGGCAAACCTGTCGAAAGGCTGGGACGCAAAGCCATGGGTCTAAGGGCTGACGCCTATGATTGCCAGGCCGCCGAAGATGAGGGCTTTTTGCGTGTCCGGATTGTGACCCTCGTTCAGTACAGGCATATTATGGCGCAGGTAAGAACTGAGAACAAAGTAGGAAAAGCGAGAAAAATGTCGAATGACCATACCTATAGAGAGTTTTGCAGGCTCGTAAGCACCTGCCTGATTGAAAAGGAGGGCGAAGATGAAAGATTCTGGACTACTGCCTCTGCTGGAACGGGCATTGCAGCTGTCATCGCTGCGTCAACAGCTACTGGCTAACAATGTCGCCAACGTGGATACTCCTGGTTACAAACGTTTTGACGTCTCGCTCTCTGAAGCCTTGCGTTCGAAGACACTGGATCCGCGTGGCCATGTCTATCAGGAGCAGCGCACCAGCCTGCGGATAGACGGTAACAACGTAGATATCGACCAGGAAATGGCGCAAGTTGCAGAGAACAACCTCTATTTTGACTCGGTAGCTACCAACATCAGTAAACAATTATCCATGCTCAGATACCTGATTAACGAAGGGAGGCGCTAATCGTGCTAAAGTCTCTTTCTATCAGTGCATCTGGCCTGTCCGCGCAGCGGCTGCGGATGGATATTATCGCTGACAACATTGCCAATGCGCAAACTACCAGGCCTCCCGGTGAAACACCGTTCTACCGACGCCATCCGTTGTTTGCCGCACGGGGCGGAGAGTCCTTCGGATCACTGCTCAACAAGCAAATGAGTCGCGAGGAGCTTGGTGTCAAGGTGGTTTCGATTGCTGAAGATCGTGTTACACCTGGTGAGTTGATTTATGACCCCGGCCATCCTCATGCGGATGCCAACGGATATGTACATATGCCTAACGTAAATGTCGTCAACGAGATGGTCAACATGATTTCAGCCAGCAGAGCCTATGAAGCTAACGTTACGGTGATTAATGCTACCAAAGCGATGGCAGCCAAGGCGTTAGAGATAGGTAGGTAACGGTAGATGAAAATAAACCCATTTATGACCTCGCCAGCCGCATTGAGTTCCGCTCAGAAGCAGTTAAACCCTAAAAGCGGTTTCTCGGAGTTGCTTGGCAGCCTGGTAAATGATGCTGTAACCAATCAGGTGACTGCTAATGAACTATCACGCCAATTGGCTATGGGAGAGACTGACGAAATCCATGCCGTAAT
>JAWLDB010000135.1:0-7766 GCA_041686915.1 Bacillota bacterium
AGCCCTCGTTCTCCACCGACTAGATGCTCCACCGACTGGAGTTACATTGTCTCAGCAGCGCCCCACAATCCTCGCACAACCTACCCCTTCCCCACTGCCACCATTCCCGAGAATCGGGTTTCAACCATCAAGGTACTTAGATATAATCCCAGCTTTATTCCCAATAATTTAGTATCAAAAAAGAGGGTGAAAGGATTTCCAGGCCAAAAACCGTTCTACAGGCAAAAAAGAAGAACCAGCTCATTACTTGTCTCAACAACTACATAAGTAGAGATTGTGAGCCAAGCTAGCTTATATGCGAGGCACCCATAGCGTCTGCATCATAACGATAATCGTCTGCGATCCGCACATATCCATTGATGTTCAGATACGCATTTCGCTCAAAGATACCTGACCTGTTTTTCACATTTCCTTCAGCAGTAGTCAGCACGCCGTTGCGGCAGTCAAGCACTACACCAATGTGGTCATGATCCACATTTGAAACCAGTCTATCAAAGATGACCAAGTCTCCCCTCTCGGGCCTGAAGCTAGCTTCGCCGGCGGGTTGGAAGAACTGCAGCCCAGGCAGCTTAGACCATGCAAGCCAGGCTGGCACGGCAGCAAATCTCATAGCAACTCCCGGGTAGCGGATGGGCAGCTTAAGGCCCGCCTGGTAACAGCAGTGGTAGACAAAAGAGGCACACCAGTCAAACCCTCGCGCTCGAGTTGCCCCAGGGAAATACCTTATTACGGGATAGACATCAGGACCACCTTTACTCTCATTACCAACCAGAGGTTGTCTAGCCAGGCCTTCAGCGATGTCAGCCAGAACACGCCTTCCTGCCCACTTCTGGTCTGCATCAGACCTAGGCTCTTCAAGGCGTTCAGGCTTTGGTAGGCCTAGCTCTGCGACCACGCGTTTCAAGCGACACCATGCGGCGGAGGTGGGCTCTGCAGGATTATGGAGATATCTCTGCAAGACATCAGCGTCCTTCAGCACCTCATCATAGGGGTCGTGCTCAACGCGCTTGTTGCTGTGCCTAAAGATCGCCTTGCGGATGATCACCTGCTCTTCGCCCGTGAACAACCCCAGGTCCCGCAGGATGGTCCTGGCGTCTTCCTCGCTATTGTGGGCATGATTCTCGTTCAAACCAGTGCGCAGGCGGTAAAGGTCATGCAACATACCAGCGGCAGCAGCTATCTCGGGGCTAAGCCCGCGCTTTAGCGCCAGCTGGACGCTTAGCATAGATACTCCGTAGATATGAATAGAGTCGTTTCTTGCGTGTTCTGCTACTTCCCGATCAGCCAGGATATTATTGACAAGCTCTCGGACCTGCTGAACCCTGTCCACAAACATCACCTCTCTTTTCTCTAGCACCCCAAGCCTCTTTCAGGGAGCTTTCTGCAATCTGTCACTCTTTACCTGCCAGAGCTCCCGCTATCCGCTTTCTACCAGGAAAACGGCTGGATAGATCAAAAAATTGAAGGGACCCTGCCGCTCAGCTCGCTTCATCGCTTGCCGATCGTAGGATCCCTTGCCCTTCTTAGGTTTGAATGCTTTGGTTGCTGTATTGAAACCTGTTGTCCGCCTGACCGACTTGACCGCAAATAGAGGATCAAAGTGTACGGCCATTACATCGCCCTTCATCTGAACGCTCACATGCTTGCGTTTACCCATGACCAGTTCCCCCTCATATCCGACTGATCAAATCATAACACGCCCTACTGCTGCTGCCTAGGTAGCGTTTAGATATGATGCATCACTTCAGATCAGAGAAGAAACCACTGTTAACTTCGAGCGTCTGCAAGTCAATAACCGAAAGGTCAGGCGTTCTTAACGACTGCCACTCATCTCTCGTCAGTCGTCGACCGAGTAGATGGCCATAGAAGACGGTAAGAATTCGCGCATTAGAGACAATACCGACAGATTGGCCAGGGTGCAAAGCTACTATCTGAGAGATGCTTCTGACGAAGCGCTGCGTCGCGACCTCTATATCCTCTATGAAAGCATGCCTCGCCTTACCTTCCAGGTGGTCACCGATGATATCGAAAAACTGCCGGCGCTCCATTGCGGAGCTCCGAATTTCCAGCTCACGCAGTCCTCGGTTCGTCGCCAACGACAAATCCCATCGCCTGGCGATAATCATGGCAGTCTGAGCCGCTCTTGATTCTGGGCCATGATAGATCTTCTTCACCTTCGACCAGATGGTAGACTCAGCAATCGGCATCATCAGCTGTATACCCTCCGGGGAGAGCGTCCAACGCTCAGCAGGCAGGGAGTAGTCGATATTGACGGCGGAATGGTTAACCATGTAAAGCTTTGGCACTGTTGTCAACCTACCTTAAGATTGCTTATCTACCACCATTGAGCTGTGAGTGCTGACGGCGTGGCGTTTCTTCCTCTAAAGCCGCGTCCCCGGCGGATAACTCGTCACGCGGTGCTTCCGGTTCTTCTGGATCCTGTTCCTCCGCCACATTCGGCATGATGTGCTTAGTGCCAAGCAATTGCCACGCCTTCAGGAAAAAGGCTGCCTCGAAAGCGTGCCAAGGATACCTGTCCTTGCCGTCTACGACTAGCTGTGCATTGACGTTGCGTAGATACACAAGAGCCCGGCCATCATCATCCATTTGTGTAGCTACCAGCGCCAGTATAGTCCAAGGGAACCGATCATCAAAATCCCCTTCCATCCACTTAGGGTACTGTTGATTAAGATAGCTGTAAAGAGAAATAGCTCGTTCGCTCTCAGGCGCCACCAACCCAAAGACGATCGGGTAGACCTGCGCCACTGTATCCGGATACCACTTCCTGGCGGGACGACGCGCCCACCACCTGCCATACATGGCCCAAGCGTAAACCCCTTCGCGCTCTAGCCACAGCTGTTCTTCTACCCCGGCTGCGACCCTAATGGCAGCCAGTCCATAGCGCTCAGCCAGATCGTCGCGTCCAAGAGCCTGCATTAATGCTGACGCATCTTCCAAGCCACGATAGTTCTCGGCATTATCCATTAGGAACTTCACGTAATAGCCGGGCTTAGCCCAGATCAGTCCATCCTTGTCCTGCAACTTGATTAACACTTCTGCCGCATCAGTAATCTGCTGAAAGTTATCCACCATAAACTGCAAATCGCTAGTGGCCCGCGCGTAGTTAAGCAACAAACTCATGAAAGTTGCCGCATAACTGTCGGCAGAGTCGTAACCATAGGTTGGAATCCAGGCATCATCTGACTTGACGTAATCATAGATAGTGCCCACCAGCTTGTGTTTGTCGGGCATGTTCAGATGGCGCAGGTACCATTCCAGATAACGCCGTACCGGCTCGTGCCCCTCTCTCCTGCTCAGCATGGCCAACGCAGCCATATTGGCAAAATAGGGTATAGACTTCCGCTGTGCAGGGGTCTGGGTAATTATCCCCGTTTCGTCCTGCAGACTAAGCAGATATGCGAACTGTTCATCAGTGATCTCAACCAGGTCTGTCAAATCGGTAACCGCCTCCCGCAAGCGCGAGACTCTTGGATGGAGCTTTTTAACCGGAAGCTCAGGTTCTGCCCGCAACTCCGACATGGGCTCGGCATAGTCGTCCAACTGAACACCTGTAGTCATTGCCTGCTCTGCAGGCATATATCCAGTACACCCGATCAGTAATGACATTAGCAAAATCAGCGCGACTAGCCGCTTCACCAGAACTCCCCCCTTTATTGGAATCATACGATAATTCGCATGCTTATGCTATGGGAGGACTTGCCATGCACATGAATTAAGTTGGCGTGTCCAAAAGCCATCCATGAAGAGGCTACTCGTCCTAGTCTTTCACCAATAGGATAGCCCGCCTGAGCATGTCATGCCAACGGTCAGGGACCTCATACTTTGGCAGCAACCGCTCAAAGATTTCTTCAGCACTGCCTCCAATCAGGCGGAGCGCCCTTACTTCCGCCATGAACTGCTCCAGCCACTGGCGCTGACTGTCTAGAATCTCCTTGCCTCCTACCGGGCCATGACCCGGCACCACCTGTACAACGTCCCACGTTGCAAGTTCCTTAAGGGCAGCTATCCATGTATCAAAATCAGCTTGACCCATATAGGGCATCCGTCCATTGAACACCAGATCGCCGGTAAACAGCAGCTTCCGCTCTGGGAAATGCACAACGGTAGCGCCTGGGCAATGACCACCAAACAGTCTTAGTTCAATGCGTTCACCAAGATACATACTCATACGATCCGAAAAATCTACATCTGGCAGTCGAACCGGCACTCCCGATTCAGCCATGCGTACCATAGCTTCTCTAGCCGGTGCTGAGCTGATGATCGGACAAGCGAACAGCTTATTGCCAGCCAGGTGATCACCGTGTTCGTGCGTGTTAATCACGCAGGTCACCTCACCCAAAGCCTCTGCCTTAAGCCGTAGTTCCTCCGCGTCAGCCTCGGAAGCCAAGGTATCCACTATCAGCAACTTTTCATTCAACAAAGGTACAATTGTGGAGTTTACCACCCCTTGCGCCCCGCTATATACAGTTATCTGTTTGGATTCCATCACCAACACCTCCTTAATATAGAATTCCGCCAACATCGACCTGTTTCCTGCTATTTCAGCAGGCCGAAGGTGCCAGACGTGTACGAAAAGGCCGCCAAAATGGCGGCCTCGCTTCGATGCAGATTACCTCTGCTCCTTGTACTCACTCTTATTAAACTTCTGAGCTGCCTGGCTGATCTCCTGTTGGCTGGCTGACTGTGTCTCGTACCAGCCCTTGTTGCGCAGTTTGTTATAGATGGCAGACTGCAGTTCATGTTCCTCCGTAAGGATGCTAAACATGTCACTGCGCAGTCCGTTGTTGCCTGCGACTTCGTTTGTGGCTATGTTATAGGTATTGGTCAGCTCTTTCTGGCAGGACAGGGCATCTTTCAGCATGAACTCATCGGTAAGATTGACCTTCGGCACGATGTTCCCTCCTATCCTTATTTCTCTACGCCGTTCAGGTGCTTGAGCAGCGTTTCATAGTGTTCACGGTGCAAACGTACGCCTGCCTCACACATGCGTTTGACGTCCTCGTCAGTCGCTTGTTCAGCATATGCCTGCAGCTTGGTGATAGCCAGTTGTTCATGCCCCAGTTGATCGGAGATCATTGATAGTTCCTTGCTGGTCAATTCTGGCGTGTTCATTCCTGGCACCTTGTCTACCTCCTCTGCGAAGATACTAATCCTAGTCTTTCCGACGCAGTGAAAAAATAAAAGCAGCCAATCATGGCTGCAAAGGTTTCAAACTGAACGGCTTTCTGTATTGAACTCCCATAGCATGCGTAATCCTTCGAGAGTAAGGTTAGGGACAACTCGCTCTATTTTGCCCGACAGTCTGCTAAACAGCTTGGCATAGTCACCTGTTGCTACTACTTTAGCTTGCCCAACTTCGCGCCTGATACGTTCAACCATGCCATCGATCAGCTCGACATGGCCATAAACCAATCCAGATTGCAGTGCCTGCACAGTGTTTCTGCCCACCGCCGATGACGGCGCTACCAGCTCGACCCGGGGAATTCGCGAGGTTCGGCCCGACAGCACCTCTGCTGACAAGCGAATACCAGGTGTAAGTGCACCTCCCAAGTACTCTCCCTTGGCAGACACCACATCAAAAGTTGTAGCAGTTCCAAAGTCAATTACTATTAGTGGCCCACCGCCGTAGAGATAATAGCCTGCCACCGCATTGGCGATGCGGTCGCCACTTAGGTCTGACGGTGGTTCAAACTTGATCTTCAGCTTGGTCTTGATACCAGGGCCGACAATCTGAGGTTCAAACCCAAAGAGGTCATGACAAACCGACTGAAATATGGGTTGCAGCAAAGGCGACACATTGGCGATGATAGCCGCGTCAATATCTCTAGGCGTGCATTTGTGCCTGTGCAATGCGCTATCCAAGAGCAAGAGGTATTCATCCGCCGTACGTCCAGGACTGCTGGCAAAACGCCATGTAGCAACTAGCTCATTCTCACTAAAGACACCAAACACTATCTCGGAGTTGCCTATATCAACTGTCAAAAGCATCTTAACCATGCCTCCTCCAAAACCTCTAGTTCACCGCTTAAGCAGGCTGTACCACCAATCCATAGGTTGCCGTCAGGAGTTATGCGCACGTGCACGATACCACTCTTTCCGATTGCATGACCTTGTTCGCCGATGTAGCCAGCAGCTGCATCTGATATAATGCCTGTCTGCAATAGCAAGTAAGCAAGATAACCGTTGGATGTCCCTGTTATCGGGTCTTCATTTACACCAGCGACAGGAGCGAAATGACGCAAATGTGTCAGCGCATTGTTATCCAGAGTTTCCAAGGTGTATGGCGTAATCCCGCGAATACCCCAGCTCTCGCTAACATCACTAAGCCGCGTAAAGTCAGGTTGCAATGACAATAGCTGCTCAAGACTATTCACCGGGATGAATACCCGGTTACTTTGTGCCACTTTCAGTGGAAGCTCCCTGTTAAGATTGTCTTCACTAAGGCCCAACGGGCGTAGCAACTCGTCCGCTGATCGCACGCAATCCGAAAACTCTGGCGTATCAAGCTGCATCCAGATTAAAGGATCAGGTTGCTCAGGCTGCCTATGTACTTCGATAGCTAGTTCGCCCACGTTACTCTGCTGCCAATACCTTTCTAGACACGAACATTTATTCGCCATCTCGTCAACTGCCAGCGTATAGAAGCTGGCGATAGTAGCGTGCCCACAAATGTCGACCTCGCGTTGTGGTGTAAAGAAGCGAGTGCGGAAACGATTTGGCTGAGTTTCTTGCAGAAAAGCGGTTTCCGAAACGCCAATCTGCCTCGCTACAGCTTGCATCAATTGGTCAGGCATAGCCTTTTTCAGGAAAACTACACCAGCAGGATTGCCCATGCCAGGTTTATCGCTGAACGCATCAACAATCTTCACCCGCATTTTCTGCGCCTCCTTGCTTCTCGGCAGCAAATACCTTTGATGATTACGTTAAAAGCCTCTATAATAGCAATATATCATAGTTTCTGATGCGCCGGTCAGCGAACAACACAGCTGTTGTCCACTCAATGGCAATTATTGCTCCATTGACGACTAAAGCGATCTGTACTATAATATATTTTGCCGCAGGGGTGTAGCTCAATTGGTAGAGTAGCGGTCTCCAAAACCGTTGGTTGCGGGTTCGAGTCCCTCCGCCCCTGCCAAACTTAAACATCGACGCCACAAGCATTTGTGGCGTTTTTGCTTTTTCTCTAGAAGCAAAGCCTTGTCAACACATGAACTGTGATGGCACCATAGAGCACAACGGAATTCTCTACATACGGGAAAGACTAACTAATGGTATCCTTGTTCTGAAGTGAGGAGGCTGATCGCATGAGCTTTATGTCATGGCTGAAAATGCCGTTTGAATACACCGGCGACAAAGATTTCTTCAAGCAATTAGACCACTGGATAGGTGATGTGTTCTATGAGCGGCTCCCTGACCTTGGCTACGAGGTACGTGAAGAGCAGGTCTATACATCGTTTCATATCATCAAGGCGCTGAAAGAACGCCAGGTACTATTTGCTGAGGCTGGCTCAGGCACTGGCAAGACGTTCGCCTATCTACTGCCGCTACTGTGCTACGCCAGGCTGAAAGGCAGTCCCGTCATCCTCGCTTCATCTTCGCCAGTGCTACAGGAACAGCTGATGAACCCTAATGGCGATATTGCCACCCTTTCAAAACAACTTAACCTGGAGATTGATGCAAGAATCGCTAAACGCCAAGAGCACTACGCCTGTGAACTTAAGCTGGAGCGGCTGGACTGGTCCACC
>JAWLDB010000136.1:0-7646 GCA_041686915.1 Bacillota bacterium
GCCGATGTTTTCACCTGCCATGCTGAGACTCAACTTTACAGGACAGGTGAACGTACAATCTCCATCTCCCATCTCAAAGGAATCTGTTGCCAGAAGTGCTAAACGGTGATATCTTATCCCTAAGAGACCACCTGGTCTCTTAGGGATAAGATATTTTTGGGAGGCGTTGTATGAAGCCCATGTTCTACAAGCTGCCGCCAGAGAAGCAGGCAGCTATAATAGCAGCTGTCACCCAGGAGTTTGCTCTGCACCACTACGACCATGCTTCAATTAACCAGATCATTGCTGCTGCAGCTATCTCTAAAGGCGGACTGTTCAAGTATGTCGAGTCCAAGCAGGACCTCTATTTGTCAGTACTGGAGCACCACCTGCGCAAGCTGCAGGAGCTGCAGATACTGGAGACCGATATTAGCGAGCCAGACATATTCGCGCGGATAATCTTTCAAGCCAGACTGAGCATCAACTATTACCGCCAATATCCTAAGGCCTACCAAATGCTGGCCAACGCTTTCGCAGACACCCATTCCAGCGTATATGACAAGGCAAATGACCTGCGGAACCGGATTATGCTGGATAACCAGTCAAGGCTACTGCAGGGTATTGATTGGGAACGGTATCGCCTACCCAGGGAAGAGATCCTGGACCTCTGCCAGTGGCTAAATGACGGCTTCAAAGAGAGGCTGAGAAGAGAGAAAAACCTGGAGCAATTGGTGGAAGCGCTTGAGCGCATGGTCGACGCGGTACAAGTGGGTGTGCTGAGAACAGGCGGAAGCACTTCAGATAAGGAGTTGACTTAGATGAAACCAACAGTCATGGGACATGGCCCTCTGGTGATCTTCATCAATGGCGGTGGTTGCGGTCAGTGGATGTGGGAAGAGGTGATTAACCGCCTGGACGGTTACAAGATGATCACTTTCGACTATGACGGGTTTGCTGGCGAGCCAGGCGTGTTCACTACTATGGACCGAGAGATAGAGAAGATCAAACAACTGATAACACAGGAGGCCGATGGAAACCCGGTCTACCTGGTTGGACACAGCCTGGGAGCACAGATTGCCTTGCGGGCGGCTTCCCTGGTTCACAAGGTGATTGCCATCAGTGCGCTTAACCAACCATCCCCTAAACTGCTAAAGCTGTCTGTCGGCATGGGGAGATGGTCCTTGCCTTTAGCAAAGTTCCGTTGGTTTGCCAAGCTTAACGCTTCGTCTCTCGGCATCGGAGAACGACTCTTTGAGCAGTACTACCAGGACTCAAGGGACATCACTGTCGAGTGGTTCACCAACCTGCTGATTGCGAATATGACCTTTCAGGTGGAGAAGCTTGTGGCAGGCAAGGCAATGATAGTTGTCGGCGAGAAGGAACCCAGGATGATGCTCGACTCGGCCAGAAGGCTATCGGACAATCCGGTGATTGTGCCTGGCGCGAAACATGACATCCCCTTCAACCACCCTGAACTGGTGGTCCAGTGGATAAGGGAGTTCTGCAGATAAGCAGAACGTAATCAGCTGTGGTGTATTGCCTCGCTGCTCGGCATCCTCTGTGTTGCAGTGGGTCGAAATCGTAATCCGATGGCTGCGATAAAGGAATAGCCTAACCCTGCACAGAACAAGCAGGATAGCCGGCTAATTTCACGGTGACAGAGCTCTGACCGGTGAATGAGGAGGGTTGGAACATGAAGATAGGAATTATGGTGCACTCTGACACAGGTAACACGCTGGCAGTTGCGCAGCGGCTTCAAGCAGAATTAGAGAAAGCAGGACATTCCGCTCAGGTTGAACGGGTGGCTGCTCTCGGTGGCGAAAAGGATCCCAAGAAAATGCAGCTTGAAAAGCTTCCTGTTATCGACGGCTACGACGCGTTGGCTCTCGGTGCCCCGGTACAGGCCTTTAACCTGTCACAGGTCATGAAACTCTGCTTGCCAGAGTTGCCGTCGTTGCACGGGAAAAAGGTAGTCTGTTTTGTGACGCAGTTCTTCCCCTTTCCTTGGATGGGTGGCAACAACGCCATCGGTCAGATAAAGCAGCTCTGCTCATCCAAGAAGGGCAAAGTCTTAGCAACCGGTATCGTCAACTGGTCACGGCGGGACCGCGAGCAAAGAATCGCTGAAATGGTTGAGCAACTCAGCAAGGCTCTCATAAGGTAGCTATCGTAAACATGGCAGAGATACATGAGACCCGGGTGGCTAAACCCGGGTCTTCTAGTTCTACATCCGCTACTTGTCCTTCCCGTCCCTACCTCGCCGTGCGATTAGCCTCTCTGGACGAAAGCCCGGCACCGGCCCCTGATAAGGCTTGCCCCTGCTTAGCAGATGCCGTCGCCCCATGTAGGTAATGGCTGACTTGGGGCAGAAGCTGTAGCACCTCAAACAGATGATACAGGAGTTACCGGCCTTGACTTTACCGTCCTCCCATGAGAAGTTCTGAACAGGACAGATAGTCACGCAGCGACCGCAGCGAATGCAGCGTTGCTGGTCAACAGCGATATCTCCTTGCAGGCGATGAAAGGCCTTGCGGAAGGGAACCCGCTGAATGGAGCCCATGGCGATAGCCAACCTCGACCACCCCTTGAGATAAGGCTTACCGTCCACTATGCGCTTTGCCATCCACTCCAGCCTGGCGCGGGCGTTTACCAGCTTCTTATCCAGGCGTTTCCGCTTGTTGGTGTAGGGGAACGGAGGCACTGTCACTGAAACGTTACTGGGCATGTTGATATGGTCCGCCCATCTAATCTGGAACTGCGCGGGGTTCAAGAACTCGCTGGCTACTCTCGCACCATCACCAGACCCTCCCCACTGCGTGCAAAAGACTAACGCGGGTATCTGACGCTTTACTCCAGGTAGCCCCGTCAGGAAGGTCTTCATGATGGCAGGCAGGTCCGACCCGTATATTGGGTAGGCAAAACCTACTATGTCGGTAGACTCCAGCAGCCTACGGACCTCACCCTCAGAGACTTGCTCAACGGAATGGCAGGTAGCGTCTGCGCCTGCATCACTCAAGATACTGCATAACTGTTCGCTCGCCCACCAGGTGTTACCTGTGCCCGAGAAGTAGAAGACTGTCACCTGCATTAAAGAAACCTCTCTTCTATTTGCCTTAACCCATCAGCCGTTCATACGCCTGCAACAGCCTGATAAACTGGCTCGTGTCACCGCCCATATCGGGATGATGCTGCTTGGCCAACTCCCGGAAGCGTCGACGAATATCTGCTTTCCCCGCATGAGGAGCCACCCCGAGGTCAGCCAGATCGGCGGGGTTATAAATGCGAGTCTGCAGCATCCCACGTTCCTTATAGTAAACATAGTACACTTCGAAGAAAAACTCATCGACCAGTTCCTCAAACTGCGGCCTGGTCATGCCAAGAAGATCTTCCATGCTGTAGCGGGCAGAAGGAGCAGGATGATCGGACAGGCTGAAGAAGCTGTCCCAAACCAAACGGTGCCCTGCCGACGGGGCCCCGGCAAAACGAATAGCCTGCTCCTGCTTTCTCATGCGCCTGAGCTGACGCTTAAACCAGGCCACATCTCCATACGGTGACGTTCTCCTCTGCATGCGCTCACCTCCAGTTCACACGCTACACGATGTATATTCTAAGGCAGTCATGATGTCTCCTCCCCTATCGTAGGAAGCAGCCGATGCAAAGAACCCAGGCCCGGCCCGGCTTTTCCAGCACAGTACGGCTCTCCTATAGGAAATATCACCCACATGCACCAGCAGACATGATATGATGGTGCAGCAATCGTTTGGGGAGAGGGGTAGAGAGAGTGGGCAAGAAACTAGCGATTATTGGAGCAGGAATTGCAGGTCTTTCAGCCGGAGTTTACGGCAGGCTGAACGGGTTTGACACCGAGATCTATGAGATGCACACCATCCCAGGTGGAGAATGCACTGGCTGGAGCCGCAAGGGTTACTACTTTGACGGGTGCATTCACTGGCTGCTCGGATCAAAGCCAGGCACAGACATGAACAAGGTCTGGCGCGATGTAGGCGCGCTGGATGACAACATTGAGATCATTCACCACGAATACTTCTTCTGCCATGAACAGGACGGTCAGACGGTGTTTCTGTATAGGGACCCAGATAAGCTGGAGCAGCACCTGCTAGAAGCCTCACCTGAAGATGGCAGCTTAATCCGCCAGCTCTGCCAAGGCATCAAAGGCATGCAAACACTCACCATGCCGACCAAGAAGCCAATGGATCAAATGAACATACTGGATATGGGCCAAATGATGATGAGCATGGCACCGGCTATGAGAAGCCTCGGCTATTTCGAAAAGATATCTCTCAGTGACTACGCAGCGCAGTACAAGTCTCCAGTTCTCCGCAATGCTTTAGTCCAACTGGTTCCCGGGTTTCATAAGGCTACGTCCCTCGTGACTACACTCGCCTCCATGAGTACAGGTGACTCAGGCTGGCCCACAGGTGGGTCGTTAGCCTTTGCCAAACGGATTGAGCAGCGATATCTGGAGCTTGGAGGTAAGGTTTCCTACCGCTCACCGGTATCCAAGGTGCTGATTGAGCAGGGCAAGACCAAGGGAATAGAGTTGACTGATGGCAGGCAAGTAAGCGCAGACTACGTCATCTCCACAGCAGACGCTCACTGGACGCTTTATGACCTCCTGGAAGGCAAGTACCTGGACGAACAGTGGAAGACGCTCTACAACGACCGCGATGCATACCCCACCTATATCACGGTACAGGTTTCCTTAGGAATCGCCTGCGATTTGTACCACTACCCGCATACCATATCTACCCACCCTGACAGACCGGTAGACGCGGGCGGAGTTAGCAACGAGTTTGTCGGGCTGAGGCATTTCTGCTTTGACAAGACCCTGATGCCAGAAGGCAGGTCAGCTGTGACGGTAGTGATGAGCGCTGACTATGAATGGTGGAAAGCCAAGCGGCAGGACCCGGTTGCCTACAAGCAGGAAAAGGAGCGCCTGGCGCAGGAGATTATCGCCATTGTGGAACAACGCTACCCTGAAACGAAGGGTAAGATTGAAGTGCATGATGTGGCCACGCCTATGACTTATGAACGTTACTGCAACGCCTGGAGAGGCTCCTGGATGGCCTGGGCCGGTACCCCGAAAAGCAAGATCCGCTACGTTTCGGGCAAGCTGCCAGGTCTGGAAGGGTTCTTCTATGCGGGCCAGTGGAACATGCCTCCAGGTGGGCTGCCAACTGCAGTTGTCGGTGGCAAATGGGTGATACAACGCATCTGCGGCCTGGAGCGGAAGAAGTTCCAGCATAGGTAAAAGATGAAACAGCTTGGGGCCTGGCCCCATACCTTAACGGACCCGGGAAACCCGGGTCTTTCTGTTGTCTTCCCAACACTCTTTCTCTCTCTATTGACAGATATTCGCAGGGTGTATATAGTGTATATGCACACTATCCCGGAGGAGGTGGCCGATGTTTATCACACTCAGTGGAGCGAGTGACGTTCCCCTGTACCAACAGATTGTGGATCAGATTAGGGCGAAAATCCTGGCAGGTGAGTTGGCTCCGGGGTATCCCCTACCTTCTATCAGACAGCTGGCCGCTGACTTATTGACGAGTGTAATCACGACGAAGCGCGCCTATCAGGAGTTGGAGGCGGCCGGCCTGATTATTGTGCGCACCGGCCTGGGCACTTTCGTTAACGAGCTGAAGCCGCACAGGTTGGAGCGAATCAAACTGGATGAAATCGAAACGGAGTTGTCTGTAGTGCTGGCTAAGGCCAGACGACTAGGTGTGACTCCGGAAGAACTACGAGAACTGGTAGAGAAAATCCTGCGGATGGAGGATGATGCGAAGTGAGCGAACTAGCACTGGAGATTAGCGGACTGAAGAAACAATTCGGCGACTTCGTGCTGCATGTACCTGAGCTAAAGCTTGAGCGCGGCATGGTTTTGGGGCTGGTCGGGCAAAACGGCGCAGGTAAGTCCACCCTGATCAACATCCTACTAAACCTGGTTTATCCGGATGCCGGGCAGGTCCACCTATTGGGAATGCAGCAACCGAACGATGAACTGGCTATCAAGCAGCGGATAGGCTATGTCAGCGAGAACCCGGTCTTCTATGAAGAGCTCTCCGTCTCAGCCATGGCCAAGGTGGTAAGCAGCTTCTATCCTGACTGGGATTGGAATCTGTACGATAACTACTTAAAGAAGTTCATGCTGGATCCACGGAAGCGTGTCAAACAGCTCTCGAAGGGAATGAAAGTCAAGCTTGGCGTCACCCTGGCGCTATCACATCAACCTGAGCTGCTCATCCTGGACGAACCCACTTCGGGTATAGACCCGGTGATGCGCAGAGAGTTATTGGAAGAGATCAAAGCGGTGATCCAGGATGAGCGGAGAACTGTGCTCTTCTCATCCCATATCACTCAGGATGTAGAACAGATTGCCGATTACGTGGCCATTCTACACGATGGCCAGTTGGTTGAATTTCACGATCGGGAAAGCCTGCTGAGCCACTGGAGACAGGTCAGCTTCAGCCTGGACGGTCTGCGACATGGGTGGGAACAGCTTTTCGTGCGCCACAAGATTACGGGCAATGCAGTCCATGGCATCACCAACCGATACGATCGCGATTGGTTGGTGCGGGTCCGTGAGTTCGGCTTACTGCGCTCACTACCTGTTCGTCCGCGACAGATTGTGGCCGGTAAGTATATTACGTCGGTCATAGTTGTAACCGCCTTGATGCTGTTTGTACTCGGCTATGCTCTAACAATCGGCAAGCTGGATCAAGCTCTTGCCCGCACTGGCCCAAGCCTGATCGTCGCCTCTCTGCTGCTCGGTTACAGTCTGTACCTGCACTTCCGCTTCGGCACTAATTCAGCCAAGGTAGTGTTGCTGATCAGTCTGATGGCGCTAAGTCTTCTGGGCATGAGCGTGATGCAAAACCAGGCATGGATTGCTACTAAAATAGACTCATCAGTGGTGCAAACCTTGGTGGCCGAGTTTGACAGCGCGGCAGGCGCGCTAACCGGCCTGGCCATCGCTATACCAATCCTCTGGTTGTCTTTCGTGGCTTCCGCACAGGTCTTCACCAAGCAGGACATCAGTCGCATGCACTAATCAACCCGCATATAGAATGAGACACTTTGGGAAAACCCCAAAGTGTCTCGTTGCTTCATCGGATATGTAGCCCATCATCGGTCAGTACTAACTGACCGGTCCCAAGCT
The DNA here is from genome assembly GCA_041686915.1 of Bacillota bacterium. GTDB lineage: Bacteria > Bacillota > UBA994 > UBA5500 > UBA5500 > JAWLDB01. The sequence continues at coordinate 7,163 of JAWLDB010000136.1, forward strand.
CTTTGACACCACCGTACTGGATGCGTTTCACCTGCAGGTGTAGTCCATCTTGCGCCCACTCGAGGTGGAGATCCTCTTCCGCCCGGCGACCCAGATGATACAACTCGCCAGACGCGGTATCAATGACCGCAATTTCGTGGCTGACTATGCCCGAACCGACGGCAAAATTGGCGCAGACCTCGTAGCGCCAGTCGTTGTTCAGGTCCGCCAGGAAGACCTTAGTGATCGGCATCCCGAGGAGCGCTCCCTGGATTTCTCCCCCACTAGCCACGGCGACACCATCCACCCAGCCTCCCATCACCCGGAACAACTGCAGACGCTCCATTGCCCAGGCCGAGTGCATGCTGCCGGTAATTTCAGCCACGTCGACCATGGACATAAACTGTTCAAAGTCCTTCCTGGCCTGTTTGGCCAAGTATTTGCAGATTAGTTTCTTGGCATCGTCCAGTGCGAGACCATAGCCCTCTGGCGATGGGCCACTCGC
>JAWLDB010000137.1:0-7510 GCA_041686915.1 Bacillota bacterium
AAGTTGCACCCGTCGCGCGCAACTACCTGCTCAGTCCGCATTATCATCGGCAGTCCCCCTCTAATCTGCATCTTCATCCCTACTCTAACATAAAAGCCCTGGAATGTGCGGACCTTAATTCAGATATTTCAGACTACCAGTTTAAAAAAGATAGCCCTGCCTACTGCAGGGCTGAACAAACTTCATCAGGAACGATGGCACGCTACCACATGCCCGCCGCCCATGTTTTTTGCCTGTGGCTCAACTTCGCTGCAAACTGGCAGGGCCATGGGACAACGGGTATGAAAACGGCACCCGGCAGGCGGGTTCATGGGGCTCGGGACCTCTCCTTGCAGGGTGATCCGTTCCCTTTTGCGTCCCGGAAGCGGTTTCGGGCTAGCCGCCAACAATGCACGGGTGTAGGGGTGGGCGGGGCTAAGAAAGACTGCTTCCCGCGGACCGGATTCAACTACTTGTCCGAGATACATTACGGCCACCTGCTGGCTGATATGCCATACGACCGGCAGGTTATGGGATATGAACAAGTAGGCGAAGCCAAGCTCTTGCTGCAGTTCTTTCAAAAGGTTTAGCACCTGGCTCTGAACAGATACATCTAGAGCGGAAGTAGGTTCATCGCACAGCAAAATGTCCGGATTGGAGGCGAGCGCACGGGCAATACCGATGCGTTGCCGCTGACCGCCACTAAACTCGTGGGGATAGCGTTTGATCGTTTCCTCCCCGAGGCTGACAGCTGCAAACAGTTCTCGAACGCGCTCTAAGCGATTACCGGGGAAGCCGCGGACTATAAGCGGCTCCTCTACGCTTTGTCCGACTGTCAGGCGAGGATTGAGTGTGGCGTATGGATCCTGAAATACCATCTGGGCTCTCAGCTGCAAAGCAGACAGATCTTGCTTGCTACTGAAGTCAAGCAATTCACCGTTTAGTGCGACCTGACCATCCGTCGGCTTCTCGAGTCCAGCCAACATGCGGGCAACTGTCGTCTTGCCGCAGCCGCTCTCACCAACCAGTGCTAAGGTCTCGCCAGGGCGAAGCTGAAAACTCACATTGTCCACGGCCCGCACTCCACCGACTGGACGCGAGAACAGCCCCTTGCGCAGTGGGAAGACTTTTGTCAAGCCAGACACTTCCATTACAGGCTGTTTCGCTACTGACATGCCTGGGCCACCTCCTTGGCTTTGCCTGATGACGCGCGCCAGCACCTGGCTGACTGTGTGGCTGTTACAGGGAGCATATGCTGACTCTGGTGGCAGGCCGCTTCAACATGTGGGCAGCGAGCAGCGAATGCACAACCTTCCATGTTCAGATTCCGGGGCACTGTCCCTGGAATGCTGTACAAACGATCCTGTGCTTCTCCCCACAGGGGCAAGGATTGCAGCAGCCCCTGTGTGTAAGGATGCGCCGGGTGCTCAAACAGCTCTTGCACTGTACCTGTTTCCACCACTTGTCCTGCGTACATGACGATAGCACGCTGGGCATATTCAGCCACCAGTCCCAGGTCGTGGGTGATGAGCAGCTGGGCCATGCCGGTATCCTTCTGCAGGTCACTCAGCAGGTCCAGAATCTGTGCTTGCACTGTCACATCCAGTGCTGTAGTTGGTTCATCTGCAATTAGCAGCTCAGGCTGACCTGCCAGGGCCATAGCAATCATTACCCGCTGACGCATACCGCCCGAAAGCTCGTGCGGGAAGTTGCGCAGGCGTTTGGCCGGGTCAGGAATACCTACCCGCTCCAGATATTCTGCTGCATTGGCTAGGGCTTTCCGCTTATCCATGCCCCGGTGCAACGTTAGCACCTCACCAATCTGCTGCCCTACTGTGTATACAGGGTTCAGACAGGTCATCGGTTCCTGAAAAATCATAGCCATAGAGCTGCCACGCAGCCCCCTACGCTTATCTTCTGGCAGAGTGAGCAAGTCCTGTCCACGAAAGGTGATGCTGCCAGCTGTAATCCGTCCTGGGTGGCTAAGCAATCCCATGATAGATAATGCAGTTACACTCTTGCCCGATCCGCTCTCTCCAACAATACCGAGCGTCTCCCCGGGCTTGAGGCCAAAGGATACCTGCCTGACGACCGGGCTAGTGCCAAAGGCAATCTGTAAACCTTCTACCTTTAACAGGTCCTGCATCTACCTCGCCTCCTCTACCAGTTTGGGATCTAGTGCATCGCGCATCCCATCTCCCAAAAGGTTAAAAGCCAACACCGCCATCATGATCGCAAGTCCCGGGAAAGTGGCTATGTGCGGGGCAGTCTGGAAGTATGTGCGCCCTTGGTTAAGAATACTGCCCCAGCTTGCATCCGGTTCTTGAATACCGAACCCGAGAAAACTTAGGCTCGACTCGAGCAGAATGACGTTAGCTACGTTCAACGTAACCATGACGATAAGAGGAGACCAGCAATTGGGCAGAACATGCCGTGAGAGTAAGCGCAAGTGACCTGATCCGTAGGCTCTGGCAGCTTCCACGAAAGGCTTCTGCTTAATAGCCAGGATTTCACCGCGCAGCACCCGGGCATATCCTGTCCAGGAAGACAAGCCGATGATAATCAACACTGTATTGAAGCTCGGACCGATGATTGCTACAGACGCCATAACCAGCAGGAACTGCGGGATGGTCATGAACACTTCAGCCAGGCGCATAACCAAAAGGTCTACCCAGCCACCGAAGTAGCCGGCAAGCGAACCCATTACTACCCCCACCAATAGGGAGATAACGCCGGCCAGGAGCCCGACTGTCAGGGAAATCCGGGCGCCAAACAGCATACGGCTGAGGATGCACCGGCCAAGGGCGTCCTGACCGAAGGGATACTGCAGACTTGGGCCCCGTAGGCCTTGGGACGGATTGACATCGGCCGGGTCGTTAGGAGCTAGAAACGGCGCAAATACGGCGAGTAGACTGAGCAGGAGCAGAACGATTGCCCCGGCTGTGGCCAGGCGATGATGAGCCAAGCGTTTGAGCGTCTTCATGTTCTCCCTCCTACTCCAGTCTGACTCTGGGATCAACCCAGGCGTACATTAGATCAACCAATAGGTTGGCTGCCACAACAGCCACCGAAATCATCAAAATAATCGCCTGCACCAGGAAGAAGTCGCGCTGCAGCAGAGCGGTCGTCAGTAAACGACCTAGGCCCGGCCAAGCAAAAATGGTCTCCACGATGACTGTACCGACTACCATGAAAGCCAGCCACGTTCCGAGGACAGTGATAATCGGGATGAGTGCGTTGCGCAGGGCATGGCGCACCAAAACAGCCCGTTCGCGCAAACCCTTGGCCCGGGCTGTGCGCACGTAGTCTTCCTTCAACACTTCCAGCACGCTGGTGCGAATCATACGCATCAGGCCAGCAGCCCAACTGAAGCCGAGGGCAGTAGCTGGCAGGATGTAGTTCAACCAGCTACCGGTGCCGCTGGTCGGCAACAGATCAAGCTTCACAGAAACTACGATGATTAGCACCATTGACAACCAGAACGAAGGCATCGACATACCTACCAAAGCTAACGCGCTGGAACAGTAGTCTACCCAGGTCCCCCGTTTGGCGGCAGCCATTACTCCCAAGGGAAAGGCAATTGTCAAGCCGAGCAACGTCGCCCAGAAGTTCAGCTTAAGGGTGTACGGGAGCCTACTCTGGATGAGAAAAGAGACAGGTAAGTTGGTAGCGATAGACTTGCCAAAATCCAGCCTGATCGCTCTGCCGAGCCACAAAAGATATTGCGAGAAGAAGGGCTTGTCGAAACCCCATTCAGCCCTGATGGCTGCAACTACTTCCGCTGGGGCTTCCCGACCGGCCAGCATGCGCACCGGGTCTCCCGGCGCCAGATGCATCAGACCAAAGACAATCAAGCTGATGCCGAGAATGAGCGGGATGGCGAGCAGCACCCGCTTAACGATATATTTGAGCATGTTGGTGCCTCCTTCAAGCAAGGCGGGCGCCTTAGCAGCGCCCGCGCCATAGTATTCTATCTTGCTTTGAGCTGGTACAGGTACTGGTACTGCCCTGCAGGCTCTTCTGTCATACCGGTAAACTCAGTGCTAAGTGCGGAAAGTGTGTTCGGGTGGTAGAGCCAAATAGCTGCGACATCCTCGGCCATAATCTCCTGCACTTCGTCATAGATCACCTTGCGCGCGGCAGGATCGCTTTCGCGGCGGCCCTGTTCCAGCAGTTCGTCTACGCGGGCGTTGCTGTAACACCAGTCGTTGAACCCGTTATCAATGGCGCTGGAATGCCAGGAGTTGTATTGATCCGGCTCGGGACTGACGCCCATAGAGAGCATCATCGCTTCATAGTCACGTGCGTCGAGACGGTCGTACATCACGGCGGTATCCATGAACTCCAGTTTCATCTCAATACCGACTTCGCTAAACCAGCGCTGCAAGAGTACTGCCTGGTTATTCATCTGCTGGTTTCCTGAGGCAATCAATACGCTGAAGCTAAAGCGCTGCCCCTGATTGTTAACCAACACGCCGTCTGTACCAGGAGTCCAACCTGCCTCTGCCAGCAGCTGCTTGGCTAGATCGGGGTTATGGTCAAACGCTTTCACATTCGGGTTGTGCCAAGCTTCGTTAATCGCTGCATATGACCCTACTGCCGGCCTGGCAGCGCCCTTCAAGACGTCGTCGATGATGGTCTGTTTGTCTACTGCATAGGCCATCGCCTGGCGTACCTTCTTATCCTGGAACAACCAGTAGCGATTGTTCTGTCCGAGGTAAGCGAAGCGCAGTTGCGGAATGGAGAACGCCTCTACCTTGTCACTCTTCTCAAGATTAGCAAAGTCTTCCGCAGTCAGACCTGAAGCATAGTCAATTTCACCCTTGGAGAGAGCCATTGCCCTGACTGCAGGTTCGGGAATGGGCTTAAAAACCAGAGTATTGATGGCTGGCTTACCACCCCAGTAGTTCGGGTTGGCTTCCAAGGTCACATGATCATCCGGCACCCACTCTTTAAACACAAATGGACCAGTGCCCAGCGGGTTCATGTTGTAGCTATCCAACCCTACCGATGGGGTATGGTGCTCTGCCATAATCGGGATTTGAGTCATCTTGTCGAGGAACGGGCCATGCGGTTCATTCAGGTGAAACACAACAGTCAACGGGTCAGAAGCATCAATTTCTTCGATGATCATGAAGTTCTGCCGACGGATGGACTTCGTGGCCGGATCCAGCACTAATTCATAGGTGTACTTAACATCCTCGGAGGTGAAGGCCTCACCGTCGTGCCACTTCACATCGGGACGCAGCTTGAATGTCCAGGTCATACCATCTTCTGATGTAGACCATTCGGTGGCAAGAGCTGGCTGCAGCTCATAATTGCCCTCATATTTAACCAGCGGTTCGTGGATTTGGTAGCTTACTACAGACGAAACCACGTTGGTTAGGAGTACGGGTGCTATGTTCTTGATGTCTGCATCGTTCCCATAGACGAACGCGTCACTGCCAGATCCCCCTGTGCAGCCTACCAGCACCAGGCTTAGCGCCAGCATTGCCAATACTAATCTCTTCATCGTTTGTTATCCCCCTCAATGATTGCATATTTATCTTTGCTTATGCATAAATATATAACATTCAGCGCAAGATTTCAAGTACTTTATTTCAGTTTCTTTCGTTATACAATCAAAAGCGCACCACCTCCCTCATAGACATAAGCGGAGGAGGTGGTGCTTTGCCAAACTTCATGTGGAGCATATCTGTACTGGTCTTGCTGGCAATCCTCTCAACCCTCGCAGTGCCTGCGGACGTGGTGCCCGCGTATTCCAGCCTGGATCAGACACAGCATCTGATGCGTACCGCCTGGGCAGAGTCAGAACAGAGGTATAGAGCGGAAGTATTTGATATCATTGCTCGCAGGTTGCAGGAGTTTCGCGATTATGGCCGTGGATACGGAGATGTGGGCATTTATGTTGAGGAGCTTAAGTCCGGCTTCAGTCTTGGATACGATGCTGAGCACTTGCAGCTGGATGGACGGGGTGAGTATGCAGCCTACTATCATACTGCATCAGTCGCCAAGCTGCTCATGGCGTATGCATTTTACCGGCTAGACGATTTAGGCGAAGTCGATAAGGAAGCCTGGCATATAGATCCGGTTGTGCGCCAGCGTTACCAGTTTCGCCCGATGATTCACAAGATGATTACCCACTCTCTCAACCTGCACTACAACGTGTTGCTGAGGTACCTGGGATGGGAAAAGGTATATGATACGTTGATGTCACTGGACCTGCGCCATTCTCGGCTTTCCCGGGAGCTTGGCTGGGCACCCGGCACATCCAGTGCCACTTGACAGGAGCGCTATGGGACGCTGGAAGCGCCCCGGACAACGCCGAGAGATTTGGGTGTACTACTAGCCAGTCTCTATCGGGGAAATGTTTTGTCGCCAGAGAACAATCAGCTGATGCTAGATGCCCTGACTAATACCATATACAACACCCGCATTCCATTGGCGATCAATTATGCAGTGCCAGTCGCGCACAAGACCGGAACCAAGGACTGGGTCTACAATGATGCTGCTATGGTTCTACTACCCGATAACCCATTTGTACTAGTAATCCTGACCAAGGGTGTACCTTCGCGAGTGCAGACCACCATGCGCCAGATTGCTCGTGATATGTACCAATTTGAGCTGCAGCGGCGGGATAACGGTAAGGCTGAGCAAATGGGTGAACTGAAGGCATGGCTTGATACCTGGTCCAGGTAAAATGCAGCATGCCACAGGCAGGACAGGCATAACCTGTACCAAGCCTGGAAGAAAGCGGGGTGGTCTTGTGAGAGGACTGCAACATCTATGCATGGTCATAGTCGTAGGGGTGCTAGCTGCCCAACTGAGCGGCTGTATGCTGAAACAGGAACTGGTGATAGCAACTGACGCCACTTTTTACCCTTTTGAGTACATCGATGAGCAGAACAGAATAGTCGGCTTTGACATAGACATTGCAGAGTACATTGCCAAGGAACTCAACCGCAAACTGGTAATCGAGAATATGCCTTTTAGAGCCTTGACAGGGGCGCTTAACGCGCGACAGGTAGACCTGGTGATCTCAGGCATGACGATTACAGAGGACCGTAAGGCGCGAGCCAATTTCAGCGTCCCCTATTACAACGCATCGCAGGTCATCGTTATCAGGGCAGATGAAACAAGGAACATATCAACACCAGAGGACCTGGCAGACTTGAACATAGCTGTACAGATGGGCACGACGGGAGCCTTCGAAGCCGAAGCCATCAAGGGAGATGAGTACGATCCCTCTATCAAGCAGTTTGAGCTGGTGAAAGCAACTTTTCAGGCGGTAATGGAGCATAAAGCTGACGCTATCATTGTCGACCAGCTGGTGGCTGAGCATTACTTGCAGCTAATGGGCGGGCTGAAAATCATCGGCGAGCCTTTCACAAATGAACAGTTTGGAATAGCGGTGCGCAAGGATGATCCAGGGTTATTGGAGAGCATCAACAAGGCGCTAAGGAAACTGAAAGAGAGCGGCGAGTACAATCGAATGTTTGCCAAGTGGTTTGATGTTAGCAAATAGCAAAAA
>JAWLDB010000138.1:0-7389 GCA_041686915.1 Bacillota bacterium
GCGCGCTGCGCCATATCGCGGGTGACAAGGCCCGAGCTAGCTACGAGGATGACACCATCAACCACCTGAGCTAGAACAGCTGCATCTGTAACAGCAACGACGGGCGGGCTATCGATGATGACTATATCAGCATGATCAGCGAGCTGGTCCAGCAGCTGTTTCATGCGAGTGGAGCCTAGCATCTCGGACGGGTTAGGCGGCATCGGGCCGGACGGAATAACTTCCAAATTAGGCACATTGGTGCCAAGTATGACCTCTTCCAATGCCGCATTGCCCACTAAAGCACTCGTCAGACCCTTCAGGTTACTGACCTGAAAAACTCGGTGCAGGTAAGGCCGACGCAGGTCGGCATCTACCACGATTACCCGATTGCCGGCTTGGGCAAAAGTGATGGCAAGGTTCGACAGGGTGGTTGATTTACCTTCGCCTGGGCCAGCACTGGTGATTAAAAGGCGCCGCATCCTCTCGCCTACGTTATAGAACTGGATATTGGTACGAACCGCACGATACGCTTCTGCAACTCCGGACTTTGGATTTTGTGTAATCAGGCCGAAAGCCATGGGTTGGCTGTGTTTATGTCGTCTGCGTGCCATCCTGAATTAGTCCCCCTTAGCTGCGGATAAGTCTGCTGTCTTGAACTTGGGAATAGTACCAAGCAGCGGCAGATCCAAGTAGCGTTCTACATCGGTAGGAGTCTTGATGGTGTTGTCCAAGTATTCAAGCAAGAAGGCGATGAACGCACTGGACATGAGGCCAAGCATGCCAGCAACGGCAATAATCAGCTGCTTCTGTGGCTTGATTGGGCTACCGGGAAGCACAGCCGGGTCGACTACGACCACGTTGTCCACCTGCATTATGCGAGTAACGTTATCCATGAAGGAGCGGGCTACCGCATTGGCGATAACAGTCGCAGACCTCGGATCGAGATGTTCGACAGAAATCTCTATAATCTCGGTATCGCCGCGCAGGCTAACTTCAACAGTAGAACGGAGAACACCAGGGGTAGTATCGAGGTGCAGGTCTTCGATGACCTGTTTCATGACAGTATTGCTCCGGGCGATTTCCCGGTAGGTCTTAACCAGCTGCCTGTTGCTATTGATATCTCCCAAGGCAACCTGGTTCTGATCAGGCGCCTTCCAGACCAGCAGGGTGGTATTCGCCTGATACACCTCTGGCATAACGAAGAAAGCCATCCCTCCGGCAACCATGACCGCTAAGGTGGGAATGAGTAAGATAATCAAGATGCGTTTGCGTATGATACGCATGATGTCACGAAGGTCTATGGTATATTCCATCTCGTTTTGGTAGTCCATATGGGCCCTCCTTAAAATGCTACCTGACAATATTCGGGGTTATAGGTTTGATGACCTGCAATAAAATTACAAAATAATCCTGCCTGGTTCGACATATTTAGACATACAGAGGTTAGGGGACACACCTTAACAGGATGAAAATGCCCTGGCTCAAGGTATGTCCCCATCGGGATAAGGGCTAGGGGACACGCATCAACTTGATGCAGATTCTGCATGTTTAGCCCGGTGTACGGCCTTAGGGCCAAAGCCTGACCCCATCGGGATACCTAGGCGTGTTGTGTTGGACCGGGCGGAACATGTTCCCCCGTCTTCGGTTAGGGGACACACCTCAACAGCGTTGCTAGTCTTAAGGGCCTGAGGCATGTCCCCATTGGAATCGGGCAGAATGGAATTCTGCCCCTACACGTGCAAGATGATTGCGTGGGTCATGGAGTTGATCCATATAGGATTATCTTGGGGACGTCGTAGAGTAGGCGCTGTACCTGTTCGGATTTGAACAGCCTGGCCAGGGTGACTCTGGAATCGGAGATGAGCTGCGCGTAGTCGCCGCCGTGGAAGTCACTGGCCAAGAAGTCGATGTGGCCTGAGCGCAGGAGTTCCAGCAGCGCGTTCTTGACACGGGCTCCATGATTACCGACAAAGGCAGAGAGTGTGCCTTGCAGTAGAGCGCCTTCTTGCTTAAGCTCTGCTGCGCGATTGGGAGACTTATGGAGAGCGCTGATGCGCTCCGGATGAACCAGTATCGGCTTGTAGCCCTGTAGCTTAAGCTCGTACAGGCATTCACAGGCGGTTGAGATTCTGCAGTCGGGCAGAAACTCAACTTGGAGGTAACGGTCGCCTGTGAGTGCCGCGTGCCTGGGTGCTAACAGAACGTCAGCAACCTTGCGAATAAGGAACTCGCAGCCAGCGTGAACCTTGATTACAGGCGTTATGGACCGAGCTAGGGCTATAGTCTGGTCAAGGTCGGTCGAAGCGGCACCCTGATACGCATCTGCATGGGGAGTGATTACCATTTCAGTGACGCCAGATAGTGCTGCATCAGCGAGCAACCTGCTTATCTCCGATTCGCCACAAACACCGTGGCGATCTGAGAGTGACATATGTATGTGAAGATCAATCATGTTGGCCAAGTCGTTGTCACCACCTACCTGATTCGATAACCGCTAATTTCGACAAAATCAGACCGTGTTCCTTCAGAGTAGGCCAAAAAGTAACAACTCGTAATAACTGGAAAGACCGGCCATGACGGCCGGTCTTGTTGATTACTTGAACGATGCAGGGCCTAAAGGCTGACGATATGGGAGAAGCGGCTACTGGAAGTGTGGGAAGCAACCTCTTCGAGGAAAGTGGTGACGTCTTCCGGCACGTAGGTGATCGCTCCGTTAGAAGCAGCAAGATAGGGGTTGGTGTTCACAGTTACGTCGGCATGGGCACCAGATGCCATATCAGCCTCGATGACGGTGTAGTCGGCATCGATTAGCACGGCTGCGGCAATGCGCTGCCATTTGCCGGGTAGAACAAGCACGCGCGGGCCGCGGCCGAAGGTAATGCGTGATGCATAGACAGGCAACTCATTTTGGTTAACGGGGGTTTGCATTGCGATTGACATTATCGGTTCACGCCTCCTTAAGAAAGATAAAACTCCTTGACGGTGCGTGAACCGGCAAGGAGTTTGCATGCGAAGCTATAAACCTACTCCTTACCGGCCTCACGGGACCAGCTTAAAGGTCAGGAGTAGTATATCGCTTTGGTAAGCAGGCGTCAATAGGGCGGGCGCACGTGATGTTAGTCAGTTACATGCTGCCGTATCCCAGGTCTAGATTGAGCCAAGCGGCCTCGGGTTTGGCGATAAGTCGGGCATTCTGGTACGCCATGTCGAGGGTTAGGATGGTATTGCCTCGATAAGAGTCACCCATCTTCTCGAGCACGAGGGCAAAGTCCGGAGGACCCGTGAACTCGAGGGATAGATAGACGGGCATCAAAAACTGGATCTGGCCGTGGTGGAACTGGGGCACGATCAGTTTATAGTTGCGCTTGGCCATGATACGGGCCGCATCGATGGCGCTGTTCATCAATGCATAAAGGGCTTTTAAATTATAGCGGCTGTATTGGCTTGGAATACGTTCAAAATTGTCTTCTATTATATGTTCGTCATCCGGGTATACAGGGATATCTGGGTCGAACACGATATCGCTGATGCTTTGGAAGAAACTGGCCATCTCAGGGCGACTGGCACGGTGGAACATGTTCATGATTGCACGGTCAGACTCTAGGTACGGCTTGGGGTTGATATAGCGCCGGTTATTACCCGAGTCGCGTTCACAAACGATGTAGATTTCTCGGAACCATTTATTGATCAGACCCGTGTTAAAAGCCATTAGTCCGTCTTCCAGCTGAACCAGCTTATTCTGCTGAACCAGGCGGTCATAGATGTTTTCAATATAGCTCTTCAGTATCGGGTGATTCACTTTGGACGCGTATTGCTGGTATGTCCAGGGCTCAGGTATGGCGATGTCGGCCAGGTCCTGCAGGAAACGCAGCATATCATCCCATTCGGGAAAGAAGATATCTCGGATGCGTACTTCCTGGTTAATTGCTACAAACCACAAGCCGTACCAGGGCTGGGCTCCGGGACGACGATTCTTCTGACACTTAGCCCAGACGTCATCACCTGCTTCACTGGTGAAACTGGTTTTGAAAGCGATATACTCGGCTGTAGCTTCATCGGTTCTTTTATCCTGATTGTTATAGTAGAGGAACTCACTGGCCTGTTCTGCTATGGCGAGATCGGTATCGAGCTGGACCATGACAGCCTCTTGAGTAAGAGTCTTGTCACCGGTTGTCTGGCGGATGTAAGACATGATCGAGTCGTACAACTGATACGGGATGAAGCTGAAGTCTCTAAATATGGGGGAACCCTCCTTTATGTTGATCGGGGCTTGGGTGCCCGGGTCTACTGTCTAGTGTCTATTCAACAGAGAGAGTATGTAGTCCTCTATGTTTGAGGTTGGCAATACTAGTGCATTCTGCCGCTGGACTGGCATATAGTGGAGACGATGAGCGTAGTCTACATAAACTGTCGGACTATGCAACGGAATATGTGAAGAGGGGTTGGTTAAATGTCTGGAAACCAGAACAGTCGCCTGCGCTGCATTGCGGCTGTTCTAGTGTGTGTAGTGATGTTATTACAGCAGCCGTTAGCAACCCTGGCTAGGGCACCGTTCATTCCGATTCCTCCCGTTGTTAAGCCGCCTCCACACCCATTACCACCACCGGCACCTACCAACCTGCAAGTGACAGCCACAACGACCAGCAGCCTGACTATTAGTTGGACAGCCTCGGGAGGGGCTAGCGGCTACTACTCGACCCAGAACCCGGGCAGCAAAGGCAAGGCTGCCATGGGGCAGGCCAACGCAAAGGACCTGACGACAACCAGCTATAAAGTGAGCGGCCTAAGCGCCAACACCACCTACTACCTGGCAGTGAGCACGGTTAACCTGGTTGGTGAGTCACCGCTCTCGGGCTTGCTTACTGCCAAGACAAGTGCACCCGTCGTACTACCACCCGTTCAGCCTCCACCTGTGGTAATCCCACCACTAGTGCTAACGCCGGCAGTCCCCAGCGGACTAACTGTCACCGAAGCTGAAGCCACCACAATCAAGGTAACATGGGAACCAGTTGGCAAAGCTACCGGATATTATCTCTCCTGCATAGGCAGGCAGCTTGGCCGCGATCAGCAACGAACCGGAGAATATCTAACGGTGAATGGCTTTAAGGTATATGCCCCGGTCATGAAAGGCGGCAAGCTGGTTTCCGGCCAGTTGGATATCCCGGGACTACCGTTACTACCGGTGACGATGCAGGGCAATTACCTGAAGCTCGCTGCTCCGGTCAGCTGCTCAGCTGGCGAGGCGACGGTCGTTGTCAGCGACGTGAACATTGACGCTACCACAGGCAAGCTGGCCATGCCACCGCGCATCTCGCTCAGTCTTAGCATTCCGGGTGTTTCCCAGAGCGGAGTACCGGTAGTGCAGCTGACGAGCGCCGGCTTGACACCGGCTGGCTTGGTGAATGCAGTAAACGTTGAGCTGCAGGTAGGTGAATACAGCTTATCTGCGCCAGCGCTAAGCCTGAACCTGGCAGCGGCAGATCCGTCACTCAGCCAGACCAACGGCACGATGGAGATGTCACTAGGCAGCCTGCAGGACCCACAGCTGAAAGTTGCTGCTGCGCAGCTGAAGGACAACAAGGGTAAAGCATGGACGCCACTGGCTGCTAGCGTCAGCAACAAGCAGGCGCGAGTCTGAGCAGTGACAAGACCAAGCAGCATGCGCCTACGCGAGCCAGTATGGTCAAAGCAGCGCCTGTGAAGTCAGGCGGCAAGGCTGTAGCCGCTACTGGCCTGGGAGATAAGCTCTATCAGCTGGGGCAGAGTGGTCCGCTCTTCCAGTTTGACCCGCTAGGGCGAGCTTGGGTGCAGACCAAGGCCACCAAGTATGATTACCAGGCACTGGCTAATAAGCCGGTGGCAGAGCTAAACTTCCATGACGAGGTCCGGCTGAAGCAAGGTTTGCGTTTGCTCTTAAGCAGATGCCGGTAAACAGCTACCCCTACTTCACCATTCCACCCGAGGGCAATGGCAAGGTAAGCTTCCGTGTGAATGGCTGCCAAGGGCAGGGCTTCGTCGTAGAGGCTAACAGACTATCCACCGTTGCGCTGGGCGAGAACACTGCTGATAGCCTCAACTGGGTGAGATGGCGGTTGAAGCTCGCGGCATTAAGCTAGTCCGAGAGGCAGGCCAAACTGCCCTGGTGTAGCAGGTGCCATTGACTTGGCTGATGACATCCCGATCAACGCCAGCTAGGATGCCGATGGCTTCCTGATAGAAGGCGTGTTTGATGCAGGTAGCGCGCAACTGAACGTAGATAAGTCTGGTGCCAATCTCGATTTCAGCTATGAGGGTGTAGTCAAGGTTGAGGGGTTCATCAACGTACATCAGCCTGACAGCAGGACCTTCGAGTTGCAGGGTGAATGTAAAGCCGAGTTCGACCTTGGCAAAGACTCTGTGGGAGGCACCATCGATGCTGCGTTCCGCGTAGGCAAGCTGAGCGGCAAGTCGTTCTGGGGTGCCAGCCTCAGCTACACGGCTTCTGAAATGCACCTGTGTTTGGCCCACTAAAGATAGAGTCGTTGACTGGCATGATCGGGCACAACCTGCAGCTGCCCAGGAACCCAGACGGCTCGTACGCATATGATGACAACATCAACATTCTGACGTACCCGGTTGTGTTCAACAACAAGACCTTCCTGGTGGCGAAGACGACTCTCAGCATGAAGGAGCTCATTAAGCTGGAAGACGCCATGCTCGTGCTCGAGTCCGGACTTCTATGCAGGTCTCTGGTTCAGTCTATCTCTGGACAGCAAAACCGGGAGCACGAGATGAACCAAGCAGCTGGACCAAACTGGCTGACGGCTATGTGCTCTATAGCCATCCAGGCAGGCTGGCGTTTAAAATCACTGAGCTCCAAAAGTGGAGCCCAAGGGTCCGTTCTTGCGTGCGTGCGCGGCAGGGGCGAGGCGGTAAGAAATTTTCGTTCTATGGGCGTATGTTGGCTCATATAATGTTAGAAGAAGATTAGGCAGCTACGAACGGCTATAACCACAAATATAGCGAGGGAGGGCTTGCTGTGACTGAACGGGAAATGTTTGGCATTATAACTCGCTGGTTCCGGGAAGATGATTGGGTCTTTGATGCTGACGTGGACAAAATGCTTGTAAGAACGGGTATTACGGGAGCGAATGGGCAGTTCCGGATGTATGTGAGTGTACGGAACGAATCAGTAGTAGTACATACCATGTCTCCCACTAGCATTCCGGCCAATCTGCGTGGCGCAATAGCTGAATACCTAGCCAGGGTGAACTATGGGTTGACGAGCGGGAACTTCGAGATGGACTTTGATGATGGCGAGGTCAGGTATAAGACCAGCTTCGTCGCCAGAGGCGGGCATATTGAGGCCTGGATGGTGCAGCACCTGGTCATGCTGAACTGTATGATGATGGATAAGTATTACCCCGG
>JAWLDB010000139.1:0-7387 GCA_041686915.1 Bacillota bacterium
CTATTCTGCACAGTAAGCTGGAATCCTTCGGTAACTGGAATACAGTCGAAGCGGCATGGCAATGTTGACCACTCCCTATAGCGACTGTTATCATGGCGGTAATAGGTGGAGGGAGGTGGGGCTGTGCCAAAGAAGCGTAAGCTGTACGAGACTGACCTGTATCAGCCCCTGAAAGAGTACCTGGAAGGACTAGGCTTTCTAGTCAGGGGAGAGGTGCAGGGGTGCGACGTAGTAGCCAGTAAGGGTGAAGAGTTGTTAGTTGTCGAGCTCAAGCTGAGCGTGACCACCTCTTTGCTGGTGCAGGCCGTTGATCGCCAGCGCCTGACCGATGTAGTCTACATAGCCGTCCCTAAACCGTCCGGCCGTGAATGGAAAACCAGGTGGCGCGGGTTGCAACACCTGCTCCGCAGGCTCGAGCTAGGGCTAATGCTCGTGTCCTTTAATACCAAACCTCCGACAGTCGAAGTGGTCTTTCCGCCCACTCCTTACGCCCGCAGGAAAGCCAAACGGAGAGCTCAGGCTGTCATTCGGGAAGTTGCCGCCCGCAGCGGTGACTATAACGTCGGCGGGAGCACACGTCGCAAGTTGATGACCGCCTATCGGGAGAATGCGCTGCAAATTGCCTCCTGCCTCGAAAACGGACCACTATCCACGAAGGCCCTGCGCGAGCTCGGTACTGGAGACAAAACACGCCCCATCCTGGCCGACAACCATTACGGTTGGTTTCGGCGGGTGGAGCGCGGTGTATATGAACTAACCAGCGTAGGGCGCAACGCCCTCGAAGAACACGCCGAGTTGGTGCAGCAACTCCGCGCGGGAATGGTCCAGGGGGACGTATAATTTGTCCCACTGGGGTGGGACAAATTATACGTCCCCTTGTCCCACGTGGCGTGGGTCCTTATAGCCAGGTAGTTAGCTCCTGCCAAGGCTTGCGCGGACGTGCAGCCGGTTCTTCACCCTTGTATCCTATAGATACTGCCGCCACCAACTCATCATTCCGCCCCACAAACGCATTGATCTCCTGCTCAGCGAAGAACACATCGCAGATCCAAAGTGTTCCTAGACCAAGGTCCTCAGCTTGCAACAGCATGTTCTGGATGGCCGCACCAACTGACTGGGTGTCTACCGAATACCCATAGTGGTTAACTTCGTTGCGGTCGTCAGCCCACTCCCAGTCTGGGTTATATACCAAGATGACTACCTGGGACTGGCGCATGCTCTTCATGGTCCACTCTGCACTACCCACCGGCAGACCCATCGCTTTCATCTTCTCCACACCAGTAGCCATAGCACTAATCAGCTGTTCCTTCTTGTCACCCTGCGCCACAACGAAGTTCCAGGGTTGCCGATTCTTACCCGAGGGCGCTAGCGTAGCCGCCTGCAGAATCTGTTCTATGAGCTCTGTAGCCACCGGCTTGTCCAGGAACTTACGAATGCTGCGCCGTGCCTCAATAGCTTCTGTCACTTGCATGCAAAGCACCTCCAAATGTTTCTTATTGCCATCATAAACCAATCTGCTTGCGCCTTCCAGAGGTAACTTGTTTGCTAGCGCTACATTGCCTGCCCGAACGAACCAGACTGTAGTCAGAAGGAGAGGAATACATTGGTATTAGGGAGAACTGTAGGGGAAGACTTCTAGCGCAGATACTATATGGTATAGACACTTTAACTGCTGCTTAAGAAAGGGAGGAAACTATGACAGAGTTTCAGCACCAAAGGGTGTCGGGGATAGACGTCTATCTCAATCCGACGGCCCAGTTTAAGACGAACCTGATTCAGCTGTTCGTAGACCGGCCATTGGACCGGCAGAACACCTGGTTTGCGTTACTGCCGCACGTACTCAAGCGGGGCAGCGCTGCTTATCCCGAAACAGTTGAACTAGCCAAGCACCTGGAAGACCTGTATGGTGCCGATCTGCAGGTGGCAACTCACAAGTTCGCCGACCGGCACGTGTTTGAGCTGCAGTTGGAAGTTGCTAATGAGAAGTTCCTTACTCAGGCAACACCTTTACTGCGGCAAGCTCTCTCCACCTTGGCGGGGCTCTTGCTGAACCCGGCTACTCAAGACGGGTATTTTCGCACCGACTATGTAAATCAGGAGAAGGATGCGCTTTCCAGGGCTATCGACTCTCTGTTCAACGACAAGGGAGATTACTCTGCCTATCGCTGTATCGAGGAGATGTGCCGCGGCGAAGCCTTCTCCCTGTCTTACCTCGGCAGTAAAGATGACCTGCCAAAGATTGATGCGGCAGACCTGACCCGGTTCTACGAACTGGTGAAACAAGAGGCTAACTGCCGGTTGGTGGTGAGCGGTGACCTAACGATGGAAGACCTGATAGCAGCCTGCGAGGGTACTATCTCCTGGCCTAACGCCGGGCAATTCGGTGTCTCCGGCTCGCAGGTGAAAGCTGCTGGGGAAGTGCACCAGGTATTTGAAGAACAGACAGTAAGTCAAGGTAAGCTCGTGCTAGGCCTGCGTACCGGCGTGGGCTATGCAGATTCCGACTTCCCGGCGCTGCTCATGTATAACGGCATTCTCGGGGCCTTTGGCCACTCCAAACTCTTTATGAACGTCCGTGAACGTGCCAGCCTGGCTTACTACTGCTACTCCAGCCTGGTGCCGGCTAACGCGTTGATGCTGATTGAGGCAGGCATTGCTGTGGAGCAGTATGAGCAGACCATGGCCATCATTGAAGAGCAGATGCAGGACATGCGGGAAGGAAAATGGGACGAGTCTGAGTATGAGAAGACTCTGCTTGGCCTATGCGATGCTATCAAAGGGCGGGGAGACCGCCCAGACCGGCTAGGCTTGCGCCTAGTGGAGAAGCAGGTGGCGGGAACCGACTTACCAGATGATGAGCTGCTCGAGCGGCTACAGGCAGTAACCCCAGAACAAGTGGCTGCCGTGGCGAAGAAGGTGCAGCTAGATACAGTCTATTTCCTGCATGGCGAAGAAGGGGAGGAAGACAGCGATGAGTAGACGCATAGATTATCCATTGTTACAGGAGTCAGCCTATGTGGAGACCCTTCCTTCCGGTTTGACTGTAATTGCTCTGCCGCGCACCGGCTACCAACGCAATTATGCTGTGTTTATGACCCAGTATGGCTCCAACGATAACGTGTTCGTGGTGCCGGGTCAGGATGGTCCTACCGAGGTGCCCGATCGCATCGCGCATTTCCTTGAGCATCAGCTGTTTGCTATGGAAGAGGGTAGCGCAGACCAGAAGTTCGCTGAATGGGGTGCATCCTCGAACGCGTTCACGTCTTGGACCCGCACCGCTTATCTGTTTACTGCCACCAGCAACTTCCTGGAGGGCCTGCAGTTGTTGGTCGACTTCGTGCAAAACCCGTACTTCACCGTTGCGGGAACTGAGAAAGAAAAGGGCATCATTGAGCAGGAAATCCATATGTATGAAGATGACCCAGGTTGGCGGGTGCACCACAACCTGCTGCAGGCCATGTACCATAACCATCCTGTGCGCAGGGACATTGCCGGAACGGTAGAGTCTACGGGACGCATCACAAAGCAGTTGCTCGACGACTGCTATCGGACTTTCTACCATCCAGCGAATATGGTGCTCGTAGCGACAGGTAACTTCCAGCCAGAGGATGTCTTCCAGGCTGTAGGTGCACAGCTGCAGCAGCAGGACTACCAGCCTCAAGGCGAGATCAAACGGATTTTCCCGGATGAACCGACAGGCGTGAAGCAGGCCAGGATTGTGGAAAGGCTGGCGGTCACCAACCCGTTGTTTGCGCTTGGCTTTAAAGATTCACGAGTAGGCCTCAGGGGAGATGACTTGCACAAACAGCAGGTCCTGACCGAAGTAGTGCTGCAAGTTGCGGTTGGTAAGAGTAGCGACCTGTACAACCAGCTTTATGCTGACGGCCTGATAGACGAAGACTTTGGTGCAGGCTACACGTCATATCCTGACCACGGATATAGCACGCTGCACGGTGAGAGCAAGGATCCTGAAACCCTGTATCGCCGGTTGATAGACGGATTGAGTGACCTGCGCGGACGTGGGATAACTGAAGAGCAGCTGGAGCGCGCCCGCAGAGTACTCTACGGAGACTACCTGCAACACTTCAACAGTCTCGAGAATGTGGCCAACCAGGTAGCCGATGGCTACTTCGATGGGCTGGATTACCTGACCTATTTGAACGTCTTAAGCTCACTCACACTGGATGATGTTAACCAGCGGTTGTCCGAGCACTTTGATCCGGCGCAGGCTGCGTTTTCAGAGGTTCTGCCCATAGAGGAGTAGGCATAAAGGGGGGTATGGGGTATGGAGCAGTATGTTCTGGCGTTAGACCAGGGGACTACATCCTCTCGGGCTATTCTGTTTGACCAGATGGGGCGACAAGTTGCACAATGCAGCCAGCCGTTAAGGCAGGTTTATCCACAGCCGGGATGGGTGGAACATAACCCGGTGGAGATCTGGGAAGGGCAGCTCTTGGCAGCCAGGCAAGTGTTGCATGAGGCTGGGGTCAACGCGCAACAGGTAGCTGCTATCGGCGTGACCAACCAGCGGGAGACAACCGTGGTCTGGGACCGCAATACCGGCTTACCGATTCACAACGCCATCGTCTGGCAGTGTCGTCGTACTGCTGCCCACTGTGATCAGCTGAAGGCAGCCGGACTAGTGGACACCGTACGTAGCAAGACTGGCCTCGTAATCGATGCCTACTTCTCCGGCACCAAGCTGAAGTGGCTGCTCGACAATGTACCGGGGGCGAGGGAGCAGGCTGAAGCAGGGGACCTGCTGTTTGGTACAGTCAACAGCTGGTTGATCTGGAAGCTAACCGGCGGACAGGCGCACGTCACTGATTACTCCAACGCCAGCCGCACCATGCTGTTCGATATCCATCGCTTACAGTGGGATCAGGAACTGCTGCAGCGCTTGGACATCCCTGAACAGATGTTGCCGCAAGTGGTTGAGTCCAGCAAGGTATATGGGGAAACGTTGGCTGAGCTGTTTGGCTCATCTATTCCTGTGGCAGGAGCGGCTGGGGACCAACAGGCTGCCTTGTTCGGGCAGGCTTGCTTTGAACCCGGGATGGCCAAGAACACTTACGGCACCGGTTCGTTCCTGCTCATGAACACGGGAGATCAGCCAGTCCAGTCAACCAATGGGCTGTTAACGACCATAGCCTGGGGGATAGACGGCAGGGTTGAATACGCCCTGGAAGGCTCGGTCTTCATCACCGGCGCCGCAGTGCAGTGGCTCCGGGACGAACTGGGCATCATCAAGTCCGCAGAGGAAACAGAAACCCTGGCTAGTTTGATTCCCGACACCGGTGGTGTTTATCTGGTGCCCGCGTTTGCCGGCCTCGGCGCCCCGTATTGGGATCAGTGGGCGAGGGGAACGCTGATTGGGCTAACCAGGGGGACTGGCCGGGCACATGTTGCACGGGCTACCCTTGAGGCAATTGCCTACCAGAGCCGTGATGTGCTTGACCTAATGAGCAGTGAGTCAGGCACTCCACTTCAGGCGCTGCGCGTAGACGGCGGAGCCGTGGTCAACAACTTCCTGATGCAGTTCCAATCCGATGTTTTGCGGGTTCCGGTAGATAGGCCCATAGTGCAAGAAACGACATCCCTGGGCGCAGCTTACCTGGCCGGGCTGGCAGTAGGTTACTGGCAAAGCCGTGAACAGCTTGCGAAGCTCTGGCAGATGGAGCGTCGGTTCGTTCCAAATATGCCTGAGGAGCGCCGCTCTCTGCTCTACCGCGGCTGGAAACGTGCCGTCGAACGCTCCCTCTCGTGGGAGGCGTGAAACGCGGGGACTGTCCCCGTGTTTCACGAAGCATGCCATTAGACCAAATAAGATAGATAGGGAAGGTGATTTGACGTGAGAGAACAACCGACAGATCATTCCCGTATAATAGACAATATCTTTCGTCACAGCAAGAGAGAAGAGTTCAACGGAACACATCAAGCAACCCAGATTGACGATGCCGGCGTCCCCGCAATTACCCTGAAGGCATCAAGTGATCGCTATCCAGCGTCTGGCACCTATACGTCGCAGGTGATTGAAAGCCCGCCCTTCAGGCAGCTGGTCATGTCCTGGAATGCGGATACGCCGGCCAATACCTATGTAGAGATCGAGGCCCGTGTCTTGCGCACAGACCTGCTTTGGTCCGGCTGGCACTGCTGGGGTACGTGGGGAAGGACCGTAGTATGCTCGTCAGCAAACTCGTCAGATGATGTCGCCAAGCTGGATACAGATACCCTCACAGTGCAGCCGGATGGCGTGGAAGCTGTTGCATTGCAGTACCGGGTTAACCTGTACAGCGATGATCCGGCTGAGACGCCCAACGTGCGATTAATAGCAGGAACTATCGCCAATGACATCCCAGGTAGGCGTCTGACCAGAGCGTACAACCCTGTTGACGTTCCCCCGGCAGCATCGATTGAACTACCCGTGCCTCAGTACTCACAGTACAAGCGAGACCCACAATTTGCACACGGGATCTGCAGCCCTACCTGTCTAACTATGGCCATGGAGTTCTACGGCAAACCTATTCTGGTTGAAGAAGTGGTGCGTGCAGCCTGGGATGATGCCTACGCTGGCTATGGCAACTGGTCATTCAACGCAGCAGTGGCCGGTAGTTATGGGTTTGCAGCATATGTTGCTTATTTCTGGGGACAGGATGATGCCGCTACGCTGGACAGGGTTCGTCAGGCGCTGGCCGCAGGTAAGCCGCTAATTACTAGCGTGCGATATCGTAACAGCGAGACGGTGGAGCGCAAGTTACCTGTACTGGATGGCGCACCGATCGCTAAGACAGCAGGGCACCTGGTACTAGTCCGCGGGATAACCGAGCGGGACGGGGAAGCCTACTTGATTGTTAACGACCCTGCAGCTCCAGGCGACGATACCGTGAGGCGGGAGTATAGAGCCGACCAGTTCCTTGCAGCTTGGACGAGGCGCGTGGCGTATGTCATTGAACCGGTTGGCTCAGATAGCGTTACTGCATGCGTGCCGGAACACCAACCTGCCTATTTCAAACCCACCGGCAGAGTTCGAGATAACGATGGATTAGAAGAAGTCGAGTATGCGTTGCAGGACGAGAACGATGAGGCTATCAGCCTGAGCAACAAGGGCAGCAAGCACCATATCTGCATTCTCTGTCGTAAGCCGGACGAACCGCTTCAGTACATTGCACCTTTGTCTGAGGATACAATCTGGTTCACACGCGAATTTGTCGCGCAGGGTTACGAGCTCACCGTCCTCTACAACGCTGGGAAGGTATATCAGGCACGTTTGGCATCGCTGTAGCATCTCCTCCCACGCTGAGGAAGCGAAACTCTTTAGCTTGTCGCCCGTAGTATTTGGTAATAGGGGGTGGCTACGATGGCAGATTTCGATCGTGAACAATGGGAG
>JAWLDB010000140.1:0-7339 GCA_041686915.1 Bacillota bacterium
ATGGCCCCGTTGACCGCGTGCTTGTTCATGATTGCTACCATGATCACCATGATTGCAGTGCTAAGTGACGCCAACGTGCAGGTAAGGATAAACGGCCATTTGCGAGGCCCCATCAAGTTCAGTGCCTTGTTCAGTTCATCGAGCTTCCACTTCCTCATTATGATGCCACCTCCCGATCATTGACCATCTGTGCACTGTACAGCTCGGCGTATTTGCCCAGTCTGCAGAGCAGCTCAGTGTGGGTCCCTGACTCAACCAGGGTCCCCTTTTCCAGTACCAGGATCTTGTTGGCTCGTGTCACCGTGGATAGGCGATGCGAGATCACCAGAACTGTTTTCCCTTGTATCAGGTTTTCGATTGACTGTTGGATAACCGCCTGTGAATGGGTATCCAGCGACGAGGTCGGTTCGTCCAGGATTACTAGCGGAGCGTTTCTCAGGATAGCCCGGGCAATGGAGATGCGCTGCCGCTCGCCGCCCGACAGATTGCTTCCGCCCTCGCCGAGCATCGTGTCGTATCCGTCAGGTAGCTTGGTAATGAACTCGTGAGCGTAGGCTGCCTGCGCTGCCTCGATTACTTCCGCCTCGCCGGCTGTCGGTCTGCCCAGGCGAATGTTCTCAAGCACCGTGCCCGGGAAGAGATAGACGTCCTGGGATACCAAGGCGACCTGCTGGCGGATGCTTGTTAGTGCCAGCGTCCTGATGTCCCGTCCAAACAAGGTTACCCCTGGCCCCTCGGGTTCGTACAAGCCGCAGAGCAGGTTGGCGATAGTAGTCTTGCCGCTGCCGCTACCGCCAACCAACGCTGTTACCTGGGACGAATGCAGCTCGAAGCTGATGTTTCGCAGCACCGGCCCATTTTCATAGGAGAAGCTGACGTTCTCAAAGCTGGCGGCCGGGGATATGGCCGGTTCGATGATGTCATCCCCCGTAGGCCGTTCGGGCTCCACTTCCAGCACCTCGTTAATGCGCCCGATAGCCGCTACCGCCCGGTTGATGTTGTTCAGCGCAAAGGGGGCATAGACGGTTGGTGCAGAGATGAAATCGTAGAGTTGGAACAGCAGCATGAACGTGCCGGGAGAAAACCTGCCGTTGGCGACCAGGTAACCGCCGTAGAGCGCGCAAACGATACCCGGAATGCGCGCCAGCGAGTAACAAACCGGCTGCAGCAATGACACAAACAGCTGCGCACGCATCTCTGCCCGGGAAACTGAGAGATAGTTTTCTCGCTGCCTGGAAGTAAACAGGTTACCCAGGCTGAAGGCCTTCAGCGTTTCAATGCCCTTGATGCTCTGTTCTGCCATGGTCGTAGTTGAACCAAGCTGTTTGTAGACATCGGGATAGTGCTTGCCGGCCTGTTTGCTCAGCCAGTTGGCCAGGTACATCAAGGGCGGCGTGAGCGTTAGGCTAAGGACCAGCACCCGCCACTCGATGATTAGCACACAGGTAGCAGCGGCACTGGCCATCACCACCTGCATCACAAACGTAGGAAAGCTAGTTTTCACCACCCGCTCCACCGTATCAACGTCAGCGTTCAAACGGGAAGCCAGGTCACCTGACTGCCACTTGGTCACGTGACTGAACTTGGCAAGGCTTATGCTATCCGCCAGCTGATTGCGCATGTCGCGCATTGCAGCCGAAGCGTACAGCCCTTGTGCATAGCTGCGCAAGCGGCTAGACCCGGCACCGACGCCGACGGCGATCACCAGCGCTCCAGAAGCCATCAGCAGCTGCCGGAAGTTTCCTTTCACTGCGCCATCGAGCGTGTAGCGCATGGTGAAGGCCAGGGCTATATTGATTGTCACCACTATTACCGCGGATATCACAGTTAACCAGAACCAACGTTTATACACTCTAACGTAACGCCACATCCAGGCGATGGCCTGAGTTAGACTTTTCGGGCGTTCTTGTTGCATGGTTTCACTCCTCCCCAAAACTGAAAGTTACAAATGGACACAAAAAGGCCGTAAATGAACAAGACGTTCATTTACAGCCCAAGTAGGCATGGTGAGGCTCAGAGGTGCGGTGAAGGCGTGCCCGGCACCCACGAAGCTCCATGACATAAGAATAAGCCGTGTTCGAAGAACACGGCTAAACTGGCTATAAAGGTCAGTTGTTCTTCATGCAAATCGGCGCAACCCAAACAGACCCCGCTTATGCGGCTGGGTCCCGTCGTTTGAGTGCGATATTCAGTTGCTTGTTAGGCGACTGAATATCTGGTACGACGCGCCGCTGCACTTCCCATAG
Organism: Bacillota bacterium; assembly: GCA_041686915.1. Classification (GTDB taxonomy): domain Bacteria; phylum Bacillota; class UBA994; order UBA5500; family UBA5500; genus JAWLDB01. Next base: position 2,247 of record JAWLDB010000140.1, read on the forward strand.
CCTGACCCTCACTTTCCCAAATCCTAGCTTCAAGATATCACTGGACAATGCTGGTAGTCAAGGGCAAAGAATGTTTCATAATGTGTTGAGCTTCTTACTACTCAGGCCATATCCGCGCCCTGACCAGGTCAGTTGGCTCTGCGTGGGAGCTGACTCGCAGGCGTGAGTTGCACAGGCCTTGTTGCAAAATCATGAAATCTCCAGTTCCGAGCAACAAGCGTAACTCACCTGGAAGAACAATGCGCGCCTGCCCGGACACGCAATAGAAGGCCTCGGTGGCATCACTGGCGGCAGGTTCCAACGAGATTGCCCCATCCTCATCCATCCGTATCGCCTGCAGACTACCCCGCCAACCTGCTCCCAGCATCAGGTTAAAGTCACGGCCAGTGCCGGCGCAGTGCGTAGTCCAACCCCCGCTGAAGCTATCTTGCTCAAAAGGCCGCAATGTTGCCTGATGCTGCCCGGCGTGTTTCAAGTGCATTTCTCCAGAAAGCACCATCAGCAATCGATGGTAACCAGGTAAGGACGTGAAGGTTGACTCGGAGGCCGTCACTACAGCCGTGCTCAAGCGCCACTGAAAATCACGGGATGCGTAGCTGGCACCTGGGGGAAAGATGGCGAGTTCGGTGGTCGTGCCTCCCGACCAGGTGGTGGCATGTAGGTCGTCTGCCCTAACTAAAGAGTATTTCATCTCGTGATCCTCACTTTCCAGTTGCCCGGTTGATTAACACCTCCGGTGAAGGAGTAGTACCACCACCTTTCTTTCTACTTCTAAGAGTAGCACAGCCAGAGGAAAGTTTGCCGGTTACAGAAAAAAGTGAGACACTTTGGGGACAACGCCCAAAGTGCCTCTGCTGTGTTCTCTGGGTCAGATTATACGTCCCGGTGTCCCATTAGTTCCCCAGTTTGTTGGCCTTGACCAGGTTCCACTGGCCCCCGTCTTTGTCGAGGAGCAGCCAGTAAAGCTCATACTCCGGGTCGTCCCATGGACCGAGGTTAGTGGCTGGCTGCGGGCGCTTGACCCGTAGATAGACTCTGGCGAACGCCACTGCTTCGAGCTCGCCAGCCGGGGACTGATCTCCGCCCGCCAGGAGCTGCACCTGCCCAACTGTTATATCACGGTCCTTGAGCTGCCCGGAGAGCAGTTCCCCGCTCTTTAGCCTAGGTAGCAGCGAGGTGACTTTGTTGCGCACAGATGCGGATTCCTTTGAGTTGGGGAAAGTGCTCATTCCGACTACCGCCCACCGCATGCCCTGACCAGGAGTCTCAACCTGCCTGAGTTCCCAAGCATGCTTTATGCTAGACCATTCACCCCGGGAGTTTCGGGCCAGAACATGAAGTCGTACCGACGCGTCTGATGCCAGCGTAAGCTGATGTAACCTGATCTTCAACTCAACCGGCCACTTGACTGATCCCGACCCCAGGTCATCAGTTGCAGCAAGACCAAACCTCCATACCAAATCCTGGGCAGCAGTCTGCGTCAAGTCCTGCGAGTTGATAAACCAGCCAACTGGCGGCTCCGTATAGCCCCCGAATGCGATCCGGTAGTAGGCAGTTGTAGCACCGCGCACAGCGGCCAATATCTCTGGCGGATGCTGAATGCGGCCCTGCTGATGATCATTCAATATCATGTTCAGCTGCAGTCTCTCAACGAAGATATACTCGTTCTTCGGTCCTGCCACGAAGATGGTCTTGCCATCGGGCGCGACACTGAAGTAAGCTCCTGACACTTCAAAGGACTTCTCTACCTTGCCGTCAAGTCCGACAATCGTCAAACGAAACTCATTACGGGAGATATCGTCGATGGGAGTCGTGTAGACCAGCTTACCTCCAGGCAGGAACCTGGCTTGGTAGATAAAAAGCCCGCTGGCGACTTTCCTAACCTGTTCGAGGTTGCCTACATCCGGTATGAGAGTAAGGTCAAACCCCCCGTTTTCCAGCAGCAGCAAAGACTTGCCGTAGGCGTCCTGCAGTTCACCTGCCGGGAACGACCTGAGGATGGCGCCCGCTCTATCTACCAACACCGGCGCGATTTGCGGGGTGCCGGACTTGGGGTCCATCTCTTCTCCCGGTATACGCGCGCTACCCAAGTAAGCTGCCTCGTCGTACTGCTGCCAGTAGTAAAGGTCTTCAGGCATTTCGTACGGCATTACCAGCGTTTCGGTCTCGACGTAATAAATGGCACCATGCCCATGGGGGCTCCAGGTATAGAGTTTTTGTCCGTCTGGTGACCACCCTAGCTGGATACAGGGAATGGATGTACTCTGCCAGGGTGTGAACAGGACTCTGTTTTGCGCCAGGTCATAGAGGCGCATCTCCTCGCCACCGCAGAGGGCCAATTTGTTCCCCTGCGGGTTCCAACGCACCAGGTTGACAAAGAGCATGTTCACAACCAACTGACGACGCCCATTGCCAAGGTCCACCCGAAACACTTCCACCCGAGTTTCCGGCGGCCCCTTAATCACTGAGTCCTCGTATGGGCCAACCCGTTGCATCACGAATAGCTGACTGCCATCGGGTGAGATTGTCAGGGGAATATCCCCGGGCTTTAGTATGGCTGCCAAGTGAGAGATATCCGGGATGAATGGGTCCGGACCATCCCCATCGATGGTCCCATTGCCAGGCGTTGCCCCAACCCCTGAACCGGCCAAATAGACATGCCCATCCTCGTAAACTTCGGTACAGCCAACCAGCAGTACCAGACAGAAGAGTATTACTATCAATCGCTTCACAACAACCGCCTCCCTTCTGCCCTCATTCTAGCCAAGCGATTTATCCAAACCATCTTCAGGATGTAAAAGAGTTGTAAACATTAGTTAGGAAAGGTCATCCGCACAGTGGTTCCCTGTCCGGGAACGCTACTTAGGGCGATGCATCCGCCATGGAGCTCCACAATTTCCTTGCAGAGGGACAGGCCGAGCCCGAGACCCCCATCCTGCCTGGAGCGGGAAGCATCTGCCCGGTAAAAAGGTTCGAACACTTTCGGTAGATGTTCGGATGCTATGCCCTTCCGGTGTCGGTGACCGTTATCTCGAGGCCAGCCGATGTTTGCCCGGCTTCCAGGGTGACGCTGCCGGGTCCTGGACATGCACTGATGGCATTATCCAGCAAATTGAGCAGGACGCTCTGCATCAGCTGCCGGTTGAGTGGGAAGATGGCCTCTCCCTTTGCCAGCAGAGTGACTTGGCACTGCGCAGCCTTGGGCAGCATAATTTCGATTGTCTGGTCAAAGAGCTGCTCCAGGTTGATTTCCTCTTTGTGCAAGTCCTGTTTTCTAGCCCGGATTAGCTCCATTAAGGCAGTGCTGAGTTTGAGCAAGCGCTCGCCTTCGCTCTGGATGTAGCCTAGGCCGCGCTGGAAGACCTCTGGTTCATACTTCAGGCCCTGCAGCAGCTCCGCGTAGCCGATGATGGAGGTGAGTGGAGTGCGTAGCTCGTGGGTCAGGTTATCAGCATAGCGCTGGCGCCTCTCACTCTCCACCTGCAGTTCATCAACTCGCTGCTCAACCTCTTGAGCCATCTGGTTGAACTGCTCGGCCAAAACACCCAGTTCATCTTTGGTGTGGGAGTTGACTCGCTCGGCGTAATTACCTGCTGCAATGCGCGCCGTAGCAGCCTGTAGGTCAGCCAGTGGCCGTAGTACCAGGCGTGCTAGCAGGTAAACTAGCAACAACATTGCCAAGAGGCCAAGCAAGCCAATCGAGGTAAAAAAGCGATACTGGCTGATTCTCAGTCCCTCTACCACCGATACATCCCTGACGAAGGTAAGCAGCAGATTGCCCTTGGCGGTGTTCACCAAGCGGCTGATATAGAGTAGGCGTTTACCTGCGTTGCGTCGCAGTAAATATGTACGGTAGCCGGACTTGGCCTGCTCGAGTTCTTCCCTATCTACTGGCCAGTAGCCATTGGAGGCAGCCAACACCTTGCCTGCCAGGTCCCTGATTTCAACATCGGTGCCCGGTCGTGCATGCATATCGGCAGCCACTTGGGCCAGGGCGCTCAATAGTACATCCTTTTCCGATTGAAACCTGGTCTGCAGGAACAAGAGCAGGCTGAAGGAGGCCCTGTCCTCTTCCGCTAGGCAGCGCTCGACTTCTTGGCACAGTTGACTGGCATAGTTATTTTCGATCACCAGCACGCCTGTAAACACGAAAGTGATGAGATACAGGCCCAGGCTCATCATGACCAGCTTACGGCGCAGGCTCATCGCCCTTTCTCCCAGCGGTACCCAACTTTATAGACTGTGGAGATGCGTTCTGTCTGCAGCTTGCTACGCAGGCGCTGAATGTGCATGTCGACAGTCCGGGTGTCGCCGGCAAAGTCATAACCCCAAGCCAGGGTAAGCAGACGTTCGCGAGATAAAGCTAAACCCTGATTCTCTAGCAGTATTACCAGTAAGTCAAACTCCTTGGGGGTGAGGGCTATCTCCTCGCCACCCCTTCTAACCAAGCGCTGGTCAACCGATATCTCCAGGTCATCAACTGTTATTGCTTGGTTTGCCTTCTGAGTGCGCCGTAGTACAGAACGGACGCGGGCCACGAGTTCCACTCCAGCGAAAGGCTTGGTCATATAGTCATCGGCCCCGAGGTTTAGGCCCTTGACCTTGTCGGTCAGGCTGTCACGTGCGGTGAGCACTATTACTGGTACACCTCGCCTGACCAGTTCGGGCAACAGCTCAAAGCCGTCCACCTGCGGCAGCATCAGGTCAAGCAACGCCAGGTCAGGCTTGTTTTCCTGCAACCAGGCACGGGCTGCCAACCCGTCACTCAAGCTGACAGTCTGGTAACCGACGGTACCCAAAGTGAGCGCAATCAGTTCGGCTATTGGCTGTTCGTCTTCCACAATCAGTATGGTCTGCATGTAATGCCCTCCCCTAGTTAGCCTTGGGCTGGGTGTATCTACCCTAAGTTCGTTGGGTTAGCAGGGAATCCTCTAGGGCAGATTGAGGGGTTGAAGGTGCAAGGCAAAAAGAAACACTTTGGGGCTGGCCCAAAGTGTTAGCTAATCGTATGGTATGGGACAAATTATACGTCCCGCTGTCCCAGCCCCCTAGAACTCGATGTGCTCGAGGTAGAGGCCGCAGGCGTCGGCCAT
>JAWLDB010000141.1:0-7317 GCA_041686915.1 Bacillota bacterium
GGCACGCCGCCAGCGTTCGTCCTGAGCCAGGATCAAACTCTCCGATAAAGTTTTATCGAATAAGCCTGTGGCTCTCGAATTACATTGTTTTTGGTCAGGGGACACTCCTCTGACAGGAAGTAGTTCTGCATGCCTGAGGAATGTCCCCATTGTATGCGTCCTACCTCTGCAGGTATGTCTCCCTTGTTCCAGATCTCTCTGGATTAACGGGTTTTCGGTTATCACATGCGTCTTTCAACACATGCTCTAACTCATAAACCAAATTTGCATCTGGTCCATCATTGTTCAGTTTTCAAAGATCAAAACTCTTTTCACCGTCAACCACCGCAGCGGCGACAGCTTGTATATCTTAGCACGAAACTTGTCGAACTGTCAACTGAACAGTTTTTGGTATTTCGTGCGTCGCCTTATCGTGGGCGACAAGTGATATCTTACCGCACTCAGTATTCCGAAGCAAGGAGCAGTTTATTCCATCAGAGCTAAAATCCTCATCTGAACACTGCATATCTTGCTGCAGGGATTGTTAGTGCAGCAAGTAGAAGTATACCATTGAGGTTGACCAAGAAGGAAGGTGGCTATGTGGAAAACAGCTTTGACCTGCTACAAGGCAATTTGGACCTTCGATTTCAGCGCGTCGTAGGCATCAGCTACTCATCCGGTTCTGCTGCCTACACCTTGTATAGAAGAAATAGAAACGATCAGATAGAAACACTCACCCTTAAATCGTCCAGCTATATGCTAGTTGACGATCTTAGTGTGCTCCCCAAACAACAAGTGCAAATCCGGGAACTGATGGGCCCACACCCATTGCGGTATGTAGCTAACTTTGAAAGCGACGAAGCGTTAAGAGAAGCGCGAAAACACGCTCTTGACGCATATCTCAATCGTTATGGCGGAGAAGGCAAGGACCATCTCTGGTGGCAACCACCTGTATCAGCGATGCTCTTTAGAAGTGGTATCACGATGTTCAAAGGCATGGAAATAGGCCAGGAGAAGACCATCGCGCTTGATATTGAGACATACACCAGCAAGGGCAAGCATTTCAGTAGTGCTGATGACCCTGAGGATAGGATTTTGCTAATCTCCTTGTACAGCAATCGCGGTGACAGTTGGCTGCTTTCTGTTGAACACCAGGGAGAGGCTGCAATGCTGGAGGAACTATCGAGGTTAATTGCAGAGGAAGACCCTGACGTGATCTGTGGGCACAACCTAACTGGGTTTGACCTTCCCTACATTCAAAGACGGAGTGAACTCTTGAGTGTCAAACTGAACTGGGGCAGGGATGGTTCTAAGCTTTATGGCAGACCACGCATACGCAGAGGACGAGACGCCAGGGAGTGGAGTATTGCTGGGAGAAGCGTAGTCGATACCCTTCAGGCACTACTGAGTTATGATTTCACGGCGCGCACTCTGCCGGGATATCAACTGAAGGAGGCTGTCGTTCATCTCGGGTTGAGTACAGAAGACCGCACTGATTTCGACCGGAGCCTGATCTCTGAACTATGGCATAGCTCGCGCGAAACCCTTTGCGAGTATGCGCTTGCAGATGCACGTGACACACTTGCACTCTATAACTTTCTACTGGCCTCTGCCTTTTTTCAAACACAGATACTACCCTACTCCTTTCAAAGTGTTTGCACGCTTGGTACAGGTACCAAGGTTGACAGTCTTCTGTTGCGAGCATATCTGCATCAGCGGCAGGCACTTCCTATACGTGGAATGAATACTGGTGACATAGACAGTGGCGGGCTAGTTGACGTTTATAGGCTAGGCTGGATAAAGGATGTCGTTAAAGCAGATGCTGCAAGTCTATACCCAAGCATCTGCCTGACTTACGGGATTGGGCCAAAACAGGATCATCTAGGGGCGTTCTTACAAACCCTTTCTGCTCTGACCAACCGTAGGTTGAGTGCTAAGCAGCAGCTAAAGACGTTGCAGCGGGATTCAGTGGAATACCGTGCCCTCGATGCCTGGCAGAACTCGCTAAAGATATTGATCAACTCGTACTACGGTATGCTTGGCTCTGGAGGGCTGCATTTTTCTGACCCATCAGCTGCTACCGCTATCACCAGGAAAGGGCAAGAGATTCTGCTCAAGATGGTGGATGACGTTGAGTCATCTGGTGGGATAACTGTAGAAATTGATACTGATGGCATCTACTTCGTGCCTCCGGAGCGCTATCAGGGTTCGGCTGACCAGTTCGTCAAAGAGGTGCTAAGCGATGGGCAGGACGACGGTATTCGGATTGACTTTGACGGTAGCTACGAGGCAATGTACTCATATGCCCCTAAGAACTATTTACTGATAGAGCCTGACCGAATCATCCGCAAGGGTGTTGTATTCAGATCGCGGCGACTGTTTGGATTGCAGGACGCGGTGATCGGGAAAGTGAGTATGCTCCTTGCACAGGGGCTCCTGACTGAACTGGCTGGGTACTATCGGTCTACCAGGAAACGCATCGTCGAGCGACTCCTTACCGTGCACGAAGTGTCCACCTATGCACCAGTTAATCAGGACTTGGAGAACTATCGCTTGAGATTATCCAGAGGCGGTAGCCATAACCGGGCATACGACTTGATACTTAACAGGCCTGATCAAGCCAAATGGGTTGAGCGGAGCAGAATAATCTATTATCATCGAAGCACTGGTGACCTACGCTTGTCCGAGGAATACGACCATGATTACGATGTAGCATGGTATCTGGACCTGTTGGACCGTACAGTCGAGAAGTTCGCCTACGCCTTCCCGCCTGACATATATGCTCTGATCTTCTCTGACGTTGAGCTAACGCCGGATGACCGTCTGAGTACATGGAACTTCTCACCCAAGACAGAAAACCCAGTATATATGACGAAGGGCATCAAGACACAGATGATTTCTTTTCTTGACTCTATGTAATCATTCAATACCTGTTATCAGAGGAGTGGTTGCTTTCAAGTTCTTAGACCAGAAGTTCAGACAGTATCCTCTCAAATATGTTGCCCAGTGCCTGATGGCATCGGCGTCAATTCTGGTGATCTTATCATTTCTTAACTTGTTCCACCAAACAACCATGATTGCCAGCCTCGGAGCTAGTACTTTTATTGTGTTTGCTATGCCGAGTGCTCACTCCGCGAAACCCCGTGGCCTTATCGGTGGCTATTTGATGGGGATTATCACGGGCATTATATTTGACCTTGTGTTCGCTTGGCTAACTGCACAAAATGCTATCAGCTCTGCACATCTCTGGTATACAGTCTTCGGGGCCCTGGCTGTAGGAGTGACAATCTTCCTGATGGTGATAACAAACACGGAGCATCCACCAGCAGTCGGCATGGCCCTTGCCGTTGTCATCCAGTCATGGGATGTAGCATCTCTACTGTTTGTATTAGCCGCTGCGGTTCTACTGGCAGCCACACGCGCGCTGCTAAACCGCTGGTTGATAGACTTGCACTAAGACTAACCATGTCGTCCGGGCCGCAATATTGGAGGCGTGACTAGTCGTTGCTGCAGCGGCGTCAGTACCGGAGGCAAGTAGAAGCAGCAAGAGGGGCAGCCTATCTGCTGCCCCTCGCGCTTGTTATTGATCTTTCTACTGGATTGATTGCCCACAGTTATCACAGAAACGGGCATCCGGATCGTTCAACTCACCACACCCTGGGCATGACTTGGTTTTCTCCAGTGCAGCGCCACAGCCACTGCAAAACTTTGCGTCAACCGGATTATCGCGGTTGCATTTGTGACAGCGCACCAGCTGTGTTGGATGCGAATGGCCTGATTGGGCCAGCCCCTGTCCTACTGCCCGGCTTACTTTAGCAATCGTTTCCTCAGTGCCATCGGCCAGATAGTTGATGGTTTCTTTAGCCACAGGAGCCACTTCGCCGGCCACGTACCGACCAACTGCCCCCATATAGCCGTAGCGCATCATGTTGGTGCCGAGAGCAATCAGTGGCAGCCCAATGAATGCACACCAGAAATATCGTGGCGGACCAAAGCTGCTAAACGCAGAAAAGAAACTAATAAGACCAATAGCGGTGAACACCACGCCGATGCCTGTCACAAGCACACCAACCGTCCGCAAAGTCTCCCTGGTCTGCTGTTGCCCCTTGTTGTTTGGATCGAGCATATCTATCCCTCCTATTCTCCTCTACTCCCATACTTATACGAGTATATCACGAAGAAGTTCCAGCAATTGCCCTGTATAAGTAAGATCGGCATCATCGCTGATGCCGACCCCAAGTCGCCTGCCCCCATCATATCCCCAACAAACGAATGATGGTGAATGTAGCACCTGATATGCTTAGAAACAGTACCGCCCCTAGCAGCATCGCCCTAAGGCCCCTGCTCCCGAGACTCTTCAGGTTAACTCCCAGACCCATAGCAACCATGGCCGCCGTAATCGTCAGCTTGCTCATCAGTTTCAGATCAACGGTGAATATGCCAAGGTTAATGTTTCGTTGCAGTAATCCCAGCGTCGCCAACAAGCCTACCGCTATAAATCCCAAAACATAGAGCGGGAAGACGTTCTTGGCCTGCTTACCCGTGCCTCGTGAGAAAATCCAGGTCAAGATGAGCGCCACTGGCGCCAACAGCACGACTCTGCCCATCTTTACCAATGTACCAATTTCGCCGCTTACATCGCCATATGCCATGGCGGCAGCGACAGCATGCGCAACCCCCTGCAGCGAGCTCCCTGCCCAAACTCCGTAGGGTAGCTCACCCATCTGTAGAGCTGCACCCAACAGTGGAAAGGCCAGTACCCCAGCAGCTCCAAGCAAGCTAATCACTGCTGCCGATATAGCCACGTCTTCCTTTTCTGGACCTACAATCGGCTCAACCGCAGCTATTGCAGAAGCTCCACATATCGAGGAACCTACCCCTATCAGAGTAGCGAGTTTGGTGTTTACCCGAAGCAGCTTGGCCAGCACCCACGACATGGTGAGACCGAAGGCTACCATTAGGACAACCAAAGTCAGTATTTTGCCGCCTAGCTGCCATATCAGGGCAAAGTTGAGTTCAATGCCCAAGAGGACGATACCCCACTTAAGCACCTGTTTCTCTGTGAACTTTATGCCCGGACGCAACGCTTCGGGTAATGGAACGAGATTATTGATCAGGATGCCAAGCAGTATCCCCATGGTCAAGCTATCCAACAACGGGATAAAACCTGTCAGATGCCCAGCTAAATACTGCACAAGTGCAACGACTACAATGCCAGGGATTAATCTACCATATTTGGACATGCTAATTGCCCCTCTCCATGATGATGGCGGTTCGCCATTGAATAACCTATGTTCATTGTAGCCGAGCTTGCCAAGCTTGGGAACGACAGAAGTTGGCAATGGTGCCGCATGATGTTGCAATTTTCGGCTACAGGTAACCTAAAGTGTACAGCGAATATACTTCATTAGGGACATTCCACGACTGTAGAACGAGGTGTGTTTACTATGCAAAGACAAAGCCCCTACCTTATACTCAGCCTGGGAGTTGTAGCTGTCTCGGTGGCCGCAGTATTCATCAAGTTATCTTCAGCGCCGTCGTTGGTGATTGCTTCTTATCGGATGCTGTTAGCATTCATCTGCCTATTGCCGTGGGCTATCCTGCGTCACCGTGGTGAGTTGATGGGTCAACTACGCAAAGACCTGCTACTGACCATGCTCAGCGGTATCTTTCTAGCACTGCACTTTGCTTCCTGGATAAGCTCATTCCAATACACTTCTGTAGCTAGTTCCACTGTTTTGGTTTCTACTCAGCCTATCTTTGCTGTTGTTTTGTCGTATCTACTGTTCAAGGAACGGGTAACACGCAGGCAACTCATCGGCATCATGTTGGCCTTTGCAGGCAGCATTATCATTGGAGTTGCTGATGCAGCTCAGAGCGCTTCATCTGAGTCTATGCTTGGCAATGGACTAGCCTTACTAGGTGCAGTCTTTGCGGCTCTTTACTTTCTGTGTGGACGGTCTGTACGGCAACGTGTAACGGTGATCCCCTATGCTACAGTTGCCTACGGTATCAGCGCCGTCACGTTGCTGCTGATCACCAAGGCATCAGCTATCCCGCTTTACCCCTATAGCTGGCGTGAATTCTCACTGTTTGCTGCACTAGCAGTTGTATGTACGGTGATTGGACATAGCTCGCTTAACTGGTCGCTAGAATATCTTCCTGCGGCTGCAGTCGGGGTGGCGGTGCTAGGAGAGCCTATCGGTGCAAGCGTTTGGGCAGTCTTGCTGTTTAACGAGATCCCTTCAGCCGGACAACTATGGGGCGGAGCACTCTTGCTCAGTGGCATCATACTGTTTATGTACTCTGGGAAACGCAAGCAGCAGGCGAGTGCGATAAGCGAGGTGCACTAACATGCCAGGTCTTTCACTGCAAGTATTGCCTGAGCGGTACGGTGTGGCGAGACTATCGCCACAACACGACCTTCCCGAGTGGGCGGTTCAAGGAAGCTTCTACTCAATCACTCGCACCACTGATGAACTGTCGATAGTTTGCATGGAGCGAAACATCCCGAAGGGACTAACCTGTGAAAAGGGCTGGCTTTGCATGAAGGTCCTTGGACCACTGGATTTCTCGCTGGTCGGCATCATGGCTAACCTATCCAGCGCCTTGGCTCAAGTTGGTGTAAGCCTGTTCGCCATCTCCACCTACGACACAGACTATCTGCTAGTCAAGGCAGACTCGTCTGATACCTCCACAGCCGCCCTTGCTGCCGCTGGTCACACTGTGATTGCGGGATAAATGCTTCATGCAAATAGACATGAATACAGCAAGCAGCCTGCCGCTTTGCGGTAGGCTGCTTGTTTAGACGCGCTTTTGGAAGATGAGTAGATACTCGTGCACCTTGTTAATGCGGAAAACATAAGGGTAGCCTAGCGGTCTGAGTGAATTATAGTCTTGCCGTCGGTCCCAAACTATCATGTCATCAAGCGTAAACCCTATTTTCCGCATGAAGTCGCAGACATCGATATGCACTGGATAGAAGTCGGAACCCTTACGAAGGTCCATAACGTTTATTACCACATGCCCTTGCGGGCTAGTCAACTGGAAGACCTGGGTGAAAACATGCTCAAGGAACTCGAGATACTCTTGATAACTCTGTGTCTCTGCTGGACGACTGTCTGTACTGTAGTCCTTCGTTTGACGGTGGTCTGCGCTTCGCTTGCGGGAAAGCACGTTCCAGTATGGTGGCGAGGTTATCGTCAGTTGGACAGGCCTGTCCGGAAGGCATGCAAGTAGGCCACGAGCATCACCGCAGACCACCTGCCCAGCAGGGCCATCAAGCGTATCGAGCCTGGCCTGAGCCAGTGCTGCATACTCCGGCGCCAGATCCAAGCC
>JAWLDB010000142.1:0-7118 GCA_041686915.1 Bacillota bacterium
GCATTAAAGCCAAATTAAAAGGAATGAGTCCGGTAGAATACCGAACCCATTCCACTGTAGCTGCTGACTAATCTGTCCAACATTTGGGGTGCAGAACACATCCCTGATGCTGCTTTTTTTTGCGTGTCCATCCTGTCTCTTCGAGTAGCTCGCCTTTCGCCTGTCTGTATTTTCCATTATCGAACCAAGTTGTAAGAATATTTGCAATATTAGCCCAATAAAAGAGGAGAGAGGGATCGTCTTGCAGAATAATCCATTGGCTGCAAAAGACGAGCGGCCCAACAAACAAGCTAAAGGAGGAACAGTAGTGCTGAAGAAGATCCTGGTTATCGCAGTTATGTTAGCCCTGGTGCTAAACCTGACTGCCTGCAGCGAGAAGGTTGACGACTCGTACAAGATCGGTGTTATGACCGGAACCGCTGTACAGAACGAAGAGGAACTCCGTGCGGCAGAGAACGCGCAGGCCAAGTATGGCGACATCATCACCATGACTACCTATCCGGCCAAGTTCACCACCGAGACCGAAACCACTATCTCCAATCTAACAGCCCTGGCCGCTGACCCCCAAGTTAAGGCGCTGGTCATTGTGCAGGCGGTTGTGGGAACAGCCGCTGCCATCGACAAAGTTAGGGCAACCCGTCCTGACATGTTGATTATCGCCGGCACTCCTGGCGAAGACCGCGACCTCATCGCGGGCAAGGCCGATATCGTGCTCCAAACCAACGATATCGAGCGCGGTGTGAACATCGTTGAACAGGCCCATAAAATGGGCGCCAAGAAATTCGTCCACTACTCGTTTGCCCGCCACATGTCCGTTCAGAACCTCTATGATAGAAGGGTTCTGATGGAAGAAACATGTAACGAGCTTGGCATCGAATTCATCCTTGCTGACGCTCCAGACCCGACTGCAGAAGGTGGCACTGCTGCTACTCAGCAGTTCATCATGGAAGACATTCCGCGCAAGGTAGACGAACACGGTAAGGACACTGCTTTCTTCGGTACCAACTGCGCCATGATGGAAGCGATGATCAAGCAGACTATCGCTACCGGCGCTATCTTCCCGGTGCAGTGCTGCCCGTCTCCATATCATGCGCTGCCAGGAGCACTTGGCATCAGTATTCCTGATGACAAGAAGGGTGACGTGGACTACGCAATGCAGCAGATCGCAGCCAAACTCGAAGAGGCAGGTATGGCTGGTCGCGTTTCCACCTGGCCCGTACCAGTTAATATGCTGTACGTAGAAGCCGGCGTTGAATACGCCAAGGCTTATCTGGATGGCAAGACTGATGGCAAAAATGATTCCGCTGTGCTCGAGCAGATCCTGAAGGATTGCGCCGGTGGAGCCGTTTACCTCAGCAACTTGACTACTGACAAGGGCACCTATGAAAACTACTACCTCTTCCTGTCCGACTACGTAAACTTCGAAGAAATCTAATAGCATAGTTTAGCTGGATGCAAGGTTGCCAGCACAGGCAACCTTGCATTTGGCTTTAAAAGCAGCGTACAAGGAGGGTCATCGTGGAGAGCACATATGTCCTTGAAATGAAGGGAATTGAAAAGCAGTACTCCGGCACCAGGGTGCTGAAAGGCGTAGACCTGCGCGTCAAACCAGGCGAAATCCATGCTCTGTTGGGCGAAAACGGCGCAGGCAAGTCAACCTTGATGAACATCCTGTTTGGTATGTCTGTCATTCATTCTACCGGTGGTTTTTCGGGCGAGATCCGCTTCAGCGGCGAACCGGTAGACATCAAGTCCCCGCTGCAAGCGATGGAGTTGGGCATTGGCATGGTGCATCAAGAGTTCATGTTGATACCGAGCTTCAGTGTAACTGAGAATATCAAGGTCAACCGCGAAATCACCAAACCAACCATGGCTAGTAGGCTGTTCGGGCCCAAGCTCAATGTTCTGGACATGCCAAGCATGCACAAAGATGCACGCAAGGCCCTGGATACGATTGGTCTAAGCATTGAAGAATGGACAAAGGTGGCTGGCCTGCCTGTAGGATATATGCAGTTCATCGAAATAGCCAGAGAGCTTGATAAGAGTAACGTCAAACTGTTGGTCTTCGATGAGCCGACTGCCGTATTGACTGAGGGTGAAGCGGCCCGGTTGCTGGAAGCTATGAAAGCCATTGCTGCTTCCGGTATAGCCGTGCTGTTCATCACCCACCGTCTGGATGAGGTAATGGAAGTTGCTGATACAGTCACCGTCCTTCGCGATGGCGAGTTAATCCGCACCATGCCGAAGGTGGAAGCCGACGTTTTCAAGCTGGCTGAGCTGATGGTTGGCCGCCAAGTGGAACGCTTAATTAGGCACGAAGCATCTATTAATGCATCTGAACTGGCCTTATCTATTCGTAATCTAAAGGTGCTGATGCCAGGTGAAGAAGTCCGCCAGGTTGACCTGGACGTGTATAAAGGCGAGATCATCGGTATTGGAGGCTTAGGCGGCCAAGGTAAGATCGGTATTGCCAACGGCATTATGGGTATGTATCCCGCTACCGGTGAAGTGCTGGTGCACGGACAACCCCTCAAGCTGAACAGTACCAAGGCGGCGTATGATGCCGGTTTGGCTTTCGTGTCAGAAGACAGACGTGGTGTAGGCCTGCTGCTTGACTCTTCCATCGAGTTCAATATAGCCTTCACAGCCATGCAGATGCGCAACAGGTTTCTCTGGAAGCTGGGGCCGCTCAGTCAGGCCAACTCTAAAGTCATCCGTCAGCATGCCCTCGAAATGATCAAAACGTTGGATATTCGCTGCACCGGGCCACTCCAGCTCACCCGCCGCCTGAGTGGTGGCAATCAGCAAAAGGTGTGTATAGCCCGGGCGCTTGCCCTTGAACCAAGTATTCTGTTTGTGTCCGAGCCCACGCGCGGCATCGACGTCGGTGCCAAACGCCTAGTGATGGAAACGCTGGTCAAGCTGAACCGCGAGCTCGGAATGACCATAATCATGACCTCGAGTGAACTGGCCGAACTCCGGTCCATCTGCAATCGCATCGCCATTGTCAGCCACGGGGCGATAGAAGGCATCCTTGCACCGGAAGCCAGTGACGTAGACTTCGGCCTGATGATGGCTGGCGACTATAAGAGACTGCGTGAACAGGGGGCTGACTAGAGATGCCAATGCTTAAGCAAATGTACACCAACCTGGGAGTAGCTCGCGCAATCATCATCGGCTTCCTGCTTACGCTGGTTGTTTTGGCGGCAGTGTATGATCTGGACCTGGCTGAACTAGCCAGCAGCAGCCTGGTGCGCACTGGCATGAATGGTGTTCTGGTTCTAGCCATGCTGCCAGGCATCGTAAGTGGCATCGGGCCAAACTTCGGCTTGCCACTGGGCGTAATCTGTGGCTTGTTGGGTAGTCTGCTTTCTATTGAGTTTGACCTGACCGGCTTTCCAGCTTTAGTGGTATCTATGCTCGCAAGTATCCCATTAGCCGTAGCGACCGGGGCTATCTACGGTTGGTTGCTAAACAGGGTTAAGGGTTCCGAGATGATGATAGCGACGTATGTCGGTTTCTCCGTAGTATCACTGATGAACCTGGGATGGACGCTTCTCCCCTTCCGGAGTCCGGAGATGAAGTGGCCAATAGGCCGGGGTTTGCGCGTAACAATCAGCCTGGCCGAACGTTATGAGAAGGTCCTGGACAAACTATGGGCTTTTGAGATTGGTGGCCTGCGCGTACCTACCGGATTACTGCTGGCTTTCGCGGTCGCGTGTCTCGCGATCTGGCTGTTCCTGCGCAGCAAAACCGGTTTAGCCATGAAGGCTGTCGGTGATAGCAAGCAGTTTGCCTTGGCTAGCGGCCTGAACGTGGACAAGAACCGCATGCTCGGCACAATCCTCTCTACGGTACTTGGCGCAATCGGTATCGTGGTTTTCCATCAGAGTTATGGCTTCATCCAAATCTACGAGGCACCGATGTGGATGGGCTTCACCGCTGTCGCTGCCATCCTGATTGGCGGCGCTACCGTACGCAAGGCCAATATCACGCACGTGATTCTTGGCTGTTTCCTCTTCCAGAGCTTGCTGGTCATCTCCCTGCCGGTAGCCAACCGGATTATCAACGTAGGGGGCGTGGCCGAAGTCGCCCGTATCATTGTCTCAAATGGCATCATCCTCTACGCACTAACTCAGGTAGGGGGGGCTGACTAACGTGAGTACAAAGCTACCAATTCAGATGCCCCCTGGACGCAGGCCACTTGACTTAAACTCACTAAAGAGCTTCCTGCTCGACAACATGGTCACGGCAATGTTTGTCGTGATCTGTCTCGTCGGCTGGTCGCTATCAGGATTAAGTGCTCCCTTCGTGGTAAACGACCTGATCAGCCGGCTGGCGCGCAACTCGTTGCTTGTGCTTGCTCTCTTGATCCCAGTCATGGCTGGTATGGGGCTAAACTTCGCTATTACTCTGGGCGCTATGTCGGCTCAGTTTGCAGTGATCACAGTTACCCATTTTAAGGTCGGTGGTATTCCCGGCTTCCTGTTGGCAGTGGTGCTCTCTACCCCAATTGCCATCTTTATCGGTATTTTGGTCGGCAAGCTCCTGAACAAGACCCGGGGCCAAGAGATGATTACCAGCATGATTACCGGCTTTTTTGCAAGCGGTGTCTATATGCTAATTCTGTTGGTGTTGGTTGGCACCCTTATCCCGCTTAAGAACCCGGACCTGCTTCTCGGGAGCGGTGTTGGCATCAAGAACACTGTTGATCTGATCGCGATAAGTGGCTCTATGGACAACATTTACAAGATATCGGTTCCGATCGCAGGGCTGGTCGCCGGCTTGGCGCTTTTGCTGCTAAATACCTGGCGCTTCCTGCGGCCGCACGCTCCTTCAGCCAAGAACCGACTGCTGGTCTATGCCGGTGGCGGACTGCTTCTGGCTGCAGTGTCCGCAATCACGCTATTCAGTGGATCTTTGATGAACAACGTCAAGATCCCCGTAATCACCTTCGGCATCATAGCCTTGGGCTGCCTGTTTATTGACTTCATCAGCCGCACCAAGTTGGGCCAGGATTTCAAGACGGTAGGACAAGATCAGCATGTTGCCCGGGTGTCTGGCATCAATGTCGATAAGACCAGGATACTTGCCATCACCATCTCTACCGTGATGGCTGCCTGGGGACAGCTGATGTTGCTGCAGAACATGGGTAACCTTAGTACCTACGACAGCCATACGGCAGTAGGCACCTTTGCTATTGCCGCCCTGCTGATTGGCGGTGCCTCGGTAACCAAGGCCACCGTGGGTCAGGCGCTGGTCGGGCTTGTGCTCTTCCATACTCTGTTCATGGTCTCCCCCTTCGCTGGCAAGAACCTGTTAGGTGATGCCCAGTTAGGCGAATTCTTCCGCTCCTTTGTAGCTTACGGCATTATAGCTGTTTCCCTCGTAATGCACGCTTGGAAGCGCAGCCGGGATATCAAGAAGAAACTGCAAGAGTAGACAGGAAGCAAAAACGGCCAGGAGCCTGTGCTCCTGGCCGTTTTCCAGCACTATGTAGGCGTTCTATCCTAAGCGAACCCGCTCCCCCTATCTCTTGTAGGGGTTGAATTTCATTCAACCCTGGGCAGCGCGGCGCGGTGGGCCAGAGGCCCTCTCATATTGCCTGCGGCCCCGTGTTGTGCACGACTCACCAATTGCGCGACACCGCTGATAATGCGGCCATGAATACTAATTGTAGGGGTTGAATTTCATTCAACCCTGGGCAGAATGCAATTCTGCCCCTACGACCACAGCGCCTTCAGTTCTATCGTCAGCCCTGGGAACCCAGGGGCCTCTACCACATCCTCATCCATTCCACTCGCCACGATTGCATAGCTTCCATCCTGCAGTTCCAAGCACTCCATGGTCCTTTCTTCCGGGTCGACCAGCCAGTAGTGTGGGATCCTAGCCTGCTGGTAGATGCGCATCTTACGCACCCGGTCTCTACTAGCGGTCGAGGCCGATAACACTTCAACTACCAGCATTGGGGAACCTTCAATGCGTTCACGTAGCACCAGCTCTTTCTGCCCCCCAGCAATGTAGAGGATGTCCGGCTGCACTACAGTATAATCTCCCAGCTTCACGTCAAGCGGCGCGTTAAACACCTCGCCAGCCGGGTCGGTGGCTGCTACATAGTCTTCTAGCATGCGCTGCAGACGCCGGGAAACACGCTGATGCATCACAATGGGAGCAGGGTCCTTAACCAGTACCCAATCAAGCAGCTCATAGCGGCACCCGTCTTCTTCTGGCAACGCCAAATAATCATGATACGTAAGCTTCTGATTTGAACTAACCCTGTAGTCAGCAGGTTCGTCTTTCACCTGCGCACCCGAAAGTGACCTTAGCACATCAGCCAGACGATAACGATATTGCCTGTTACCTAGTGCTATATAAGGTATCTTGTTTTCGCGAGTGTATCGCCACACAGTCTCTACAGATAACCCTAAAGCTTCAGCCAGAGCTTGAGCGGTGAGTAGTTCCAAGTCCGTGCTCATGCTTGCCACCTCCTGGTTCCAGTTTACAACACTAATCAACTATAATCAACTAACAACAACAATAATCAACTGGGATGTGCTAGCAGCACGCCTATTCGTCAGATGCAGGTTTTCCCAAGAAGGCGGCGAATAGCTGATAAATAAAGATCCTGTTCAGTACGAAGTGGGAGGAAAGCAGCATGAAACAACTCGAAAGGATAGCGTCCAGCATCTTTTCTGATTATGGAGTCGACTTCGCCACTGCCAGGAGGGCCGTTGGCTGGACCAATGCCACGTGGTTGGCCGGCGGACTGGCGTTACGCCTGTCCACCAAACCAGACAACGACAAGATTAGGCGCGAGGTAACGCTTGCTTCCTACCTGCAACAAAAGGTGGGTTATCCTATTAACGTCGCGACCGGAGTCACAGAAGGCTTGGAATGGAGCCTGTCCAGAGAAGTCTCAGGCAGGACTCTGAGCGCAGCCTGGCCTGAGCTGGACTGGTCAGAGCGTAGCGCTGCTATTCGGCAGATCTGGGAGATCGTCGAGGCGGTGCACGAGGTCAATGTGACGGAAGTTGACCACCTTGTCCGCAGGCGTGCCTGGTATAACTCTAACGACCCCGTCGAAGCCGCCGCCTGCCTTACCCGATTGGTCAGGCGAG
>JAWLDB010000143.1:0-7101 GCA_041686915.1 Bacillota bacterium
GTTGGTCGCGTGACAAGAAGTACTATATAGAGCGGCAAGACGGGGCACGCCTGCTGCTGCGCTTGTCCGACAACGAACAGTATCTGGCCAAAGAGAAAGAGTTCGCTGCCATGCAGCTCTTCGACGAAGTAGGGATCAGGATGTCTAAACCGCTGGAGCTTGGGGTATGCGGCGAAGGGCGCTATGTCTACTCGCTGCTTACGTGGCTGGAAGGCGAGGCCCTGGAAGATGTGCTTGGTACCCTCACCGAGCAAGATCAATACAAGCTAGGCGTCAAAGCCGGACAGGTTTTGAAGCGTATCCACTCTGTCCCTGCACCGGACGACCAACCAGAATGGGAAGAGCGCATGACAAAGAAGATCATGTCGCATCTCGACAGATATCATGCCTGCGAGTTCAAGGTCCCGCATGATGAACTGGCGCTCAAGTATATAGAAGAGAACCTGCATCTGCTGAAGGACCGCCCGCAGGTGCTGCAGCACGGCGACTACCATCCCGGCAACATGATCATCTCCGCGGAAGGGGAACTCGGCATCATCGATTTCAACCGATGGGACTACGGTGACCCATATGAAGAGTTCTATAAGATGATGTTCTTCAGCCGCGAGCAAAGCATATCTTTTGTGAGAGGGCAGCTTGCTGGCTATTTTGGGGAAGAGGTGCCAGATGCCTTCTACCGCCTGGTGGCCCTCTACCTGGCGGATGTCATCCTGTTTTCTGTCGTCTGGGCCACCCGCTTCGGCCAGGAAGAAGTCGACGGCATGCTCCGGCGTGCTCAAATGGTCCTGGATGACTACGCTGGCTTCACTACCTACAAGCCAATTTGGCTATAGAACCGAAGAATCGCGCTTGTTGTGGCGGGCGCTTTCTTCCATTGAGAGGGAGTGGGATGCGTGCAGGTTGAACACCTCAAGAACTATGGCAAGGATATAATGACCATGCAGAGGGAAGCGACGGCGCCTCTTCGAAAAAAGCTACGCATTGCGAGAGCGGCGATGTCATTCCTGGCGAGCCTGATAGCCGCCCTTGGCGCCTCTGGTTTTCTCAGGCTGATTAAGACCTGCAAGGCTGAAGTGCGGAAGGCTGAGCAAATGGATTGGAAACACCTGCGGGACAACGGGATATCCGAAGAAGACCTCGACATTGTCCTGCGGAAGATAGTCTTCGCTAAGGTTTTGGCAGACTTACTTGGGATTGAGCGCGCAGCGAAACTGCGTAACAGCTTCTCTGACAAAATCGCCTATGACGCGCTGGAGGAAGTCTTTGCCCGGCCTGAAGACTTTGTCGCCTGTGGAAACGGCGAGTTTCTACCGCCGTTCAAACAATACTACGTTGCTCTGTGTGAGGCGATGGCCAAGAAAGGTCTGGAGCGAGGTGAAGTGGTAGAGGAAACCGCCGATACGCTGCAGATAAACATTACATACTGCGCCTGGTGCGAAGTGGCTAAGGCCCTGGGTAACCCATACCTTTGCTACTACTCTAGCTGTTACGGAGATGAGGTATTCTTCCCCAAGTTCTGCGAGAGAGTTGGCATTGAGTTCTTCCGTAACGGAACCTTAGGTACTGGGCAGGCTTACTGCGACATGCGGTTTGTAAAAAAGAGATGAGTATACGAGAGAGCAGCACCCGCACTTGGGTGCTGCTCTTAACCTGTTACTGCACATATTTCCCCTTATCCGGCACCGCCAACTTCCCATAATTCGCCGTCAACGTGCTTAACTGCTTCCTGAGTTCCTCACCCTGCATTGGCTTACCATGCCCGGTCATCGCCAGTTCCGGCCGCAACTCGTCCAACCGCTTGACCGACTCCCAGGCCGTTTTCCAGTCAGGTGTGAAGTAGGCCGGAGAACCGTGTACTTCCTTGTCCTGCAACAACACTTCCGTAGCAGACTCTTGCTTCACCGTCACAAAGGCATCTCCCGCAATCAAAGCCCGGTCGCTCTCCCGAAACAGCGAGATGTGTCCTGGAGTATGCCCGGGCGTGGCAATCCACTTCCACTCCGGCAATGACGGCACCTCACCGTCACTTGGCAAAGGCTGCACATACCCGCCCAAATTAATACCTTCCCGTGGATAAGCAGGGGAGAGCTTGGCCATCAAGCCCTTACTCACTTCAGTTTCTGCCGGTGGATAGTTGGCCTTGCCTGTCAGGTAAGGCAGTTCCTGCTCGTGCGCATACACAGGTACTTCCCAATGCTCTACCAGCTCTACCAACGCTCCCACATGGTCAAAATGCCCATGTGTCAGGATGATTGCCTGGGGAGGGTTGTCCTTGCCGAAATGATCTTCCGCTTCCTTCAGAATAGTACCAACCGTACCAGGCAGCCCAGCGTCGACCAACACCCATTCCGCGTGATCACGCGGGTTACCAATCAAGTACGCGTTTGCAATCACTATCTTCAAGCAGGCTACATCAGGCAGCACCTGCGCATAATGGCTGGCGATGCCCTGAAGCGCGCTAAGCGCCCCCATAGTCAGCCTCTCTCCCAAGCTCTCCGTCTCTATGCCATGCATTCTCTCGCTCACTGCGTAAAACACCTCTTTCACGGTTGCTTCACTTTAGCTTCTTTATGGGCGAAACGAAATATACCGCCGTTGGAGAAGCTGGACAGCTGATGCAAAGAGAGAAAGATAGTTGTGCACTGCAAGGTATATGACCGTCTTGGTCGAATTCCCCATATTAACAGCACGCTTTGTACGGAGGGATCTTCTTGCGACCTGTTTCCCTTGCTAAACGCTCATACATACTTGTCACCTTATTAATCACTACTCTTACTCTGATCCTAGGCTATCTTGAATCGAACGACATCAGGCAGCAAACGCTTAAACAACACGAGTTGGACCTGGTCAAGTTAGTGATGCAACTCGAGGAGTATTTTCCTCGCTCCGTTGAGATAGCTTTGGCCAAGGAAGACATCCAGGCTCTGAGCCACAGGGAGCACATTGCTCGTTTCAGTCCTGTGTTGCAGGCTGTACTCGACGAGATTGGCAAACAGCACCCTACATACGGTATTGGCTATGGTGGCAAACAGATGCTGGCGGCGTATCCCCCAAAACCTGAAATACTGGAACTACCACTTTCCGAGTTGGCAACCAGAGCCTTGTCATACAAACAACTACAAGTCGGTTACAACCCCAAGACGAACATGTGGGATGGAGCTCCAACACTGTCGGTTGTCAATCCGCATTTGGTTAACGGCGAGGTAGTCGCTTTTTCCTGGGCCAATGTTAAGCTGGATCACATTAACCAGGCATTCCTAGCGGCATTCAGGCGCCATATTATCGGGCTTGGTTCTCTCTGGATTATGATGATGCTTGGCATGCACTACAGTTTCCGACGAATAAATCGTGAATTGCAGAGATTCCACGTCCATCTGAGGAACTACAAGTCTGGCGAGCAGATAACCGCGCCAGCGTTTTCCGAAATGTCTGCCACCCTTGATACGGTGGCAGAACTCCGCTTTGAACTGCTTAATCAAGCCAAAGCAACAGCAGATGCCCAACACAGGCTGCATGCCATACTCGAGCAAAGCCCGGCGGGTATTATTGTGGTGAACCGGGACGGCTTGATACAGATGATTAACAACACATTGAAGTCCGTTTTAGGAGAAAATGAGCAACTCATAGGCAGCTCATATTTTGACCTCATCGCCAGCACGGGTTTAGACCCCAACGCATCGCCACTGAGGTGGGCACTCGCTGGGACAACTACTCGCAACTCCCGACAGCAGATTAAGGGTCGTGATTGGGTCCTGAACGCTACGCCGCTGTATCAAGAAGAACAGATAATCGGCGCCGTGGGCATATATCAAGATATCACAGACTTAGTACAGATTGAGCAGGAGCGACTGGAAGCCCTGGAACGTTTCCAGACGGTCTTTTCTAACAGTCTGGCAGTTATGGCTATCATGCAGGCGCCTGAGATGACTTATGTAGATGTCAATCCCGCCTGGGAGAAGACGTGGGGATATACCCGCGAAGAAGCCATAGGCAAAACACCATACGACCTGGGCTTCAGCGACTGTCAAGTCGAAGGTGAAAAACTTGTTGAATCCCGGAGCGACACGACCAATCCAGTTGAATACATAGGGCACACGAAATCTGGTGAGAAGCGCACAGTCTTAAGCCAGGTCACCGTAATTCGGGAAGAGCCTAAAAAGCACATTCTCTACGTGCTGCTCGACATGACCCAAATCCGCCAATATGAACAGGAGATGGCCCATCTGGATCGACTGAACATGGTGGGGGAAATGGCAGCCGGTATTGGGCATGAGGTACGCAACCCGATGACTACAGTACGTGGCTACTTGCAGTTGCTGCAGATGAAAGAGGAGTTCACTCAGTACCACACACAATTTAGCACCATGATCGAGGAAATCGACCGTGCAAACAGCATCATCACCGAGTTCCTGTCCTTGGCTAAGAACAAGACGGTTGAGATGCAGCCCGGCAATCTTAACAGCGTAATCCGATCCATCCGCCCACTTCTACTGGCTGACGCGTTCCGCAGAGGACATGAGCTCTGTACCAAACTAGGCCCGATTCCGGACACAGAGTTTGATGAAAAGGAAATCCGGCAGCTGATCTTAAATTTAGTGCGCAATGGACTGGAGGCGTTGGACCAGAAGGGCGAAGTCGTTATCAGCACCTATCAAAAGGGTGAGAACATAGTTCTACAGGTACGAGATACTGGCCCCGGGATAGCAGAAGAGGTTCTCCCCAAGCTAGGCACGCCGTTTGTCACCACCAAAGATAATGGGACAGGCCTTGGTCTCCCTGTATGCTATCGAATCGCAGACCGACACGGAGCGAAGATAGATGTGGCTACCGGCCCAGATGGAACCACCTTTACCGTGACATTCAACGCCACGGGTAGTATGGCTGATTAGTTCCGCCTCGAGAGCAACTGGTATGTTATACTAGAACGCGTATTAAAAAGACAGGGAGAGTGAAACCAATAATGGACCCAGACAGTTTGGCACAGATAGTTTTTCTCGCGATACTACTAATGGGCTCAGCCTTCTTCTCAGCATCGGAAACCGCCCTCATGTCCCTGAGCAAAATTAGGGTCAGGCATATGGTCGACGAGCAGGTGAGAGGTGCCAAAGTGGTATCCAAGCTACTGGAGAAGCCAAATGAACTGCTCAGTGCTATCCTCATTGGCAACAACCTCGTTAACATCGCTGCATCATCTATCACTACCGCATTGGCCATCTCGTATTTTGGCGGGACAGGTGTGGCCTACGCAACAGCGATTACGACAGTTCTAGTCTTGATCTTTGGCGAGGTAGTGCCAAAAGCCATTGCAGCCAACGACTCAGAAGGTGTGTCAATTAAAGTATCACCCCTGATTAGGCTGATTGCCCGCATTCTGACGCCGCTTACGTTTCTACTCAGTCGGGTCAGCCGACTAGTAATCCGCATGGTTTCCGGCCAGGATGCAAGCGACAAACCGCTAATCACAGAGGCAGAATTGCGCACCGTGGTAGAAGTCAGCCAGGAAGAGGGCATTATTCAAAATGAGGAGCGCGACCTAATTAACAACGTCTTCGGTTTCAGCGGTAGGCGTGTAGAGGACATCATGACTTCCCGACCAGACATCTCTGCTATCGATAGTAAATGGACCTACAATCAGGTAGTCCAGTTCTTTAAGACAGAGAACTACTCGCGCGCTCCCGTGTACGAAGAGAATATGGATAACATCGTGGGAGTCATTCATATCAAGGACTTCCTCGGGTCAGATACTAGTGAGAACTTCAGCATCCGCGATCATATGCTGCCGCCCCTGTTCAGTTTTGAGTTCGTGGAAGCTGGCCAGCTGATGCAGCAGATGCGCAAGCAGAAGGTGACCATGGCAGTCATTCTGGATGAGTACGGTGGAACAGCCGGCATCATCACTATGGAAGACCTGCTGGAGGAAATTGTGGGCGAAATAATGGACGAACATGACGACGGTGAGCAAGCACCCGTACGAGTTATCAAGGAAGACGAGTTCCTCATCAGCGGCACTGCCCGCATAGAAGAAGTGAATGAACTCACCGGCACACACTTTGAGTCGGAAGACTATGGAACCATGGCAGGATACATGCTCAGTCTATTGGGGCGGATCCCGGAAGTGGGCGAGAAGCTAGAGTCAGAAGGCGTCCGGTTCGTGGTCGAGGAAGTCGACAAGAACCGCATCAGCGTCATTCGCATGTACACCTAGCAATAGATAAGAGCCAGACATTCGCGTCTGGCTCTTTTGTGTCTACCCAAGTCTCTCCGCCGTAATGCCCCACCCCGTGGGGAAATCGGCCTTGCGGAGGGCATCTACAATCTTCTGCACAGCTACGTCGAGCCCATCCAGAACACTGTTCACTTCCACATCATACACGTCATACTTATGGACATGCTCGAGCTGAGCTCTGGCCTGCCCAATATCCCGGTCGCCGCGTTCCCGTTCCCGGCGTTCCAGTTCTTCAAGCGGGCAATGCACACCTACGTACAACACCGGATAGCCGGCCAACACCTGCAGACAATCCCTTTCCACCTCAGGCGTATGCAGCACATCATCGACAATCAGGTTCACACCCTTGTCCGAGAACATCGCCACCGTGCGGTAGAAGAAGTACTCAGTTTCTACCGGTATCAGCCGCTTATTCTGCCTGTCTTCCATGCGCTCTATCACTAGGTCAAAGTCATCCACGCTTAAATGGAAGTAATCCGGCAGCTCCTGCACCAGCCGCTTGGCCAGGGTGGTTTTGCCGGAACTCGATGCCCCGTTCAGGTAGATAATATTGCCTCGCTTCATCGTAAGCCCTCCGTTGTCCATCTAATTCCATCATACATTCTCGGTCGCCTTCCCCGTATCCTCCAAAACGGTTGTAGGGGCAGAATTGCATTCTGCCCGCCCGGGTCGGATAGGATCCGACCCCTCCATCATACCTTCTCGGTCGCTTCCCTCGTGTCCTCCTAAACGGTTGTAGGGGCAGAATTGCATTCTGCCCGCCCCCACAACGCGCCTGCTTCCACACCAATAACTTTCCTATATAGAAGGACTTTGGCAACTTCACCTAGAATTCATACCCTTATTGAGGAATTATACTATTGGCATCGCCACAC
>JAWLDB010000144.1:0-6963 GCA_041686915.1 Bacillota bacterium
ATTCCAGTCACTCGTATCATCAAGCCAACCCCTTCAGGGCGTATTCTCTCACCTATTCTACCCTTGCCTGCGCGTGTTAACAATCTTACTGGGAGCAAACAGGGCAGCCATGGCGGCTGCCCTGAAGTTCTACTTTTTGCCTACCGTGGCAACGTAGATTAGGAACTGCTCCTCGCCATCCACGCCCAGGAGCCCGTTGGCCTCATCATCATCAAAGGCTGCAATCGCACATACGCCACTATCGATGGCCTCAGCTGCCAAGTAAAGGTTCTGGCACACATGACCGGCATCTAGGTGCATGTAACGATAGGAGCGCTCTTGGTAGCGCCAGACAGAACGATAGGCTACAGCTACCCAGAAGAAACTAACAGCGCTGGTTTTGACAAATACCTGACGGTAACAGGCATGGGTCAGCTTGTCAGCCAGGCCTTCTTCTATGCTAACCTCGACCAACTTGTGCTCAACTGCAACGTAGCGGTAGATGCCAGGCTTCAGGCCTTCTACATTGTTGACCAGCAGATAGGTCTCAAACGGATGCCGGGAACCGGCTGACGGGACTGTCCGGATGGTAGCTGGCCGGTTAGTCACCTGCTTAACACCTTGGGTGCACCAGAGCAGGTAGGACAGCTCTTCCAATGAAAGCGGCTGCTCGGTGTACTTGCGCATACTCTTACGCTGGTTGATGGCCTGGGTAAGGTCTATCTGCTTAACCTTCACTGCCTGCGGATCTGGCAGATCAATAGTTGGCTTACCTTCGGATGTTTGATAGAGCGGCGGCTGTGGCAGCTCTTTCTGTTGATCAGACTCGCCCAGGTACTGATACTTGGTCTTCTCCATGAACTCGTGGCCAATGTGTTTGGACATGTTTTCGCGCCTCCTTATGATGTTGTCTCCTAGTATTAATTCCCCATGTGGCGGGATTTCCCTTGCATTTCAATCTAGAATGCGGTGATGCACTCCGGCTTTGCCGATACTGCGAACAGCTTGTTTAATTCCTTTACGTACCCAGCCCCTGTCTGTACCTTGCCTAGCCGATAGAGCTCGCCAAAGCCCACGCTGCCCATCGCGAGGGTAGACAGTTCAGCGATATCAATGGATACGTCAACTGCGCTGTCCAGTTTGTCTACCAGGGTGAGCTTGCCTTCCTGGAAAGAAAGCAGGTATTCTCCGGCATTCTCTGGCCTGAAAGTGTCTGTGACATTCAGGCGAAGGTTAATCGTCTGGCCGTTGTAGTTTCGGTAACCCGTCTGTTGCAGGAACTCCTTAAGACCGGTGATACGGTACATCAAGCCGACGCCGGCAGTATTAGTCTCGTGATAGACGCTCGGGATGATGTTATCGGATCCATTGCGCACATCCGCGAGCAGGAAGTGGAAGTTTTGGTCCTGCGTAGCGAAGATGATGCGATTGATCTGATCAGCTTGCGTATGTAAGAAGGAGCAGAGGGCAGCCAACGCTTCCTGACCATCCCACAGCCACTCGTGAATGACCATGTTGTTCTTAACAAAGTTGCTCTCATGCCCGCGACGGAAGCTGAAGCGCAGGTAGCCTTTCAGCGCACCGTCCTGCTTATAGCCGACCAGCGTCCGGTTAGGACAATGCCCCCTCAGCATGCCCTGCAGCTCGAAGCTGCTCTTCTTACAGAACCCATGCTGCCTGGCAGACTGCTCTGCGCAGAACTCCTCGAGCAGTGGCAGGTCGTCCTGGGTCAGGTAATCCACCCCGTGCCGGGATCCAGCATATGGCAGGCTATCAGGAGTAAAGGAATACTGATTGTTCTTCTGGCCGAACCCGTAGCCCATCTTGTGATAGAAGTCCGGGCGGAAGGGGTAGAGCAGAGTCAGGTAGGCCTGCTTGTCCTGATAATGTTGGATGAAGAACTGGATGATGTCCTTGGCTGTACCCTTCTTCTTCTGCGGCAAGTCGACAGCCACGCTGCCTACTCCACCGGCAGGGATGAACTGACCGAAATAGTTGAGCTGGAAGTCAAGCATGCGCATGCCACCGATCATACGCTCGTCTTCAAACACGCCCCACAGACGGGATGCATCATCATGCTCAACCATCAGGTTTAGCCGCTCCAATAACTTCTCAGCCGGCCCCGGGATGGCAGGATACGCAGACAGCTGTATGCGGGCATATTCCAGCAACTCCTGTTCACCGGATAGTGGTCTGATCACTCGCTCCATTGCAAATTCCTCCTTAAACGCACGTCTTCGCTTATGCGAAGTATGCTGCTTACTTAGCAAGATGTCACTCTATTCTAGCGATTGCATGGAAAGTCCTGCTACTATGGGTTAGTCTAGCCCTGTTCTGCCCTCATTTTGGCAACTCATCAGCCTGTGATATGATAATAAGAGACAATTGACCGTTGAAATACAACTCCGGCTTGTGTTTTAATAGTCTTTAATAGCAAATTCAAAAGAGGGTGACCACCGATGTCCGTAAATGAAAACGAACTCTCCAACTTTATACGACGCATCATTGACGAGGATCTGGAGAAGGGCTGGAACGATGGCCGTGTTCACACCCGTTTCCCCCCCGAGCCCAACGGCTACCTGCATATTGGACATGCGATGGCCATTATGCTCAACTACCGTATGTCTCAGATGTATGGTGGCAAGTTTAACCTGCGTTTCGATGACACCAACCCTGTCAAAGAAGAACAGGAGTTTGTCGATGCAATCATCGATGACGTCAAATGGCTGGGTGCAGACTTTGAGGACCGTCTGTTCTTCTGCTCAGACTACTTTGATGAGCTCTACGAGTTCGCAGTGCAACTGATCAAGAAAAGCTTGGCCTACGTAGATGACCTCACTCCCGAGCAGATGCGCGAATATCGCGGTACTTTGACCGAGCCGGGCAAGAACAGCCCCTACCGCGACCGCTCGGTGGAAGAAAACCTCGACCTGTTTGAGCGGATGAAGAAGGGTGAGTTTCCGGACGGATCCAAGGTACTGCGCGCCAAGATTGATATGTCTTCACCTAACATCAACATGCGCGACCCGGCACTGTACCGTATCCGCCATGCCCACCATCACCGCACAGGGGATAAGTGGTGCATTTACCCAATGTATGACTACTCGCATCCGTTGTCGGACGCGCTGGAAGGCATTACCCACTCCCTCTGTGATATCAATTATGCTGACCATAACGACCTCTACGCCTGGTTCGTAAAGAACGTTGATTACGGCGTACCCGGCTGCCCTAAACAGATTGAGTTCGGGCGTTGGAGCGTTTCCAATACGGTGCTCAGCAAGCGCAAGTTACGCCGCATGGTAGAAGAAGGCCTGGTAAGTGGTTGGGATGACCCGCGTATGCCAACCGTGCGCGGCCTGCGCCGCCGCGGCTACACCGCCAAGGCTATAGCCGCCTTTGCCGAGCGGGCTGGCGTTTCCCGGCATGCGACCACGCTAGAGTATGGCTTCCTGGAGCATTGCATCCGCGAGGACCTGAATGCTACGGCACCGCGTGTAATGGCAGTGCTCAGGCCGCTCAAGGTCGTACTGGAGAACTATCCGGAGGGACAGGTCGAGTGGATGGAAGTTGAGAACAACCCGGAAGCTCCTGAAACCGGTACCCGCAAGGTGCCTTTCTCCCGGGTGATCTACATTGAGCAGGAAGACTTCATGGAAGACCCGCCAAAGAAGTTCTACCGCCTGGCTCCTGGACGCGAAATGCGTCTGAAGGGCGCGTACATCATCAAGTGTGAAGGCGTAGTCAAGGACGAGAATGGCAACATCGTAGAGTTGCGCTGCACCTACGACCCGACCAGCAAGAGCGGTGAAGAAGGTGCCAACCGCAAGGTTAAGGCTACTGCCCACTGGGTCTCAGGTGACCACGCCATTAAGGCAACTGTCAACCTTTATGACACGTTGTTCACCCAGGAGAACCCGGAGGATAGTGAAGAGGGCAAGGACTTCACTGACTACATCAATCCCAACTCCTTGGAAGTACTGAATGACTGCCTGCTCGAGCCCAGTCTCGCTGATGCCAAGCCAGGTGACAGCTTCCAGTTCCTGCGTCAGGGCTACTTCCATGTCGATGAGAAGGAGTCCAAGGAAGGCCAGCTGGTAATCAACCGGGTTGTCGGTCTGCGCGACACTTGGGCCAAGGCTCAGAAGAACAACTAACATGAAATGAAGCCCCTTCCGGAAACCCGGAAGGGGCTTTTGCTATGGAAGCTGTACTATCAAGACATCTCCTTGCCGCTCCACCCTGGTGCCTAGTGCGCTCGACCTGTCTATGACAGCCTGTGCCAGATTGTCTGCCGCATCGCCCGTCAACAGTTCCACCATGCCGTCTTCCATCAGAATGGGGTGCAGCTTCAGGCCGGTGACCCCTTCGGGGCTGGCCTCGAACACGACTACATAGCTCTCCCGCTGAGCCGGCACGTAAGGATGGAACAGGAAGTTGCCAAGGCTGTAGATAATGGGCTTACCCTGATAGAGCTCCACTCCATAGGGCAAATGCGGATGATGTCCGATAATGGCATCTGCCCCGGCGTCGATGATGCTTGCACCGAGATCGCGGAAAAACTGGCGGGGCTTCGTTTCGCGCTCGTAACACCAGTGCATGGAGACAAAGACCAGGTCGGCCTCTTGTTTCGCCGCCTTTATAGCCGCCAGCATCTCCTCCCTGGCTCCCAGCCCGTCATGAAACACCATGCCTGGCTTATCAACCCCGGCCCCAAACAAACCATAGCTCCATGCTGGGAGCACGTCACGCTGCGCAAATGCCAGAAAAGCGATGCGCGTGCCCTTTAACTCAGTGATCCACGGCGAGAGCGCCTCAGCTTTATTGAGGCCAGCCCCCGTGTATCCGATGCCTTGTTCCTGCAAATGGGTCAGAGTATCTACAAACGCATCAAGCCCATAGTCAGCGGCATGGTTATTGGCAAAAGATACTACATCAACTCCTGCCACATCCAAAGCGTCCAACGCTTCCGGTCTGCCGCAGAAGGTATAGCGCTTGTTGACCGGAGCACCCCGTGTGCTCACAGGTCCTTCCAGGTTGACAAACGCGATATCAGCTGAGCTGATCAGGTCTCCCATACCCGCAAACACGGACTCGGGACCTTTCACTCGAATGTTCTCTCCGGGCAGCTTGTCCAACATTACATCTCCACCTGCAAAGACAGACGTTGTCGGCTGCTGTCCGGTCATGAAGGTAAGGCCTGCTTTGCGCGGCAGCTGTACCGTGTACAAAGTCTCCGACTCCCAGCGAGCCAGCGGTGCGAGCGTCAGCTGACTGCCATCGTCGCTCCACTTAGGCTGAAAGACAGCTTCCGGAGTGACGGTGACCTGCCTTCTACCCAAGGGGACCTTCTGTCCCAAATCGATGATGACATCATCCCATGTGTTCACAACAGCATCACCATCTATAGAGACTATCTGCGGCGCAGCTGCAGGCCAGGGTATCGCCAGACCGACTGCCACGCCCACCACCAGCAGGCACAAAATCCACCGCTGGACCTTGTTGCGGCTGCTCATCTCCCATTCCTCCCATCCCTAACAGCAGTACTACCTAATGTACCCGGCTGTTAGGTGTATTTCCTGCATCAAATCCATAGAACCTGCCTTGAAATAAGGGTTTTGCGCGGATGGGACTATCTAACCTGGTAAACTCTATCGGGGAACATGTCGATGAAGGTCTGGAGGTTGTCCAGTTCAGCTATTGCCTCCTCCATGCTGCTGTAGGTGCCGATCTCGACCGCGGTTTCGCGATCTTCGCCGATTAGGACGACCTTTCCCCGCTCAGACTCTGCATATACATTAATCACCTTCATCAATTGCTGTTTGTTCTGCGTTCTAATCCACATAGCTTTGCCTCCTCAACGTATGTATTAGGTCATATGGTACCATACGACGCTGAGTAGCGATAGTTTCATCCATCCTGCTGTCATCTCACTTACTCTTCAGTATGCCTGCGCGGCGCGGTCCGCGTTCCATAACCTTCGGTCCTTGTTCCCAGCATTCCTGGCACCTATGTCACTCCCAGAACCGCGTAGAGGCGGAATATGTTCCGCCCAGACCCGCACTTCCGTATTCCTTTTTGCATCTCCCAACGGAGAGTAGTAGAATACAAACAGAAGTAAACATAAGCTAAAGGATGATGTATTTGAAATTCGAGTTTATGACTGTAGAAGAGGCTGCTCAGATTCTCGGCGTAAGCGAGAAATCCGTGCGCGACTTCATCAATAGTGGTGAACTGCCAGCCACCAAGATTGGACAATGGAAGATTACTACCGAAGGATTGAAGCAGTTCATCGAGAGTCGCTCCAACCGATCCGTCCAGAGCTTTCTCAATAACTCCGGCCCACAGGAGTCAGGCACCTTGCTGATCTGCACTATCTGCGACTACTATACGGACAACCCAATGGGGCTGACAGAGAAGCTAATGACCTATGTCAACAGCCTACCAGAGGATGTGCCGAAGCAGTGGAACTTCACTTGGGACCAGGCCACCAAGCGTGCGCGCTACACCGCCTGGGGCACCCCAGCCTTCCTCAGTGGCATGCTGCATATCATCGAGAACTATTCTGATGAGTACAAGATCGAGGTACGCAGGCCAACCGAAGAATAACGCGGCGCGGGCCAGGCTCCATATGCCTCCGGCCCTTCGCCCGATAATTCGCGATTCCATGCGTCTATCCATACCGTCTTAGGGGCGGAAAAACTGACCCATAGGAACCGTCCCTGTGGGTCAGTTGCTATCTTTACTTCTCCAGTACCTCTACCTGGTCACAGTCATGCAACACATGGTCCCGACCAACCAATTGACCGGGGAACTTGGCGGAACTACCCCATACCTTGGCCTTTTGCATCCGGCTGGCGACGGCGTTATGAATAGTGCGGGCAAACTCCTCAGCGGTAGAGCTGCGAGGCACGATGAACGGCTTTTCATCGACCTTCCCATTTACGCGCGAGTATATGCGCATCAGGCCGCTCATCTCCCAGATTG
>JAWLDB010000145.1:0-6957 GCA_041686915.1 Bacillota bacterium
GGGGCGGAGCATAAGCGAAGCCACGCCGCAGGCTCAGCGTTATCATGAGCAGGGTATCGGAGAGCACTCCTGTACCTGCAAATGAGTGACCACTTCGCGGGTGGTCAATTGGGTGGAACCACGGGTATTAACCCCGTCCCTTTACTAGGGACGGGGTTTTGTGATTCTTCCCAGGGCTGCTAAGGCGCCAGCTGCCCAAAGTTGCAGGCAGGACTCCCCAAGTAAACACTTAAGGAGGAGTCAAACATGGAAAACAAGGAAAGATTCTTGGTACTTCACCCGGATGGTCGGGAAGAGGAAATCTCGGCAGGTAAGCCAATCGGTAGCAAGGGGTTCTGGAGCATGGTCAGCAAGGAGGCACTGAAGCAGGATTACCAGTCGCTGAACAGTGAACCTGCGTACCTTGATGTCTGTCGCAGACTGGGCATTGCCTGGGAAGAGATGAGCGATAGCGGCCATATGCGCTATGGCCCGAAAGGTGCCTTGGTGTTCGACCTGCTGGCTGACTATGTAAACGCAGTGGTGCGCGACCTCGATTTGCCCCTGTTCCAGGTGAAGGGTACGAATATGTTCAACCTGCAGGAGGGCCCGGTGGCAGAGCACGCTCAACTGTTCGGAGACCGGTTGTATGCGGTACAAGACCCGGATAGTGAGCAAAGATATGTGCTGCGTTACGCAGCCTGTCATCAGCAGTTCGCTATGATTAAACACTGGCAAATCAGCCATAAGCATTTGCCCTTTGGAGCCTATGAACTCGCCGATTCCTATCGCTTGGAGCAGTCGGGTGAGTGTATGCTCGCGTTCCGTACGAGGCGCCTTAACATGCCCGACCTGCACGTCTTCTGCCAGGATGACCCGCAGGCTGCCCTTTGGTTTATGCAGCTACACCAGCGCATCATGCGGGAAGTGGCACTGTTTGGGCAGGATTACGAGCTCTTGGTTAACCTGTCTTCTCCTGATGCATATGCGGCTAATCGCGAGTTACTGCTGCAGATAGCCAGGGATGTCGAGCGTCCGCTCCTGAATCACCTTTATCCGGGAGACCGCAATTATTACTGGACGGTCAATCTCGAGTACCACATCATTGACCTGATGGGTCGGGCACGCGAGATTGGCACGGTGCAGATCGATGTGGGGAACGCAGAACGCTTTGGTATCAGCTACGTAGATGACAGGGGAGCGAAACGGCACCCCATTATCTTGCATACGGCCATTATTGGAACGATTGAACGCTTTTTATATCTGCTGCTGGACCAGGCAGTGCAAAGGATCAGCCAAGGCTTACCCGGCATGTTGCCCTATTGGCTTTCTCCTGAGCAACTGCGTCTATTGCCGGTTTCGGACGCGTACGTCGAACATGCTAATCAGTTGGCCCAGCAGTTGGCTCAGTCCGGAGTCCGCGTAAGTGTAGATGACAGGCCGGAGAAGGTGGGTAAAAAGGTTAGGGAAGCTCACGCTGATTGGGTGCCTTACCAGGTAGTGATTGGAGAAAAAGAACTCGCTGGAGCTGGTTTTAAGTTGCAGGGCAGGGAAGAACAGCAGGAACAGGTAGTATCGCTCGAGCAACTGATACACTTCCTGCAGGACAGGCAGCAAGGTTATCCGTGGAGGCAGCTCTACTATCCAGCGCAGCTCTCAATGCGCCCGGTCTTCTAAATAATCCTCTGAGGACTTCACAATCTCTGGGAAACGCCGTATAATGGGTCTGAAATGATCTTCCAAGGAGGTGGGCAAAGTGCCTCTCTATGTGTTGTACTGTGAGCACGCGCTGGTAGTCGCTGGGGAGGGGGAAACTATGCCCATTTGGCTCGTCCAACACCTCCTGCCCGGTGCATAACCGGTTCCATGGCAGTCCCCCAGCCGTGGTAGAGGTGCATCCTCTGCCACGGCTTTTTGCTGCCTGAAACCAGATTGGAAAGGAAGATCACCATGGATATTACCAGCAACCGCAACCTATGGATTTACGCATTAACCAGGGCCATTTCGGCCTTTGGCAGCCAGTTTCAGTTTTTCGCAGTCACAAGTTTGACTTACTCAATCACAGGGTCACCGCTGATAACAGCCATGCAGATGGCTGCCTCCGGTGCTCCATACATCCTTCTGGCCCGGTGGGCCGGCCCGGTAGCTGACCGGTTTGACCCTCGCAAAGTTACTGCCATCGCATTGCTACTGCAGGCAGTAGTAACTCTGGGTTACTTGCTCAGCAAAGAAGTGGCTTTGTTCATCGTGCTGAATTTCCTTGTGAACAGTTGCGGTGTGTTTATCATTGCCGCCAAGGGGGCGCTAGTGCCGCAGATGGTCGGCAAAGAGCAAGTGTTTGCTGCCAATGCCAGGCTGGCATCAGTTAATGGTGCATCCCAGCTTCTGGCCCCAATCGTGGCTGGATACATGGTAATGCGCATGCAGCCTTCATCGGTGTTCTTGTTCAACAGCTTTAGCTATCTGTTCCCGGCCGTTGGTATGTACTTTATCCGCCAGGTTGAGGTGCGCAAGCTGGCTGCCAAAGGGAAGAACAGTTTGAGCGAGGCCTGGGTTTTCGTCAGGCACCACCCGTCATTGCTCACCGCTCTAGGGCTCTATGGCGCCTATACCCTCGGAATGTGGTCAGTAAACGCACTCTTCTATCCCTATTGCAGTGATATCCTGGGCAGAGGAGCCGATATTATGGGGTGGAACGTTTCCTCGTATTTCGGTGCCTTTCTGGTGACGGGCTTTGTGCTCGAACGCTGGGGTAAGTTCTTTAAGAGCCCTAAGCTGTTGCCGATCGGCTTCTTGGCCGGTGCATGCGTCTGGTTGGGATATACAATTACGCGTTCTCCGCTGATGTCTATCATCCTCAGCGGTTTTGACGGGATAGTCTATACCTACACCGTCACCAGGCTCGACACCTGGATCCAGCAGGATGCCCCACCCGAGTTGCGAGGTAGGGTATCTGCCCTCGCCCAGGCATGGGATGCGGTAGCTACTATATCCGGACAGCTTGGTGGTGGGGCGATTGCTACCAGCCTTGGCATCCTCAGCGGTATGCGCTGGTCGAGTGCTGCCACTTTAGGTCTGGTAACCCTGATACTGCTCTCCCGGCAGGCTGTTCAGCGGCCCGTGGGAGCTGAACGATGCCACGCTGATTAAGACTAAGCTCTCTAAGAAAAGACGAGCCCCGACTTGGGGCTCGTTTGCTTTATGTGGAGCAAGCGGTTATTTGCTTGTGTCATGATCTGTTACTGCCTCAGCCTGTCTGAAGAC
Source organism: Bacillota bacterium (assembly GCA_041686915.1). Classification (GTDB taxonomy): domain Bacteria; phylum Bacillota; class UBA994; order UBA5500; family UBA5500; genus JAWLDB01. The sequence continues at coordinate 3,244 of JAWLDB010000145.1, forward strand.
TTTTTCTGCTATCAGCCAGCCGGCTTTCCCTGGGTCGTCAATGTCGCCTGCTAGTTCATCAGTAGCAGGGAAATACCGTGCCAGGAATTCGTCCAGGGTTCGTATGAGCTCCTTGTTCATGCGGCATCACTCCTTTGCTGAATACTCCAACCGCAGCCTTTCCAGGTAATCCTGGTTTACGTCGGACCGGAAGTACATTTTGCGCTTAATCCACACAAATCCATCCCCCTTGGATATGACCGCCACGTCGACAGGCCCGCCCACAGTTTCGGCTACAGGCGACACCTTTCGCTTGAAAGTGGTTAAGCTTACCAAGGCCTCGGCAGCGGCAGCGAGGTCTTCCTTGGGGAGCGCGCTAATAGTCGTCAATACAGGGTTGACCTTGTAGTTCTCGCTATAGCGGTTGAGGTCCTCAAAGAAAGCCGCTACAATCTTCTCACCGAAACTTTGTAAGGCTAGCAAGATCTGTTCACGATCTTCTGCAGGCTTCTCCTTAAAATATAGCTCCACCAGTTTCTTGGGGTACTTCTCCACCAGAACAGTGTTAAGGAACTGGTTCAGTAGTTTCTCATAGTCTGAGTCAAAGCCAAAGATGAACGACTTTACTACGTCATTCTGAGCAAAGGCCTGTACCCCGGCAGTGATATCGATCCCTACTTTTGTCTGGTTGAGCGGCTCCATTATCACTGTGTTGGCGATGACCCCTTCTATGGAGTAATGCAGCAGCGATGGGTAGATTTCCTTTCGCCCGAAGCCGGCGATAACCAAACCAGTAAACCCGGAGGGCATGTGCTCCTTGCAGAAGATGTTAACAGCGATCTCGCCAAGTAGCTCCTCGCACTTCGTGCCAATCGGTAGCTTCTCAAATATGGGACTAATGAGCTCTTCTGAATGCGTCTTGAACAGCCCCTGCAACTGTCCTTCCAGTTCTGGGCACCAGTATGTTGCATTCTTGGCTTCCGTCCACATCAAGTGATGCTTGGTAACCACGGTCTGCACTACTTCGGCGATACCCTCCTCATCCAGCGCTTCACGCTGTTTCAGGTGTTCACGTACTTCGGCGAGCACGTCTTGCTTCATATAACTGAAATATGAGATGACCCGGTGCTGGAAATACGCCAGTTGAACGTCCTCCGGGAAGAACCCCTGCAGGAACTTGATGAAGTTCTCTCCGTAATCTGCAAGGTGGTCAAACTCTGATTTGCCAATCTCTCTCTGATAGGTCTTGATGATTGTCTCCCAGGGGGTTTCCATCAGCTCTGCATTGCCATAAATCATTACCCCGACTGGATGAAACCGGGTAAGCATGAACAGCTTATTGGCAGTGTTATAGATTTTCTGGCCGTCTCCGACTGTAACAGCACTATCTGCTGCCAAAGCCACTCCGTTCTTGTTAAGCAGCGCTATCTCAGCTGTCATCAGTAACCTCCTTCCGCTGCAATTCGAGGTCTCTAAAGTTACATTACATCCTATGCAGCAGAGGGCTCGGACGTTAGGCATTGTGGGCTTTTCGGTCAAGCTTGAGTACAAAAGGGGAGGCCCACGCCTCCCCTAGTCACTAGGTTAACTTGCATCCTTTGCCGTTCTTGAATCGCTGAATGACTTCCCTGGCGATAGCGCCCTGCACCGGTAGTTCCTCACTTAGCCTGAACCAGCGTACCTCTTCTACATCATCGTCAGCTATCGGCTCGCCTCCTTGATACTCTGCTGCGTAGGTCAGGCACAGCTGCTTTCCGTTTTGGGTAGGGAAGCTGCCCATATAGTGAGTGAGTTTGCATCCAAGGTGAGACTCTTCCTTGACTTCTCGTAGAGCCGCCTGTTCAGCAGTTTCGCCAGGCTCGACATGACCTGCCAGCAAAGCGAAAATGCCGGGTGCACAACGGGCGCTTCGGCCAAGCAGGATGCGTTCGCCGTCATACACTAAGGTGAGTACGACTGGGCGGGGAGAGTTAAACCCCACGTAAGAACAGGCCGGGCACTGTGGTACCGGAAGGGCATACTGGGTTGGCAAGAATAGTTCCACACCGCAGAACGGGCAGTATTTTTGCTGTTGCATGCTGTTACCTCCGCACAATAGTTGTATTCAGAAGACTTTCTCCAAGCCTTCCTCTTTTCCTTGTCTGGTTGCGAACATGCAGGAAGTCCCAGTGTGGCGAGAGAAGAAATAGCAAGTTCCTATAGGAGAGGATGATTGCGATGAACAATGCTTGCCTGGTACAAGCAATGTGGAAGTCACCAGTGTTGGTAGCTCTACGCGGAGAGGAACTGCGCCATTGTCACGATGTGCTATGTACAGGAAGCATAGGCCTGGAGGTAGGCGACTTCGCCAGCCCGAGCTTGCTGGATGGGAACTGGCGCGAGCGCTTGCCTGTGATGAAGAAACTGGTTTCCCAATACAAGGGCCCCATTTCACTGCACGGGCCATTTTTGGATATGAGTCCTACTAGTCCAGAGCCAGGGTTGCGTAGGTTGACCATGGAACGCTATTTGCAGGCCTTGGAAGCAGCTGGAGAGCTAGGGGCTAGCCGCCTGGTGCTCCACACCCAACTGAACCCTAATCTCAGGCAGCCTGATTACATTGCCAACTGGCTTGGTGGTAACATTCAGTTCTTCCAGAGAATCCTGCCTCAGGCTGAGGCAGCAGGCGTGGCCATTCTACTTGAGAACATGTGGGACCCTTGCCCCGACTATCTGGCCGAGCTGTTGGAAACGATGAACAGCCCTTGGTTAAAGGCCTGCCTTGACACGGGTCACGCCAATCTGTTCTCACGGGTGCCGCTGACTAGTTGGGCTGATAGGCTGGGAGAAAATCTGGTACATGTGCACCTTTCAGACAATCACGGAGGCTGGGATGAACATCTGGCGGCAGGGGCCGGTTCAATCGACTTCGCTCCTCTGCTTAGCAAGCTCGACCAGCGCCCTGTTCCTCCCTGGCTGTTGCTCGAGGTATCAAGGTTTGAGCAGGTGCAGCATAGTTTTGCGCATCTTGGATGGGCCCAGATTTTGGAATAGCTGCACATTCACAGAATCCTCACAAGTTCAGCATACCGACCGCACTATTGTTTCGTACAATAAAGCCAGTACAACGACAGGAGGTGATTACGAGTGAAGTGGAAGATTCTCATCCCAACGTTGGTGCTGACGGTTGCGCTCTCCGTGACTGCGTTCGCTGCTACTTATGCCGGACCGGCTGCCATAGTTTCGGAGATCACAGGTATCCCCGAGGCTGAGGTAAGCGCACAGCGCGCAGCTGGTGAGACTTACGGCCAGATTGCTGCCGAGAATGACGCTCTGGAGCAGTTCAAGCAGAAGATGCTGGATTGGAAGTTCGAGATCATCGACCAACGGGTAGAGGAGAAGGTGCTGACTGAAGAGCAGGCTGCCGAGTTGAAGCAGGCCATGCAAGAGCGCGTTGAGGCTTGTACTGGCACCCCGGCTGACGGGCAGCAGCGTCTCGGGCGGCAGTTCGGTGGCGGGTTGCGCTTCGGCATGGGCGGTGGTGGCACCGGCTTCTGCGGAGGTGGCAACAACAACCAGCGGCGCAATGGTTCCGGTGCTGGCTTCGGCAACGGTTTCCGTCGCGGCGGACGCTAAGCATGTGACATAATTAAGTCGAGCCAACCCATCGTGGGTTGGCTCGCTTGCTGTTTGCAGGATTCGGGTTCACGAGTAGCTAACTTGCTTCAGTTCAGCCGGGGATAGTGAGAGTGTATA
>JAWLDB010000146.1:0-6929 GCA_041686915.1 Bacillota bacterium
CTGAGTCAAGCAGTAACATGGTGAAAGAGGCCAAGCAGCTTGGCATATCACTTCCTAGCAAGGGTCTGGCTGCCCTGCCCATCAAGAGTAGTGGTGGAGAGGCATATCTTTCGGCCATGGCTTGCGCTGTCAACTACGCCTTTGCCAACCGTCAGCTGATTACCCATGCTGTGCGTGAAGCGTTCGCCGATGTACTCAGTCAGGATGACACCAGCCTCGGGCTCGACGTCGTTTACGATGTAGCCCACAATATTGCCAAGTATGAAGAGCATGACGGCAAGCGGCTGTTAGTGCATCGCAAAGGCGCTACCCGCGCGCTGCCGCCAGGACACCCAGCTAACCCAGAGGTCTACCAAGCCACCGGTCATCCGGCTCTATTACCTGGTAGCATGGGTACCGCTTCCTATGTGGTGGTAGGCAAGCCTGGTATCAGTGAGACCTTTTGCTCGGTTAACCATGGTGCAGGTCGGGTGATGTCACGTAGTGCCGCCAGGAAATCCATCAGTGAGCAGGACTTCCAGGCCAGCATGCAAGGCGTGCTGATCAATGCCGCTAACTACAAGAGTGTAGTGGATGAAGCGCCTCAAGCTTACAAGGATATCGACCGGGTGGTGGACGTGCTGACGGACATCAATCTGGTGAGCAAGGTGGTTCGCCTGCGGCCGATGGCAGTGGTCAAAGGCGAGGGAGATGAATGATATAGTCAGGCCGGCTCGGTATCTAGAGCCGGCTTTCTCTATTGTCGTGGATGTATGAACATATTACGATTAAAGGATAGTATCTTCCCATAAGTTATATGAAATCCAACTGAGCCCTGTTAGAATAGTGGTATGAAAGGCAGGTAGGAGGGCATACAGCATGTCTAGGCTGAATAATGTTAGTGCAAAAGGGTTCTTAGCCGTTGCTACAGCAGCTACTCTCTGGGGAAGTAATGCTACCATCTCGAAGGCTCTCTTCAACTTGCAACTCAACCCCCTGCACCTGCTGCAGATCAGGTTGGGGCTTGGTGCCCTGATCCTGGTTGCTTTTTTGGCTATGTTTAAGCCTGCGCTGCTTCGCATCAACCTGGCTGACTTGCCATACTTTATCGTGCTAGGGGTAGTCGGTCTGACGATGGTGCAGCTCACCTACTTCTACACCATCAGCTTGACAGGCGTAGCCTTGGCAGTGTTCCTGCAATATCTTGCTCCGCTTTTCGTAACTGCCTATACTGTTGTTCTGACCCGCACGCGCCCTGCTCCTCGTCGGTTGCTTGGGATTGCCTTTGGCATCTTTGGTAGCGCTTTGCTTGTACTACCTGTGGCTAATGGGCAGCTGTCGCTTATGGGATTACTCAGCGGTTTGGCATCTGCCTTTTTTCTGGCATTCTACACCATCTGGGGTAAGCGCAAAGCCGGGGAGTACAGCGGCTGGACCATTTTGGCCTACGGTTTGACATTTGCGGCTCTCTTCTGGTCGTTCTTCGTGCCTCCGTGGGTGGCTTTTGGTGGGGGACACTCCCTTAACATGCATCTGGCTTTCATATTCCTAGCCATTTTCTCAAATATCATCCCCTTCGGGCTGTACTTCCTCGGCCTAAGATATACCGACGCCACAACTGCTACCGTTACAGCTATGCTGGAACCGTTGGTCGCTGCTTTTACAGCCTGGGTGTTCCTGCAGGAAACACTCAGCGTTGTGCAGATACTCGGTGGGGTAGCCATTTTGGCAGCCGTCTACCTAGCCCAGAAGAAACCGCGCAGGGAGACTGACAATGTTTCTCAATAGTTATGGACAGGGACAGGGCCTTCAAGGTATAATGTTTAGCGTGAGAATGAATATCAGTAGCAACTGGGATTTTTTTTGACTATTCAGTGAGAACTATTCTCATCCAAGTTCTGGGGGGAGAGGGTCATATGAAGCTGGCAGATATGAAACCTGGCGAACGCGCGAAGGTAACTCGTATCGAAGATGCAACGGTTCGTGCACAGGCCATCCGGTTTGGTATCTCAGAGGGCTCTGAGATTATCTGCGATGAAGTTATCCCGGCCGGTCCGGTAATCATTCGCCGGGGTCTGATGCAATATGCAGTAGGCCGTAACCTGGCGCAGCATATCGAGGTCACTCCACAAGTCAAGCACTTGCAGCGCAAGGAAAGGAAGGGGAGAGCACATGCATAATCATGCCTCATGCCACGGGATGCAGAATATCCCTATGCCTGCAGGCGCCAAGAAGATTGTGCTGGTGGGCAACCCCAACTCCGGCAAGTCTGTGTTCTTCAATGCCTTCACCGGACTATATATGGATGTTTCCAACTTTCCGGGGACTACTGTCGAGATTACCAGTGCCCCATTTGGCAACGATGTGATCATCGATACCCCCGGGGTATACGGTATTTCCGGCTTTAACGATGAAGAGCGGGTAACCCGCGATATCGTTGTACAGGCCGATGCTGTTATTAACATAGTGAATGCTGTTCACCTGGAGCGCGACTTGTTTCTAACCCAGCAATTGATTGACATGGGTCTGCCTGTGGTTGTCGCCCTAAATATGATGGACGAAGTGCGTCATAACGGGTTGGACATCAACGTAAGCGAACTGTCCAGGCAGCTTGGCGGCGTACCCGTTATCCCCACCGTGGCCGTCTCCGGGCAGGGCATCAAGGAAGTCAAAGCCGCGGTAGCCACTGCCAAGGTTGGCAGGGCTCTAACAGGACTCAATGCCCGCTTCAACAAGGTGGAAGCAATGGTGCCGGATCATCGCTTGGCGTTACTCGTTCTGGAAGACGATGCCGACATTACTGCCACCCTGCAGGTAGCGGGATCAGGAGAGCGCGAAGCCATTTACCGTGAGCGTCGTGAGCGCATCAATGAAGTTGTTGCCAAATCAGTGAAAGAAACTAATAAGGGAACCCGCCTGGGGATTACTCTGGGGCGTTTGATGGTCCGACCGCTGACAGGCATTCCGCTGCTGCTCGCTACCCTCTACGGCATGTACTGGGTGTTGGGCGTGTTCATTGCAGGAACCGTCGTTGGGGTCACCGAAGAGACAATTATGCTTGGTTACTACGAGCCATTCGTACATCAGCTGGTTAGCCGTTTCGTTGACCTTGCGTCACCTATCGGAACTATTCTGGCCGGCGAGTTCGGTGTCCTGACCATGACTGTCACCTACGTGCTCGGGCTGTTGCTGCCGCTCGTACTTGGCTTTTACCTGATGCTTTCCATTCTTGAAGATTCGGGCTATCTGCCGCGTATCGCTGCATTGGTTGACCGCGCACTGACCAGCATTGGACTGAACGGTCGAGCTGTCATCCCGATCATCCTGGGCTTTGGTTGTGTTACCATGGCAACCATCACCACCAGGTTGCTTGGTTCCAAGCGTGAACGCCTGATTGCTATTGCTCTCTTGGCCATCACTATTCCGTGCTCGGCTCAGCTCGGAGTTATTACCGGTCTGATTGCCCCGCTCGGAGCCAGGTTCATCGCTATCTATTTCTTGGCCATCTTTACAACCTTTGTTATGGTCGGTACCGTTCTGAACAAGACATTGCCGGGCAAATCAACCGACTTGCTGATTGACCTGCCGCCGATTCGCTTGCCTAGACTTAATAACGTGCTCAAGAAAACCTTCAACAAGTCATACATGTTCCTGCTGGAGGCGGCTCCACTGTTTGCTCTTGGCGCCCTAATCATCAGTGTGATGAACGTGAGCGGGCTGTTGGTTGCTATTCAGGATGTATTCGCGCCGGTCACCGTCGGTTGGCTGAAGCTGCCGAGAGAGGCTGCCACCGCTTTCATCATGGGTATGGTGCGTCGTGACTTCGGCGCAGCAGGTCTCAGCGACCTGACCATGTCCAGTGCCCAGGTAGTCGTTTCGATGATCACTATTACATTGTTCGTCCCGTGTATCGCCTCTGTACTCGTCATGTTTAAGGAGCGCAACTGGAAGGAAGCCGCAGTACTCTGGGTGAGCTCCTTTGCTATCGCTTTCCTCGTAGGCGGTGTTGTCGCTCAGTTCATAATCTGACCCGCCTCTCTGCCGTTTAGCGGGGGAATGTAGGACATTCTCAGGGAGATGATCTTTATGGTCGATGAGCAAAAAGAGAAAATCGAATGCCCAGAATGTGGGCTGGAGATTAAGGACCCGACACTAATGCGCTGCCCGCGCTGCAACCACGTTCTGCTGAAACTGGTTGGTTGCTCAGGCACCTGTAGCACCTGCGCCAAGAACTGTGCTCCTAAGTAGCAAGTGAAGAAAGAACCGCCCCTGATGCTGGGGGCGGTTCTTCGTCTCACTATGGCTGAAACAGCGTGTAACCGAGCAGCTCACGGTCATCCGGCACCGGGTATACCGGGGTATCGGTATTGCGATTAGCATGAAAGAACTGCACCAGATACTCTTGCATCTGGCTCGACATGCTTTGGCTAATGTCTTGGTCAAGAATAAACATGCCTTGGCCTCTGCACTGGCCGTAGAGTTCAATCAGCCGTTTTGCACGCGGAAGTATCTCCAATCCCCAAAGCTTGGCTATCGTGTTACGTTCGCGCTCACCATAGCAGTCCTCTCTCAGGACGATGTTGTTCAGATCGGCACTACCCATGAAAACCAGACGTGCCAGCTGATTATGGGCCTTAAGGTCGAACTCCCGGCCGGTGATGTTCTGGTAGTCATACACGCCTAGCGGGTAAGGCAGCGGCTCCTCGTGCAGCTTATCCAAGGGAAGCATCATTGTATCCAGCGTGCCGCCCGATGCCACGGCCTTCACCCGGTCAGGATGCAGATTGGCAAACCTGTCGATGAACACACCCGATGCTCCAAAACCAGTCAAAAACACCTTGTAAGACTCAATATCGTGTCCATACCGGTTCAGATACTCTACAGCATGATCAATCATGGCGGTTAGCTGCAAGTCGAGGTTTTGGAGCTCGCGAGCCCCAAACCCGGCCGCTTCAAACTCGGCGTGTAGTACCTTGGCCAGGTTTTGGTCCTTCAGCATCAAGTGCAGAGTGGCGGTATCACGGTCCAGTATATGAGTGTGAAACATATTAGTCTCATCCGTATTGCTATAGGAGACAGGTGGGCGGGGAAAAACCGGCACCAGCAGCGGAGCCCAAAGCCGCTCGGCGAGGGCTACTGGGTAGCTATCAGTATTGGCGGCAAACTGCCTGGTAATGCTGACGCAGGTCTCAAAGCTTTCGGTGAGGCCTGAGTTATTGGCAGAGACCATCAAGTAGCGCCTGTAGCCTTGGTTCCGCTGTCTGTGCTCACTTGATGGCAAGCAGAGCAGATATGGCCAGTGGAAACCTTGATCAGGGTTTGCCTGCACCATTACGAGTGTCCTATACCCTGAGTCAGCTATAATTGGCATCTGGCGCGGCACTGCCACCAGGTAGTTAGGTCCAGTAGACATATGTAGTTTGAGAGCAGCAGCTAGCAGCAGGGTCAGGGCCAGCCTTGAGAGGGTCAACAACGCCACGCGTCTGTTCATTTTTGGCATCATCCTTATTTGCACGGTCTTCCTATTAGGATTCACGCCAAGCTGTGCCGCCATTCAGACGGAGATAAGTGCTGTGACAGGGCGCATATTTAGCATTGGATTTTCCTTGTCTTCATGGTACAATTACCCCGTAGTCGCTGACAAACCAAACCAAGACTTGAAAGGTGGAATGCCATCCGGCACGTGTGCAGTTCCGGCACGTGCAAGGAGAAGAGCGGAAACTCGAGAATCAACGCAGATGGGAACTCGGTCTGTCCGTAAGGACGGTCTGTTTTGCTGCCCGTTTGCCCGATTTCGAGATTCCACTCTTGGCACAGCCCATATTTCTTCCGCGTGAAGGAATGAAGCCGCAGAGTGAATCTCTGCGGCTTTTTTGCATGCGTTTGTCAGCGAACTAGAAATGAACCTAGGAGGAAGAACACATGACCAAGATTAACCTGATCAATAACAATCAACTCAACGTCGCCCTGCTTAGAGAACTCAGCAGCAAACCTGAACCCTTTGCACCCGGAGAACCCTTGTTCTGGAACGATCCACACATCTCCCTGCAGATGCTGGAGTCTCACCTTGATCCTGACGATGGAGCCAGCCGGAAGCGCGAAACTATCGAACGGACAGTCAATTGGCTGCATGCAACTCTACCCATCCCAGCCGATGCAAAGGTGATCGACCTTGGTTGTGGGCCCGGGCTATACTGCACCAGAATGCATCAGCTCGGTTGGAACGTAACCGGTATGGACTACTCACAACGCTCCATAGCCTACGCTAAGCAGGCAGCTAATGAGGCAGGCCAAGACATCAAGTACATCTATCAGGATTATCTAACTTTGGACCATCAGGGGCAGTATGATGCAGCCTTCCTGATTTACTTCGACATCGGGGTATTTGCTGACGAGCAGCGGGACCAGGTAATCAAGCGCACCCATCAGGCGCTTAAGCCTGGCGGGTACTTCGTGTTTGACGTGTTGACGGAAAAAGGTGTAAAACAAGCCAGGCAGGCGGGGCGGAGATGGCAAGCCTCGAACAGCGGTTTCTGGAAATCCGGGCCGCACTTGGTGTTATCAGAGGTGTTCCATTATCCTGAGGCCGCCGCCTCCGTGGCCCAGTATATCGTGGTTGAACAGAACGGCGAAACGACAATCTATCGTACCTGGGACCGTTACTATACTCCGGAAACTATCTGCCCAGTGCTTGAGAAACATGGGTTTGAGGTGGTTGGGGTTTATGGCGACTTGATGGGTTCAACTTTTGACGAACAGTCTGAAGGGCTAGGGATTGTGGCGCGTAAGCGGTAGGGACTAGGTGGTTTTCCCTCACATATTCGTTACTCGGAAAATACTGTACGAGTAATTTATGGCTAACTAGCCCTTCAGACTGTTCGTCAAAAGTTGAACCCATCAAGTCGCCATAAACCCCAACCACCTCAAACCCATGTTTCTCAAGCACTGGG
>JAWLDB010000147.1:0-6917 GCA_041686915.1 Bacillota bacterium
CTTAGTCACATTCATCTGCTGGAGGTTCCGTCATTAGCCATTTCTTCTACGGATATTCGCAAGAGGGTGCAGGCAGGCAGACCAATTAAATACTTGGTCATGGAAAGTGTAGAAAACTATATACGCAAGTTCGGACTTTATCTTTAATTTGCTGCCAATATTGACAGCTTGTAAGGTAGAAATAGCTCTGTTATAGTTAAAGGTGACCCTGGGGAAAAATTACCCCTTCGTCGATATACTTAATTAAGCTAGCTAAGATAGCCGGCAGCGCAAGGGGGAATTACATGCGCCGGAAGTTAACTGTATTAGCCGTGTTGACAAGCTTCCTGTTGATAGCCGGAGCCAGTGCCTGGTTCTTCTGGGTTAGATCAACCCCTACCAGTGCAATTGACACTCCAGGGCAGATAAATAGTAGGCTCAATGTATTGATTGTGGGCTTGGACAAAGGAATTGACGGGCCACAGCGGACCGACACACTGATGTTAGCCAGTTTCGACCCTGAGACGGGAGAGGTAAGCATCCTGTCCATACCGCGCGATACCAGGGTGATCATCCCAGGCCGACCAGAGAAGGACAAAATCACTCATGCTTACGCATACGGTGGCATAAAGCGCACACTGCAGACGGTTAGTCAGTTCACAGACATGCCGATCAACTACTATATCACCGTAAGCACCGATGGTTTCCGCAAGATGGTTGATACGATGGGCGGAGTCTGGATTGATGTCGAAAAGGACATGGACTATGTCGACTCCGGGCAGGACTTGTATATTGATTTGACGAAAGGCTACCAACTGCTAAACGGAGAAGATGCAGAGGGCTATGTCAGGTACCGCAAGGATGATAGTGACTTCGCCCGTTCAGCCCGTCAACAAAAGTTCATGAAAGAAGCGATAAAGCAGGCCCTTAAGCCTGGTAATCTTTTGAAGATAGACGATATGTTCCGTGTTGCCATGGAAACTGTCCAGACCAACATTCCCTTGACCGTTGCGTTGAGATATCTGCCAATGGCCTATTCATTCAACACTGACAAGATTACAACGTTTACCGTTGAGGGTAATGATGCATGGATCTTTAGTGAGAAATATCAAAAGGACCTATACTACTTTGAACCTAACATGTCTAAGCTGAACGAAATTCTCGATACTCGCTTTAGGGCTTCCGTCAACAGCGCCAATGCAGACATCAAAGTAAGCATACAGATCGCCAATGGTGACAAGTCCAGTGGCGAAAGGTTGGCCCAAATATTGCGCAAACAGGGCTATCAGGTACTAGAGGTGGTTGAGGCAGGGCGCGAGGACCGGAAGGTTTCAGAGGTCATCAGCACACGCACTGACCCGGTTGGAGCGTTGGCGGTATCACGTTCGCTCAACATTCCAACAGTACTCACCGATAGTAAGGCGCATAAAACAGCTGACGTAGTAGTGTTTGTTGGGAGAGACATGCGGCCTTAGGGCAGCATGTCTTTTGCATGAAATGTGGTTTGCTGAATGCAATCAGAGGGAAACTTAAAGAACGAGGTGATTGTACTTTGAACACACTGGATTTGGCACGACGGATTGTGGAGCTTTCAGATGACCGCAAGGCTAAGGAACCTGTTATCCTCGATCTCCGCGCCGTCACTCTGGTCGCCGACTATTTTGTTATCTTATCAGGCACGTCTCGCACTCAGGTGCTGGGGATCGCCAACCATATTGAAGAAGAGCTATCTAAGGAAGGCATTTTGCCGTACCAAAGAGAGGGCGACCAGGATGCCCGTTGGATGCTGCTCGACTATAGCTCTGTGGTGATACATGTCTTCCAGGAAGATACCCGCACCTTCTATAACCTCGAGCGTCTCTGGAATGACGCCAAGCAAGTGCCGATTGATGCAGCAGGCAGCTTACAGTAATCTCGCGCTGTTATACGACAGCTTGATGGCTGACGTGGACTACGCAGGTTGGGCAAGTTACCTTACTGGCCTGCTTAGTAGATGGCCAGCAAGCGGTCGCAGGGTGTTAGACCTTGGCTGTGGGACCGGAACGATGTCCATTCAGCTCGCTAAAGCTGGTTATCAGGTGACAGGAGTGGATATTTCGCCGGAGATGCTAGCGATTGCGGCTGACAAAGGCCTTGGCGCAGGTATCCCAGTGACACGCTGGCGTCAGATGGACATGCGAGACTTGCAGTTCACGGACTCTAGTTTCGATATCGCTGTCTGCGCCTGCGATGGCTTCAACTATCTAGCTAGTCTCGAGGACCTGCAGCAGGCTCTGCATTCTATACATAGAGTGCTAGCGCCTCAGGGCGTGCTCTTATTCGATGTTCATTCCGAGTATAAGATGCGGCAGATATTCGCTGATGGTCTGTTTGTACAGGAAAGCGACGCAGGCTGCTGCATCTGGCAGTCTGACTACGATGTAGACACGGAAGTTTGTGAACATTACCTCACCATCTTCCTGCGTGAACAGGACGGTAGATACCGGCGTACAGAAGAGGAGCACATCCAACGCTTCTTTCCGGTGCCGGCCATCAAAGCTGTCTGCAAGCAGGCAGGCTTTCGCGAAATCCACGTGTTACCATGGGGCGAAGAGGGTGGCGCACTTGTTTCGGACCACGAACGCCTCCAATTTGTGGTCCGTAAGTAGACTGTGTTGACAATACGTTCACAGGCCCGTATAATAGTCAATGTACCTCGTCACCGACGAGATAATAATGGGGCTGTAGCTCAGCTGGGATGAGCGCCTGACTGGCAGTCAGGAGGTCAGGGGTTCGAACCCCCTCAGCTCCACCATTTCGATCTTTAATGCCACAAGGTTTAAGCCTTGTGGCTTTTTGCATGGTAAAAACTAGTGATGCCCCTCATCATCACTGAATATAATGTGGAAGCAGTTGGATGAGGGGGGGTGAATCTCTGTGGATCGTTACCTATCGCAGATAGCAGTTACAGATCAACTGTGTCGGTTAAACGGGCTGCTGATGGCGCTGAGGGAAGAAGAGATCCCGTTCACACTCAAGAGCCAAAAGGTAGGTGAGCATTGGACCGAGAACGTACACGTTGAGATAATCCCAGGGACCCCTAAGGTCGTCATCGGGGCACATCATGACAGCGTTAAAGGTAGCACAGGGGCCAATGATAATGCTACTGGGGTCTGTGTTCTGTTGAAACTAGCCAAGACTCTTCGGCAAGTAGCACCAGCCATTCCACTGGAGCTTGTATTCTTTGATCGCGAGGAAAGCGTTGACCGGGGAAGTGAAGCATACATTCGTTATACAGGCAGGGAAAACATTGAGGCGATGATCAACTTGGATATCTGCGGTTACGGTGACACGATTGCGGTCGCTCCCATCAGGAACCTGCAATCCGGGATGTTGGCAAAAGCGCTTAATCAGCTTGACCAGAAGGAGCATGGTTTTCGTGTAGTCGAGCATCTGCCACCCGGTGACGATGTCACATTCGAGCAATACAGGATTCCTAACATCACCCTCTGTGTACTTCCAGAGGCAGAGGTAGACGTAGTGGCCAAGTTCGGGGAGCATATCTACAAGAATAGCCCTGAGACCATGGAAGCACTGCCGCCCCCGCCCTCCATCATGGAGACGATGCACAATGGCCCGAGAGATAGCATCGAAGTTGTCCAGAAAGGCTCTATGCAGTTACTTCACGGATTTCTGGCAGCCCTCGTAAGCAAGCTTGCCAAATAGCACTGTGCTACGGACTCAATCCGTAGCACTTTTTAGTTCAACGGAGAAGCAAGATATGTGTTGACGCTTTCATGCTTTAGCACTATAATGTACTAAAGTAAATAACGCCCCGAAATCGATGAGCGGGAAAAGTATGCTGATATGCCAAGTGCAAGCGAGCCGGTGATGGTGCGAGACCGGCACAAGGGCTGCAGCAGAAACACCCCCGTGAGTGCAAACCAAACAGGCTTCTCGCCCCAGTAGGCTTTGCCGGTGCTTTCACCGTTATTTGAAAGCAGGTATAAGGACGCTAAGGTGTCCCGTACCTGGCAGAGTGGGCCGCTAACGCGGCCAACAAGGGTGGGACCACGGGATAATTTCCCGCCCCTTTTTTAGGGGCGGGTTTTTTTGTGCCCAAATGCACGTCGAGGAGGAGTCGTAACTTACATGAATGAGATGTTTTTTGGTCCACGGCAAGCCACTCTCCGCCGCGTTACCCAGCAGCGCTTGCTAAGCGAGTTTGCTCAGTGGGGCTATGATGAGATCAGCACATCACTGCTTCAACAACTGGACCCTGCACAGCTGACGGACCGGCAGTGGGAACGAGCCTGTAAGTGGTTTGGCCATGCAGGCAGAATACATGCGCTGCGTACAGACATGACTCTAAGCATCCTGCAGGCTCTGATCAAACAACCCGCAGATAACTTTCCCGAGCGGGTTTGCTATGTGGGCAGCGTGGTTCGGCAGGCATCTGCCGCTGATAGCGCGCCTTCTGAAATCCTGCAGGCTGGGGTCGAACTGATGGGATATGGGGGTGTGTGGGCGGACGCAGAAGTACTGGCGCTCGCTGCCCGTAGTCTAGAGTCTTTAGGGGTCTCAGGTCTCCGGATTGGAATAGGTCAGGCAAGCTTCCAACGAGGGCTGTTTTCAGAGCTACAGTTGCCTGCTTCCGCGGCAACCGTTCTGCAGCAGGCGCTTGCAGCTCGCGATTTAGTCTCCTATCGCGATATAGCCTCTTCTTTTGATGGGAGCACAAGACAGGCACTCGGCACCCTGCCTGATCTGTTGGGTGGCCCGGAGGTACTACAGCATGCCTCTAAGCTAGCCCAAGGTCTTGAGGTTACCAATGCCCTGCAGAACTTGCAGGATGTTTACAAGCTGCTAAGCAGCTACCATCTAGAGCACCTGGTCTACTTTGACCTCGGTATGGTGCGTGACTTTAGCTATTACAGCGGCAGCATTTTTGAGGCCTTTCTCCCGGGTTTGGGTCGGCCTGTATTGACAGGTGGACGGTATGACGAACTGCTGGAAGTGATCGGCGTCAACACACCAGCCACTGGCTTTGCCATCAACCTGGACCTGGTAGTCAGCTCTCTTGGCTCCCCCGAGCAGCGAAACATCGCCAGTTACAGCCTGTTGGCATCATCCAGCCACGAGCTGCAGTGCTTCAAGCTGGCGGACACACTTCGGCAGAAAGGTCTGCTGGCAGCTGTGGATTATCGGCCCATCAGCATTGAGAACAAGGCGCTCTCTGCTCAGTCCCGCGGGTTCATTCCCGTTCTGGTTGATGAGGCAGGCTGTTGGCAACTATCAAAGGAGGGCGAGAAGCTATGCAAACTGGTAATAGACTGACAATTGCTCTACCCAAAGGCCGGCTGCTCACAAAATGCCTTGAGCTATTACAGTCTGCCGGCATAGACACTGGGAATGTGAGTGAGGACTCGCGAAAACTAATCTTTTCATTAGCGGACAATGGGACCCGATTTGTCCTGATGCGGCCAACCGACGTACCGGTTTACGTTGAACAGGGAGCCGCCGACTTAGGTATCACCGGCAAGGAT
The DNA here is from genome assembly GCA_041686915.1 of Bacillota bacterium. Lineage (GTDB taxonomy): Bacteria > Bacillota > UBA994 > UBA5500 > UBA5500 > JAWLDB01. The sequence goes on from JAWLDB010000147.1 coordinate 5,505, forward strand.
GTGCTGCTTGAATCGCGCCTCGATGTCTACGAACTGTTAGACCTGCGTTTTGGGGTCTGTCGCTTCGTCTTGGCGGCGCCTGCCGCCATGCAAGACCCCGTAAGCTGGCCGGCTACTCCTCGAGTTGCCACCAAGTTCCCGCGCATCGCTGGCGACTACCTGCAGAACAGGTCGATCAGCGCCCGACTAATTAAGGTGCATGGAGCAACCGAACTGGCACCCAATGTGGGTATGGCAGACATGATTGTAGATATCGTTTCGACCGGTAAGACCCTGGCAGAAAACAACCTGGTTGTCTTGGACGAGATTATGCAAAGCAGCGCGCGCCTGATCGGCAACAGAGCAAGCTTGCCCTTGAAAAACGCACGCATTAAGCCGATATTGGCTGCACTTGATGCACTGATAAATGGGAGGGAGAGGTAAAACATGAAGCTATTCCTGGGCAGAGACTTTTTAGAGAAGCTACCAAAGAAACGGTTGAATGATCTTGACCAGTATGAGCCGGCTTGCCGGGAGATTATCCAGGCAGTAAAGCTGGAGGGAGACAAGGCTGTGTTGCGTTATACAGCCAAGTTCGACCAAGTTGAACTGGGAACAGAGCAGCTGCTGGTCAGCGTCGATGAGGTGCAAGCGGCCTATGCTAATGTGTCTGATGACTTTCTGCCGGCTCTACAGCAGGCGATATCTAACATCGAGGATTTCCATCGTCGTCAGCTGCGCAATTCCTGGATGGTGACACAGCAGGACGGCAGTATCCTGGGACAAAACTACTCTGCTATCGAAAGGGCAGGTATCTACGTGCCTGGAGGCACAGCTCCTTACCCGTCTTCAGTGCTAATGAACGCCATTCCCGCCCGCATAGCAGGGGTGCAAGAGATAGTAATGACCACACCTCCAGGCCGTGATGGCAGGGTAAATCCCTACATTCTGGTGGCAGCTGACCAACTAGGCATCAAGAGCATTTATAAAGCCGGCGGGGTGCAGGCTATCGCTGCGCTTGCCTATGGCACAGAAAGCGTAACACCGGTAGACAAGATAGTAGGTCCGGGCAATAGCTATGTGACTGTCGCGAAGAAGCTGGTCTATGGGCAAGTGGATATAGACATGATTGCCGGTCCTAGTGAGGTGATGGTGCTGGCAGACAGCTCCGCTAACCCTAAGTTTGTTGCAGCCGACTTGCTCTCCCAGGCGGAACATGATACTGAAGCCTGCGCTGTTCTGGCCACAGATGACAAACGCCTGGCCGAAGCGGTACAGATTGAGGTATCCCGCCAATGGGCGACTTTGTCTCGCAAAGAGATTGCCTCAGCTGCTTTGGCCAAGAACGGCGCTATCGTCTTGGTAAAGGACATGGATGAGGGCATCCAAATCGTTAACCAGTACGCTGCAGAACACTTGGAACTGTTGGTTGAG
>JAWLDB010000148.1:0-6865 GCA_041686915.1 Bacillota bacterium
CAGTATGGCCAGTGTCCAAAGCACAGCCCCCTCCACTACCGCTGGCAACCTGGTTGGCAGGATAGTCAGGTCACCCGCCATGCCAACAGCGTAAGCCGCTGCGAAGAGAGAGACGGCAGTAACCGGAGAGCAGAGAACGGCGAGCGTCAGGGAAGCCAAGGCGTATGCTGTTGTCCCTTCGGCAAAGTGGGCAGCCAGATTGTTGCGACCGACCAGCCTATCAACCTCCAAATCTTGCGCATCATCCATTAAGCGAATGGTCCAACCAACTAGCACAACAGCGGCCATGCGCAATAGCAGGCTATAAACTACGGGCCACAACGGCTTTCACCTCCCGGAAGCCGCGCTTTTCCGTTGCTGAGATAGGTAGCACCAGCTGCGAAGGGAACTGGGCCCTTATTCTTTCCAAACCATCGCGTGCCCCGGCCAGGTCCATTTTATTGGCCAAAATGAAGTATCCGCCCCTGGTTTCGGCAAACCGGGCTATCTGCCGGTCAACTTCGCCGACCGCGCCTGGACTGGATGCATCAATGACGTGCAGCACCAGCGACGCCGCCCTGATGGCAAGCAACGTCTGCGCCACCGCCTTACGCACTTGCTCCTCACTCGCAATGCCGTCTGCGAAACCACTGCTGTCCGTCATCACCACTCGTTTTTTTGCCTTCCCTGCTTTGATGTCCAGCTCCATCGATTGCAGACACCGCGTCGTATGTGGTCCCTGTCCAACCAGCTCAATGCGGGCCGTGGACAGAGTAAAACCTTGTCTGGTGGAGAAACCATCCGGGTAGTTGAAGATGATATCCACTTTATCCGCCCCCAGATAGTCGGCAAAGTTGAGCACAAAGGCAGTTTTGCCTACGTTTGTTCTGCCAATCACCAGTGCTTGTTTCATCTGTGCTCTCTCCCCTTTCCCCGTAGCTGTTAACGTCTTCTTCACCTATGCTTATGCAAGCTTGTTGCTGTTTAATTGTCAAGCAACAGATAGAGAGCTGACAATAATCCCATAGATTACTGCTAGCCACTAATGCATTGGGAAAGATAGAAGTAGGACAAAAAAGCGAGGTGTTACAAGATGTTTCCGACCGTCGGTGGAGATGCGCCTGCCTTCAGCACCGAGGTTTACTTCCAGGGACAAAGCACCCAGTTGAGTTCAGATCAACTGCAGGGCAAGTGGTATGTGCTCTACTTCTACAGTGGTGATTTTACCTTCGTCTGACCTACCGAAATTGCAGCGATAGCCGTGCGCTATCCTGAACTGCAGCGGCTGGGCGTGGAAGTGATTGGCGCTAGTGTCGATAATGTCTATACCCATAAGATATGGGAGCAAACCGAGCTCTCAAAGATGACCGGAGGTACGCTCCCGTTCCCTCTTGCTGCCGACAGGGGTGGGCATTTGGGTAGTCTGTATGGTGTCTACGACCAGCAACAAGGGGTAAATCAACGGAGTCATTTCCTGGTGGACCCAAGTGGCAAGGTGCAGCTAGCCTGCCTTTTCCCATCAGCGGTGGGCAGAGGCGTAGAGGAGCTAGTCCGTTTGATTAAGGCTTGCCAGGAACAACAAGCTACAGGAGGGCAAATGCCCGCAAACTGGCAGCCGGGGGTAGCAACCCTCCCTGGTGATATGGCCAGCACAGGTTATGTATGGAAAATCTGGAAGGCGAGGTGAAAAGCATGAAGCGGATGTTGCTGACCACGTTGCTGCTAGTGCCTCTGCTCGCACTAGCCCCCGTTGAAACAGCCGGAGCTTGTCAAGTGCCTGAGCCTGGACTCAAGCTCTATCAAGAGATGCTAGTGACCAGCCTCGATGCCCAGCTGAACATCATCATCCAAGACTACTATGGCGAGTCGGTGCAATACGACCTGCAGGATGTCAAGATCCTGGACGTAAAACGTCATGATGCTCATAGCTTTGATATCAAGCTGGAGGTAGAGGTGTTCAACAGCTCGCAAGTGAAGCTGGGTGTTGAACAAATTACCTTCCATCTGGAGCCGGGCATGGTTGAACTGCTGAACTATCACCACTTGAAAAGCTATCCCAAACCATAATGTAATGTGCATTGGTAACAGAAAAAGCCGGCCTCGTGGCCGGCTTTTGTGCGAAGAAAGACAGTAAACAAAGGCCCCCATAGGGAGCCTTTGAATGTGACTGATTATACGTTGAGCTTCTGCTTCAGCTTGGCCAGCATGTCTGTAGTCATGGAAGCCAGGTTGTACTGCGGATTCCATCCCCATTCATCGCGGGCAGCACTGTCATCCAGCGAGTTAGGCCAAGAGTCAGCAATCTTCTGGCGAACTGGATCCACATTGTAATCCATTGTGAACTCTGGGATGTGTTTCTTAATCTCGGCAGCGATATGCTCCGGAGCGAAACTCATGGCTGTGATGTTAAAGGCGTTGCGATGTACCAGCTTGTTGGAGTCTGCTTCCATCAGCTGATGGATAGCCATCAACGCATCCGGCATGTACATCATATCCATGCGAGTACCTTCGCCGATGTAAGATGTATAAGCTTTCTGCTTCAGTGCTTCGTAATAAATATGTACAGCGTAGTCTGTTGTGCCGCCACCAGGCAGTGTCTCATAAGAGATCAGGCCAGGGAAGCGAACTCCGCGTGTATCCAAACCATATTTCTGATAGTAGTAATCACATAGCAGTTCGCCTGCCACCTTAGTCACACCGTACATAGTGGTTGGGCGTTGCAAGGTATCCTGGGGAGTGTTATCCGGTGGTGTGGATGGGCCGAAAGCGGCGATCGAGCTTGGGGTAAACACGGCAGCATTCAGTTCGCGGCCGACCTCCAAAACGTTGAACAATCCGCCCATATTGATATCCCAGGCCAGATGTGGCTTGGCTTCGCCTACTGCCGACAAGATGGCGGCCAAATGCACAACCTGGTTAACTCCGTGTTTCTTGACTGCATCTGCAATCTGCTGCGGCTTGGTGACATCGATGATCTCATAGGCGCCGCCCTTAAGTGCTTCCGGAACTTCCTCACGGATGTCGCTCGCAATTACGTTGTCTTGTCCGTAGATGTTGCGCAGGTAAAGGGTCAGTTCAGAACCGATCTGGCCCAGCGCACCGGTAATCAGGATCTTCTTCACGGCATAGTCCTCCAATCGTTAATGCATCCATCTTTTTCTGCTCGTGAAAGCAGGTACAAGCATATTATAACGCACTTCGGCCGATTTCTGGCACTGAAAACGCAAAATCTTCTATTCAGTGTCTTCCAGCTGATATTGGACAATCTGACAGTTATCAATACGTTGCCCGGTTAACGCATAGATTACCATACCGTGAGCAACCACTGCTATCGGCAGGACCCCACCATACTTCTGCAACACGACCATCACTCGCTGCCGGACTTGGGATAATGGTTCCCACGAACGGACTTCCCCAGCCGGCCACTCGCCGGCGTGGTTGTGCATTTCTTCTGCCTGAAGGCCGACGAAGGCTGTGTTGTCGTATGTGCACTGCAGGTCAGGTAACCACTCGTGCAGATCAAACTCCACCGTGAGTGGCGCCTGCAACGCGGACGAGATGATATGTGCCGTTTCCATTGCCCTGGTCATCGGAGAAACGATAATCTTACCGACACCATAGCCAGCAAGCTCTATGGCGGCAGTCTGCGCTTGTTCTCGGCCACGGTCAGTCAGGGGTACCATGTCGCGCATTCCGCCTCTTAAACGGCGTTTTTCTGCCAGGTCATACTGTGCTTCACCGTGTCTTACCAAATATATATGGGTCATACTTCCTTCCCTCCCCATCACCATAGTACTACATTAACTGATAATCCCTCAAAGTGCTTATACAATTGGGGCATGATAAATTCCCACCATTGTTTCCTGCGACTGTCTAGTACTTCGACCGCAAAAGGAGTACAATCTATGCATGACAATCGTTCCATATAGACATCCGGGGAGGTAGTACAGAATGGAACTATGGAAGCGCAACTTACTAGTACTATGGGTAGGCACAGTCTTTGGCGGTATCTCCTTTTCGCTGGTCAGCCCTTTTCTACCAACGCTGCTGCAGCAGGTGGGTGTGACGGAGAACCTGGAAGTGTGGTCTGGTTGGGCTTTTGCGGCCACATTCTACACCAGCGCAGTGCTTGCACCTGTATGGGGAGCTCTGGCTGACAAGTACGGCCGAAAGCCGCAGTTAATCCGGGCAGGTGTCGGCATAGGTATCACCTATATGCTGATGGCCTTTGCCAAGAGCCCGATGCAGGTAGTCTTCCTGCGGTTGCTGTTGGGTGTTTTCAATGGCTTTATCCCTACTGCTATTGCCATGGTTGCCATTAACACTCCGGAAGAGCACATGGGTAGCGCCTTAGGCACAATCCAGACCGGGGGGGCCTTCGGCACAGTGCTAGGGCCGCTCGTGGGCGGTTACCTCAGCCATTACCTCGGTGTCAAGCCCACTCTCCTCTTGGCCGGCGCCAGCCTGTTCGCGGCTACTATTATCTGTACGGTAGGCACCACTGAGACGAACAAGGGTGACCGTACGCTGAAGATCAACATCATTGGGGATGTGCGACAGGCAGTGAGCAATCCACTGCTGCTGCAGATGTTTACGCTCGTAATGATTTTCAGCCTCTCATTTATGATCATTCAGCCCGTCCTACCGCTTTTCATCGGTCAGCTGGTTGGTGAGGGGGATGCTTCAGTACCTACTGGTATCATCTTCTCGATAGCTGGCATGGCAACAGTCCTGGCAGCTCCGCGCTGGGGCAGGCTTGGACAGCAGAAGGGTTACACCCGGGTTCTGCGCACGGGTTTGCTCGGAGCAATGATAGTGAGCTTTGTTTTGGCACTGGCCCGTAGTCTTTATTTCCTCGGTGGGCTGCGCTTTGCATTCGGTCTGTTCATGGCGGCGGTCATGCCGGCAACTAATGCGATCATCGCTAGATCGGTAGACGGTAGCTTCCGCAGTCGGGCTCTCAGCTTAAGCAATAGTTTTGGTCAGGTGGGCGGTGCCATTGGACCAGTGCTAGGAGGCTACATTGGCCAAATGTTTGGCTTACCGGTGGTCTTCGCAGTCATGGGCGTGTTCCTGGGGGTGATCGTCTTCTGGATGCAGAACAAAATGTGGGACAGTGTTCCGGCTAAGGCGGAGGGAACGGTGGCTAGCTAACTGTACAGAGGTATAGCAAAAACAGGTCTACCAAGGCGGTAGACCTTTTTTGCTATACATCCTCTTGAACTATATCCTCAGGCAGGATCAGCATCAACTGTTCACGGCTCAGACGCTTTTCGTTGACTAGACGCACCGCCTGCTTGCGCATTCCTCGCTCGATAATGTTTCGCACCAGGCGGGCGTTGCCGAAGTTGCGGGGCTCAAACTCATAGTGCTCCATCAGCATGCGCGTCAGCTTATTCCTAGCCTCCGTAGATAGTTTGTACTGGCGCTTCTTCAGCATCAGCTCTGCAATGGACAACAGCTCTTCAATCCGGTAGTCATCAAATTCCAGCACAATCGGGAAGCGTGAACGCAGACCAGGGTTAGTCTCCAGGAACTGATCCATCTCGTCGCGATAGCCTGCCAGGATTAGAATCAGCTGCTCCTTGTAATCTTCCATCGCTTTCACCATAGCGTCTATAGCTTCTTTTCCGAAGTCCTTTTCTCCCCCACGAGCTAGTGAGTAGGCTTCGTCGATGAAGAGGATGCCACCTAACGCACGCCGGATTTGCTCCCGAGTCTTCTGGGCCGTATGGCCGATATACTCACCAACCAGATCCGCCCTTTCAACTTCCGTCAGGTGACCTTTGGGCAAGACCCCCATCTCTTTGAAGATACGCCCCAGTAGCCGGGCGACTGTAGTCTTGCCCGTTCCAGGATTGCCTTTAAAAATCATGTGCAGCACCAATGGCTCGGCAACCAGGTGCTGAGCTTCACGGCATCTTTGGATATGTATGAAGGCTTGGAGTTCACTTACCAGCTTTTTGACCTTGTTCAGGCCTATTAGGGACTCGAGCTCAGCCATAATTTCGGCTAGCGTGGCCAGTTTCTCATATTGTGTAGGTGCCGGTAGCACGTTTCTTGGCGCACCTCCTCCCACTTCCACTTCCCGCAGCAGGCGGAAAGCTTCGGCGACGCTGATTTTGCCCTGCTCCAACAGCTCGATTACTTCATCGTACGTGGTAGGCAACCTGTTTTGTTCATTCGGTGGTTCAGCTCTCAAGTCTCTCCCTCCCTGTATCGGACACCTGCAGTGGCGGCATATAGGTCTGCGGTCAGAGCAGGCCAAAAAGTCATATGTCCACACTACAGCTTATGCAGGAAAAGAGGATGAGGTGCCAAATGGGAGGTGGGAGATTTGGAGGTGGGAAATGAAAATCAGGAGTGGGACAGAGTACCGTCCCCTTGTCCCAGTTTCGCAAGCAGGGTTGTCAGGCGCTTCTCCCTGGTTTCGTCTCGTTTGGCGTCCTCGATGCGCTTGATGTCTTCGCGCTTGATATAGTCGGGCAGTACTATGAAGGCCGACAGTAGGCCCTTTGACTCCACCGCTTGCCGAATGAATGCGGGGATTTCCACCGTGCGCGGCGAGTTGTCCAATTGCATCTCTACGCATACAGTATCACCGCAGTGCTTCTCACACTGCGTACGCAGTTCACGGTTGAACACGAGGTAGTGCCCATTACGGCTGGGCAACAGTATCCCGGTAAATGGGTGTCCGTCTACGCTTCCCTTTACGTTGATACGTCCGTTGGTTCCGTAGAGCTCTTGTACAGAAAACGGTACATAAAACACTGTCCAAGGCATTTTCCCCTCCAGGATCATTAGTTCAGATTCAAACTTGTGAATAAGGCTCAAAGCCAATGCCCCCTTTACACTAAGACTCCATGCTTAAGATTCGTCGTTCATC
>JAWLDB010000149.1:0-6761 GCA_041686915.1 Bacillota bacterium
TTTCGCCATGTCTATAAGAGTCTTTGGATCTGGAGAGTTTTGTGGGAAACCATAGGCCTTCCAGGCACATGCGCGTGCCTGGAAGGCTTTTTGCATTTTAGGACAGGCGATTAGGGACACGGCATGCGGCGCGCGGGCGCCGTCCCATATGCCTTCGGCCCTGTGGAAGCTATACCATTTCTTCTGCGACCGTCAGGTATTCACATGCGGTGTTTCATGTATCGATATTGGAGGGGATTTATATGCAAACTTTGTTGCGCTTTGAAAGAGTGACTAAGAGCTACGGGGCGCGTTTGGTGATTAGTGAACTACATGGCGAGATCAATACGGGTAATATCATTGGCCTCGTGGGGGATAACGGTACGGGTAAATCCACGTTGCTGCGTATTCTTGCAGGTTTGGAGCAACCGGATAGTGGACGGTTTCAGTCGTTCGCCAGGGAAGCGCGGGTGGGCTATTTGCCTCAAGAAATCGCGTACGATGACGGAACCCCTATCAGGGAATACGTGCGCCAAGGCATGTTACGCCTGGTTAAGATTGAGCAGGAGATGCGGCAGCTGGAGCAAAGCATGGCTGCCGGTGAAGGTGATTTGGAGGATACGCTCAACCGCTACGGGCAGTTGACTCAAGAATTTGAGCGTTTGGACGGCTATAGTTTGGACGCAAAGGTCGAGATGGCGTTAAACGATGTGGGTTTGGATCCTGTTCACTGGGATAGAGCCACAGGCACACTCTCTGGTGGTCAGAAGACACGCATGGCATTGGCACGGGTGGTGTTGGCGCAGCCTGACATTTTGCTGATGGATGAGCCCACTAACTACTTGGATATAGAGGGACTGGCATGGTTGGAAGCTTGGGTGAAAAGATACCCGGGCGCAGTGGTAATTGTGTCGCATGACCGGTACTTCCTGGATCAGGTAGCTACTCATATGTGGGAAATAGATCGGCATGAAATCAGGCACTATACGGGCAACTACAGTGACTATCGCCGGCAACGGGAAGATGAGCTGAAGCAGCAGTGGGAGCAGTATGAGCGCGACCAGGTCGAGAAAAAGCGTTTGCGCGAGTTGATTGCCAAGCAGATGCAATGGTTCTCAGCTGCCCACGACGCTGCCGGACAGGACGATTTTCAGCGCGCTCGCGCCAAGAAGATGGCTAGCAGAGCCAAAGCCGTAATGAGCAGGTTGGACCGCAAACTGCAGGAATCGGTCGAGAAGCCTTGGGAAAAGGACGAGCTGGGCATCGACTTCAAAGCTCCGGATCACGCCAGTCAGAAGCTCGTTTCAGCAGAGCGGTTGAGCTTCAGTTATACCGACGTTCCCTTGTTGCAGGAAGTCAGCTTTCAGCTACGCCCTGGCGAACGGGTGGCGATAGTTGGTGAGAACGGGGCTGGCAAGACAACTTTTCTGCGCCTGTTGATGGGCGAGCTGCAGGCCTCTAGCGGGCGGATGCAAGATAGTCCTTCACTGTCCATCGGCTACTTCTCACAGGAGCGAGAGGACCTGGCTTTAGAGAATACGTTGCTGGACGAGATGCTGAAGATCAAGGGGTTGTCGCGGAGTGACGCATGGCTAATCCTGGCGCGCCTCGGCTTCCGGGGGCAGGACGTGCACCGGCAGCTGAAGGTATTGTCAGTAGGGCAGCGAGCCAGGGTCAGTCTCGCGAAGCTACTAGTATCTCCACACAATGTACTGGTGCTCGATGAGCCAACCAACCATTTGGACATCAGGTCGCGCGAGAAGATTGAAGAAGCTCTGAACGAATACCTCGGTGCGATGATTCTGGTGTCGCATGACCGCTATTTCCTGGACCTAGCGGTGAACCAGGTCTATCACCTCAACGAAAAGACCTTGACCAGACATTTGGGTAACTATAGCTACTTCGTTGCGCAGCAAAACCGGGACCTAGTGGCAGAAGAGAGGCAAAGGCAGGAGATGATGGCCCGAGCACGGATGGCAGAGCTAGCGGCGAGGCTGAGCACCTTGAATCCGGAGCAGGACGAATATGCGGAGCTTGATAGGGGGTATAAGGAGGCAGTGGAGAGGCTGCGTAAGGTGAGGTCGGAGGGGTCTCCCAATGGTTGACCTATGATGTTAGGCGGACGCAACATGTTGCGTCCCTATAACCTTCCCAACTCCCACTACCCACATCTCATTTCTCAAATAATAAGCCCCCGGGGTATTGCCTCCCGGGGGTACATAGGGAAGCTAGACGCAAACGCATGGGGTCTGGGGTCCTGCTTGGTCGCCTCCCTACTATTAAAATGGTATGTAAATTAAGTGCCGAACTTGCATTGTATTTTTTGCCTGAGCGTATCTTATGGATGTATGAAAAAGGCAGGCTGCAGTGGGGCGGAAGAAACAGCGAAAGTGGATAATTTTCCTGCTTGGGCAGGACTCAGGCGGGGGAGTAGCGAAGTCTTTTTCCGTACACTAAGGATTGCGTGGGACAAGCTTCCACATTATCCTCAAGCCATAACCCGTAATGTTAGGAGGGGATTTAGGTTGTTAGCCATTAAGAACGGCAAGCTGTACACCATCACCCATGGCGTCATTGACGGCGGGACCATCCTGGTTGACGGCAACAAGATTGTAGCTGTTGGCAAGGACGTTGAGATTCCGTCTGGCGCTGATGTCATCGATGCGACCGGTAAGATTGTTACGCCCGGCATCATCGACGCACATGCCCACGTGGGTATCTGGGAAGAGGGTCTAGGTTGGGAAGGTATCGACGTTAACGAAACCACCAATCCGGTCACCGCTTCTGTGCGCGCCCTTGACGGTGTTACTCCTGGAGAACCTGGCCTGCGCGATGCGTACCGTAACGGTATAACCGCGTTCTGGTCGGGCCCTGGCAGTGCTAACGTCATTGGCGGCGAAGGTGTTGCCATGCGTACATACGGTGATGTCATGGATGACATGATCCTGCTTTCACCGTCTGGCATCAAGGCAGCTACCGGAGAGAACCCGAAGGGTGCTTACGGTAACCGTGGGCAAATGCCGAAGACTCGCATGGGCGTTGCCGCTATCATGCGCGAGACTTTGGTCAAGGCTCAGAACTACCTGAACAAGATTGAGAAAGCTAACGGCGACCTGGACAAGATGCCGCCAAAGGATCTCGGCATGGATAACATGGTCAAGGTGCTGAAGGGTGAGCTTCCGCTCCGTACCCACTGCCACCGCGCCGATGACATGATGACTGTCATTCGCATCGCTAAGGAGTTCAACATCAAGGTGACCATCGAGCATGCTACTGAGGGTCACAAGATTGCTCATCAGTTGGCAGAGGCTAATGTTCCAATCATAGTCGGCCCGTCACTCACCGCCCGCTCCAAAGTGGAAGTGCGTGACCGTAGCTTGGCTACCCCGGCTATCTGCGCTGCTGCAGGCGTGAAGGTTGCCATCATGACAGACCATCCGATCATCCCGGTCAGCTACCTGCCCATTTGCGCAGGCTTGGCGGTCAAGAACGGCATGGATGAGGACGAAGCTCTGCGTGCCATTACTCTCACTCCGGCTGAGATTATCGGCGTAGGTGAGCGCCTGGGATCGCTTGAAGTTGGCAAGGAAGCTGACATCGTTGTTTGGGATGACCACCCGTTTGAGTATACCGCACATACCGAGTACACGATTATCAATGGACAAGTCGTGTACCAGCGGCAGTAAAGGAGGGATTCTGAGTGCTAGCCATTATCAATGCTCACATTCTCACCATCACCAAGGGTGAAATCGAGAATGGCACAATTCTGATTGAAGACGGTAAGATTGTCAAAGTCGGCAGCAATCTGGAAGTCCCGAACGATGCCGATGTTCTAGATGTAGACGGCGCCATTGTCATGCCTGGCATGATTGACGCACAGACCGCTGTAGGCTTGAAAGAAGAAGGCCTGCGCTGGGAAGGCGACGACCGCAATGAGGCTACTCAGAGCCCGATTATGCCGCATCTGCACGCTCTGGACGGCGTCAACCCGGAAGATGAAGCTATCTATGACTGCCAAGAGACGGGTGTGACTACAGTACTCGTTACTCCTGGCACTGCTAACGTCATCGGCGGCCAGGCCGGTATCTTCAAAATGTTTGAGCGTGAGACAGCTGACGAGATCTTCGAACAGACTTTCGGTATGAAGGCTGCCCTTGGAGAAGACCCGAAGGGTACCTGGCGCGGCATGAAGAAAATGCCTAGTACCCGTATGGGCACCGCTGCAGTACTGCGCGAAGCTTTGACCAAGGCTGCTGAATACTTAAAGAAGCAGGAAAAGGCAAAGGAAAACCCTGACAAGACCCCAGAGCGCGACCTGAAGAATGAAGCGCTTGCCAAGGTTCTTTCTGGCGAAATGCCGCTTATCGTGCATGCTCATCGCGCTGACGATATCATGACCGCTCTGCGCATAGCCAAGGAGTTCAACCTGAAGCTGATCCTGACCACAGGCACCGAGGCACACAAGCTTGCCAATCAGTTGCGTGATGCTAATGTTCCTGTTATCGTCGGCCCGATCTCGCAGGCAAGGATGCGAGTGGAAACCGCCGAGCGCACCATCAGTACCCCGGCTGTACTCAGCAAGGCTGGTGTCAAGTTTGCACTGACCACCGACCATCCCTCCACGCCGATGGGTGCTCTGCCGATGCAGATGGGCCTAGCTGTGCGCGGTGGGTTGGATCCGGAAGAGGCGCTGAAGGCTGTCACCATTTATCCGGCTGAAATCCTTGGACTTGCTGACCGTATCGGCAGCATCGAAGAGGGTAAGGATGCCGACATCATTGTGCTCGATGAGCATCCGCTGAAGGTCCGCGCCCACGTGCTCGCTACCTTTATCAAAGGCGAGCTGGTTTTCGACATGGGTTGGGACACAGAATGCGATTGCGGTGATGACTGTGTTTGCGATGATGACGGTTGCGATTGTGATTGCCACTAGACCGAACCTTAACACATAAGAGAACAGAGCGGGCTAAGCCCGCTCTGTTTATTTAACAAAACATTAATAATTATTATTATTGATAAGCAGGTAATGAGCAAGGGCCGTCGAATTCTCTCTCATAGCTCATAAGAAGAAAAAGCCAACATCGCGCAAGAGAGTGAGGAGAGACAACATGAAAAGCCTAAGGGCAAAAATTCTACTTCCGATTCTGCTGATTGCAAGCATTGGATTCGCTGCACTTAGTGCAAGTAGCTACCTGGTAGCCAGCAATGCGCTTTCTGCACAGCTAACTGAGACAGCTCACGCTAAACTCCACAAGATGGTTGAGGTGATGGATGAGAAACTGGCTGGATGGCTCGGGGAGATGCAGGCAGTGGCTTCTATTGAGGCTGCCAGATCGCTCAATTGGGCGCGCGTGAGCAGCTACCTCAAGGCAAACGCCGATCTGTATAACGGATACGAGAGTTTTCTTCTGGCTGACCGCAATGGCAACTACCAGTCATCCACAGGAGACAGAGGTAATGCTGCCGATAGAGACTACTTTTCCCAGGTAATGACGGGCAGTGCGGTTGTCTCTGAACCTGTTGTATCCAGGCTTTCCGGCCAACAGGTGATAGTTATAGCGACCCCAGTGCAAGACAGTACCGGCAGAGTAGTAGGGATGATGGCCGGTACGATGGAGCTGTCTAAGCTGTCTGCCCTCGTGAACACCGAGAAGATAGGAGAAAAGGGATACTCGTTCATGACTGATGGCACCGGGTTGGTGATAGCTCATCCGGATGTTACTCAGGTCATGGAAACTGACCTGACGAAACATTCTATTCCAGAGCTAGCCGAGATGGGCCAGAAGATGGCAGCGGGGGAAACAGGCGATAGCAACTATACATATGACGGCCAGCAGAAGCTGGCATACTTCGCACCACTGAAGATGAAGGATTGGGCAGTAGCTATCACTGCGGACCATGCCGAGGCGATGGCTGCAATCACCAAGCTACGCACATTCTCAATCCTTGTCGCCCTAGTGGCACTTTCGCTTGCTTCAGCGGCTGCATTCTGGGTGATCGGCAGGGCAGTCAAGCCTGTGACTATCATGGCTGGTTTGACCAAACAGGTTGCTGATGGTGACTTGACAGTGCAAGTGTCAGTAGACAGTGTCGATGAAGTCGGTCAATTAGCCTCAAACTTCAATTCTATGGTGGAGCAAATGCGGAAACTGCTTGGCAACATGCGTGACAGCAGCCTAACAGTGGCGTCGTCCTCGCAGCAGACGATGGCGTCCTCACAGGAGGCAGCAAGGGTGGCTGAGCAGATCTCCTTTACTGTGACTGAACTGGCTCGAGGAGCTAGCGAACAGGCCCAGTCTGCAGAAAGGGGCGCAGACATGGTAGAACAGATGGTAGCTGGTTTGGCACAGATTGCCGCCAATGCGACAGCGTCAGTCGATCTGACAACCCAGGCGCGTGAGACACTCGAAACCGGGCGACAGTCTGTGGATGTTCAGCGTGCTAAGATGGAACTGAGCCTGCAGTCGGTTAACAACGTAGGCATGGCAGTGACAGCGCTTGAGGAGAAGTCCGCGCAGATAAGCCAAATCGTTGGGCTGATTAGCAGCATTGCTGCCCAGACTAATTTGCTGGCACTGAACGCTGCCATTGAAGCAGCTAGAGCAGGTGAACAGGGTAAGGGCTTTGCGGTGGTAGCAGATGAAGTCCGCAAGCTTGCTGAACAGTCGCGCCAAGCGACCGGGCAGATTGAGTTGTTAATCCAAGAGATTGGACAGGGCATACAGCAGGCTGCCACCGAGATGGAACGAGCAAACCAGGCTGTAAGTGAGCAGCAGTCAGCT
>JAWLDB010000150.1:0-6748 GCA_041686915.1 Bacillota bacterium
TACACATTAATCAGGTCATACCCGGTAATGTCTTTCGCTATCACGCCAAGAGCCTTATATAGCCGCAGATCGGAACCTGGGAACTCCGAGTCATCCTTTGTACTGTAAGGCCTAAGAATTACTCCACCACTGGTATGATACGACATGATAGCGGCAACATTCTTGTGAGCCAACAGGAAGTCTACTACAGCACGCGTCTCCGGCTCTGACAGCGGGTAAGGACCAGCACCGCGCTGCTGATGCTCGGGTGCCCAATTGGCCGGGTAGTTGCGGTTGAAATCAAGTCCCCACTTGCTTCCAGCGAGTTTAATCTCGCCCCCATCATAATTGCGCACATAACCCTCGGTATAGAGTCGGTAATATGCACCTTGCCTTTCACCTGGCCTGCGCCTGACCATCAAGCGAGGGTCGTGGTCGGAGACCCGGTAATCGCCGGTGGGGTCTGCAATTCGCATCTGGAGAATATGACCATCACCATCGATGTCTTCAGGATACAGACCGTCGGCTGCTTCTTCCGGGTAAGGCCTGACTGAGCTGCGCAGGTGGTACGGCGTACTAAGATAGAGTTCCGCCCCATCCGGGCTCACCCTTGGATTGATGTAGAAAGTACGAGTATCAAGCAGGTTGGTCACTTCCTGGTCGTCTCCATATCGTGACAGTAAGTACCAGATGGTATACTCACAGACGGCGCACCCCGTGACCTCACCGGCATGCATGTTAGCTTCGATGTACATGGCCGGCTTGGTTGCAGGGTCGCCAATCTGCCGGTTACTCAGTTCAAGTACCCAAATATCCCGACCTTCGTAGCTCTTGCCAATGCTCACCAGTTTAGCCAAATGAGGATGTTCACGTGCCGCCTCCTGCAGGAAGGCAGTTAATTCATCGTAACGGTGGTAGTGTGAGAAATCAAAGCACTTATGCAACATGTAACCCTCCAGACAGTTCCAGTGATACACTGGTAATCTTACTTTCGATTATTCTGAAAAAGCACACCAGCTTCCTGCCCGTAACGCAAAACTGTTTTTAGTTACAATAAAAAGCCGGGCACTAGCCCGGCTTTGACGATACGCCCTATGAAGATTGTTCGGAACCAAGGTCATTTACACTAAGGTTACTTGCCTTGCGGTAATACTCCATCGCCAGTTCAATGTTGCCCGTCTGGTCCGCCAAGGATGCCAACCTGTTATAGACTGTCACCAGCAGTACGCGCACTTTGCTAGTCAGCTGAGCGTTTTCCAAAGCGTTCTTGGCCAGTTCATAATGCATGTCGTCTCTGCCGTGCACAGGGAGAGCTGAACGGCTTACCTGGCCAAGCAGGAAATGCGCCAAACCGATCTCGTAGGCGTATTCCTGTTCTTCACCCTTGGTCTGTTCCAACACCTGATTACACAGGTCGGAAATGTCACTCATCTCCCAAAGGCCTTTCCCTAAGAAAGCAGATTGCGCCCTCTCTAAAGCGAGGCTGATCTTTAGCCGCTTGAAACCAGTAGGCTCCATTGGGGTTACCGCCGCGTTTAGCAGTTCCCTAGCCTTCGCGGAATCCTTCTTGCGCGCCCAAGCCATCCCCAGCTCAAACTGGTTCCAGGCATGAGCCATCGCCCACCCTGAAGATCGGATAAAGGTCTCGGCACCTTCCAAGGCCTCTACGGTTACCCTCAGCCGACCGGGATCATCCAAAGCGGCAGTGCTTGTCAAAAGCTCCTGAGCATAGACCGCTGGGACGTTAATTTGCTTTGCCCAGGACAAGCTCTCCTGCAGCAGCCTGAGAGCCCTGTCCGGCTCGCCTGTCTCGAGAAAGAGGCTGCCTAACAGAAACTTGGCTTCCCACACCAGCTCCGGTTTGATGATGATCTGCTCACCGATCTCAGCCATAACCCGCTGCAGCAGCTCGACCGCTGACAGTAGCCTGCCGTGAGCCCTCAACAACTTCGCCTCAAATAGCCGGCAGCGAAAAATACCCACAAAGTCGTTAGCTTCTCTGTAAAAAGCGATCGCCTGTTGAATGGCGGTTACACTGCCCTGTTTCTCTAAGCGAGCAGTCAGGATATTGGCTCTAATCTCCCACGCCCTGGCCAGGACGTCGGCTTTATAGCCCATATCCTCTGCACCGTCCACGACTTTCTCCACATCGGCCAGTTGTTTCTCCGCCTGCTCATAGTCCTTTAGTTGCTCCCACAGCGCAGCACGGCTAAGGTGAAAACGTGCCAGTAACAAACTATGATCCTCTATCGCCAACTCTTCCAGTTCTCGATATGAAAGATCCAGACGACTGGCCAAATACTCCAGGGCATTAGCTGAGGGCTTAAGCAAACCCCGCTCAACCTGACTTATATAGGCAGCAGACAACTCTGTCCCGCCAAGTTCACCCTGAGTGAGACCAAGGGCCTGTCGTTTCTCTTTAATCTTCTCTCCCAGTATAAGCAGAGGGCTCTTCACACCCTCACCTCCATATATCTATCTACTATCATTAATTCTACACTAAGAGGTCCCACAAATACAGAGAGGATAAAAACAGAAACCTCTGTTTTTAGGATATATTTAATCACCAGCGTTAGACAAACCAGCGTAAAATTGCTAAACACCAACAAAAAAATGGCAGCCTGCAGGCTGCCATTTGTCGATTTAGGTAAGAAAAGTTTGCTCGCGTTCAGGCCCAACCGAGATCATTCCGATCTGTGCCCCGACAAGCTCCTCAAGACGACGCAGATAAGACTGGGCATTGGGGGGCAGATCTGAGAAGGAGCGCGCGTCTGCCGTGCACGCCATCCAGCCTGGCAATGTCTCGTATATAGGCGTGACCTTATCCATTAACCTTGGGTCCGGCACTGTGTTCCAGATCTCGCCGTCGACCTGGTATGCCACGCAAACCTGTATCTCTGGCAGGGTATCAAGCACGTCAAGTTTGGTAACTGCAATCCGGGTGAAACCGTTTAACATGTGAGCATATTTGACAGCAACTGCATCAAACCACCCGCAACGTCGAGGCCGGCCTGTGGTAGCGCCATACTCGTTGCCCAACTGACGCAAATGCTCGCCTTCTTCCCCCAGCAACTCGGTAGGCATAGGCCCTTCACCAACAGAAGTGGAGTACGCTTTCACTACACCCAGTACGTCGTTAATCAGGTGCGGCGGAATTCCCGCGCCAGCAGAAGCGCCGCCCGCTATTGGGTTTGAGGATGTGACGTACGGATAGGTGCCCCAATCAAGGTCACGCAGGGCCCCTAGCTGCCCTTCCAAAACAACTTTCTGGTTCTTAGAGATTGCGTCATGGATGACTGGCAGAGTCTCGCCAATGTACTTGGCCAGCTCAGGTGCGTGTTGCAGCATCTCATCTGCTACTGCATCAGGGTCAAGACCGGCATGACCGTAAAGTGCTTGCATCAGCTTATTCTTTTCGGTCACTATCGCGACAACCTTAGACCTAAAGGATATGGGGTCTAGCAGATCGCTCATCTGCAGCCCGCTCCGGCGAACTTTATCTACATAACAAGGTCCGACGCCACGCAGGGTTGTGCCGATTGCTTGCTCCCCGCGCGCCTCTTCCTCCAACTTATCCAGCAAAACATGGTATGGCATGAGGATGTGAGCCCTCGATGAAACCAGCAGGTTATCAGTAGTGACACCTCTCTGCTGCAGGCTATGCAGCTCTGACAGCAGCACTGCGGGGTTGACAACTGTGCCGGTCCCAATGATACACCTGGTCTCCGGGTTGAAAATGCCGCAAGGCACTATATGCAGTTTAAACTCACCTTGGTCGTTGACCACTGTGTGACCAGCGTTATTACCACCCTGAAAGCGTATAACTACATCCGCTTGCGTTGCCAACCAATCGACAATCTTGCCCTTGCCCTCGTCGCCCCACTGGGCTCCTACCACGGCAGTAACAGTCATACTTTCGCCCCCTTGTCGTCGCGGAAATCACCAGTTTCCGCTCCGGGTACCATTTTAATGCAGCTACTGATATAATACAAATGCATATTAAACATCTATACCATGCACCCAGTGCATATCATTCAGTAGCTCCGAGTATAGATTGCGCATTCTGCTGCACTTCTATGGACCTGCCAAACAAAAAGCGGCCAATTGGCCGCATAATTGCTCGCACTTGTCATGGTCTTAATGGCCGCAAGCACTGTTGTGGTACTCGTTAGCCAGTAACAGTTCCCAGCTCAAGCCTGATGACTTCAGGTTATTCAAGCGGTAATTGGCCCGGGCAAAATCCACCATGGATATCTTCTCTGGATATATCTGATCAAGCAATGCCTTCAGTCTAGTATCTTCTGTCTCAATCAACACCCGGTTGTCTTTATATTCTACGATAGCCGCAGTCTCTTTGCCGTGCCGAATCAAGGTGATGAACACTACCCCATCTCTCCCTTCGCAGTTCCAATTGTAAATGCGTGGGACAAGCGATGCAAGGATTTGTTTTCGACCTATTCTGACAGACAAATGCAATTTCCGCGAACGTCTCTGCTTGAGGAGGACTACGCAAATGGAACTATATCAGTTACGAACATTCCTCGCCGTATGCAGGCATGGTAGCCTATCCGCTGCAGGAGACGAGCTGCATCTCAGCCAGCCTGCCGTAACCCGCCAAATTCAGAGTCTCGAGAAACAAGTGGGGGTCAGACTCCTTGACCGGCAAGGGCGCTCAGTTCAGCCGACACCAGCCGGGCAAACCCTGCTACGTTTCGCCGAGCAGATTGTCCAGACCATCCTCGCCTGTGAAACGGTGATGGAAGACTTGCGCCTGGGCAAGCGGGGCCGGCTAAGCATTGGGGCGGGGTTGACCACCACCGCTTTTGTCCTGCCGGCCCTAATCCAGGAGTACAAGCGCCGGTTACCTGCAATAGAACTGTCTATTGTTACCGGCACTACTCAGGAGATCCTGCAGCATGTTCTAGCCCGTAGAATTGACCTCGGTTTCGTAACCTCCCCGGTCAAGCATAGCGATTGCATTACCCGGGCATTATTCCAAGACGAGATAATACTGGTAGGCGACCCATCACAACCACTGGCGGGCATTAGTATTGCTGTCAGCGAGCTGCAAAGCGTGCCGCTGGTGATGTATGGCCCATCCGGCTTTCGTGACTTCCTGGAAGAAGAGCTGCACATTGCCAAAGTTGAACCCACTATCGTCATGGAATTAGACAGTATTGAGGGCATAAAGCGGATGGCAGCGGCCGGGGTAGGACATGCATTCGTACCACGCAGTGCTGCCCGTGAAGAGCTGCAGGAAGGCAAGCTGGTGGAAGTTCCCGTACGAGGTTTTGGCCCCTTGTTGCGGGAGACCAGCCTGCTTTACCTCAGGGATCTTACAGCGTCACTTCCTATCCAAGGTTTTATGGAGATAATCGACCGGCACTGGCCCAACCGGAAGAAATGAGCATCAGCTAGTGATTACCAGACAAGCTCCGCAATATGGTATTGATGATAGCCCCCGAGCTAACTCGGGGGCTTGTTTCGTCCGTTCATCTGCGCAGACGCTCCAACCTGTCTGCGGCAGCTTGTAACTGGCTGTCTGCAAGATCGCGACTAGCGACCCACGATGTATACATGGCGTTGTCTCCAGTTTCTGCGTAAACGGCCGCATATTGCAAAGC
This sequence comes from Bacillota bacterium, assembly GCA_041686915.1. Lineage (GTDB taxonomy): Bacteria > Bacillota > UBA994 > UBA5500 > UBA5500 > JAWLDB01. The sequence goes on from JAWLDB010000150.1 coordinate 5,604, forward strand.
CAGCGCAGCAGTATCTGCAGCCTTCAGAAAGGATAGCTTCAACTTATGAAGACCATCTGGAATAGCCAACAGCAGCAATTCGTTGCGTTTATCACGCACGTCATCACGCAGCTGTCGCACATGTGACGTGGCGACTTCTCCACCAGACTGCGAGCGCTCAGCCAAAATTGCCTCAGTTAACTCAAAGGCAGTCTGTATGCTCTGCTCAACCCTGTCGGTCTGCGATACAAACGTAGCCAACTCATTTTGGGTTACGCTTGCCTGGCAAGCCGTGCAGAGCAAGAGCACTAACAAAATGGAAAGTAACAGCAGATTACCCTTCAAAGACATCACCCCTCGCTTTGCTAGAGTAACGCCAGATAGCCGTAGAGAGGTGGGAACAAGCGATATGCTTACATGCCCTTTGGTATGTAGACACTACGCTCCAGGTAACGGTCCCAACTACTCCACGGATTGCTTTCGTCCTTATGCTCGGAAATGATACGTGAGAACTGCCCTAGCCTACCACTGACCAGATCTGCCAAGTGTAGAGCCATAGCGTTAACAGACTTAGGCTCCTGGGGGGAACCCCATTCTGCTGTCCCGTGGTGTGCGAGTATCATGTGCTGCAGCTCGGTCAGTAGTTGGTCTGGGAAGTCACTGATCGTCCTGGCTGCTAATCCGATTTTCTCCGATGCTATCTGCAAATGCCCTAACAACTTGCCTCTGTCTGTCATCTGGAAGCTGAGACTGGTCAGGTTATACTCTTCCACTTTCCCCAGATCGTGCAAAATTGCCCCTGTTAGCAGCAGGTCGCGATTAAGGAACTGCCCTTGCTCAGCCAGCATGACTTCTGCGTAAGCCACTACCTCCAGAGTATGCTCAAGTAGGCCTCCCACATAAGCATGGTGCACTTCCCTACCTCCCGGGGTTGTGCAGAAGCTTTCGCGCATCCCCGGAGTAAAAATCGCTCGCAGCAAGGCTCGCAGGTGTGGATTCTTGATGGAGAGCATTACAGCATCCAGTCGCCGCCACATTACCTCGCGGTCAAAACGCGAACCTGGAACAAAGTCGCTTAAACTAACTTGACTAGCCGGTACCGGCACTATCTGTTCCACCACCAACTGCGGCTGGCCTTTATACTCTTGAACTCGCCCAGACACGAG
>JAWLDB010000151.1:0-6747 GCA_041686915.1 Bacillota bacterium
CAGGGTGATTTCCACCTATAGCCTGGACCAGGCCCAAGGTAAGGTAGCCCTGGGGGTAGCAGACTACCTTAACCCGGCAGACATTTACCTGTTTGACTTAAGTAGCGGCGCCGAACAGCGCCTGACTGAAGCAAATAGGGATCTGCTGGGTGAGCTTGATCTGTCCACCCCGGTGCGCTACAGCTTCCGAACTGAGAACGGGCCGGAGGTAGATGGCTGGGTGATGCGGCCAATCAACTTTGACCCGTCCAAACAGTACCCGGCAGTGCTGGAAGTGCATGGCGGCCCGATGATGATGTATTCCTGCTCCTTCTTCTTTGAGTTCCAACTGATGGCCTCGCAAGGCTATGCAGTCATCTTCACCAACCCGCGAGGGTCCCAAGGCTACGGGGAAGACTTCTGTAAGGCTATCCAGTATGAATGGGGCAATCTGGATTACGCTGACATTCTAGCTGGCTTGGATGCAGCTTTAGCGAATAACCCCTGGATCGACCCCGAGCGGGTGGCGATTGGCGGTGGTTCCTATGGCGGATATATAACAGCCTGGGCAATCGGTCACACCAACCGCTTCAAGGCAGCCATCTGCGGCCGTCCAGTTATTTACTGGTCAGCGGAGGTTGGCACAACCGACGGCGGCTGGCTGTGGATGCGCCGCGCCAAAGGTGTGAAGCCGTGGGTTGATGACTCCTGGTACAGGCAACAGTCTCCCTGGACCTATGTGGAGAACATGCAAACACCTGTGCTGATTGAAGTGCAGGAAGGTGACCTGCGCTGCCCGATTGAGCAGGGGCAGATGCTTTATACAGCGCTTAAGTTCCTGGACAAGGCACCCGTACGCTTCGTGCGTTACCCCAACGAGTTCCATGGCATGAGCCGCAACGGCCAGCCTTGGCACCGGGTACACCGCCTGAATGAAATAGCTGACTGGTTGCAACAATATCTGTAAACCAATAAAGGCTCCCGGGCAAAACCCGGGAGCTTTCTGGTACAATAGAGGGGTAATGCGGAGAACAGGAGTCTGGTTTAATGAAAAAGGAATTGCTGAACAGACTGTATGAAAAGAACCCTGACACCGGCAACTACATCATCGAGATTGCGCTCGATAAGTACGTTGACGTGTTTAACGAGTGGGACCATGCTTCCTACCGCAAACGTGACATGGATCCGGAACTGGCTTACTTCCTGGAGGACTGTTCGGCCGAGATTCCAACCCGCTATGATGTTGATTTGTTCTTTTACTTGCCAAGGCAACTGAAAGACTCGGAAAAAGAGACGATTATAGGCAGTGTGGTGAAGAACTACTACGCTTTCTACTCCAACTTGGAGCGCAAAGGGATACGCGAGGCTTACCGGCGTACTCTGACGCATATCATGGTCTCGTTTGGACTGCTGGCTTCCACATATGTGCTCAACTTTGGCCGGGGGAATTTCGTGCTGTCTACTCTACAGCAAGGGCTGACCGTGGGTGGTTGGGTTTTTCTCTGGGAGGCAATTTCCTTCTTCTTCTTCAAGCGTAGCGAGAAGACGGCGAAAATCTCCACCTATGAGCGATTGGCCAGAGCAAACATCTTCTTCAAATATGATCCGTAAGATCTAACCCCTTGGGAGCAATCTCAAGGGGTTCTGTTTGCCGTAACGGGCGGCGTTTCCTTGGTACAGTGATTGTACGCATTTCTGTGCAGATTTGCTTATGGAAGATATGTCCTGCATAATCCGCCAGTCATTCTGTCTGATATAATCAGGTTATATTGCCTAACGGAATATTTCCGTCTATAAAACATCAAAGGTGGCATAGCAGAATGGAGAAACCAAACGTCTATACCCCAGGCCTGGTCATCATCCTCTTGGTCACAACCTTCTTCTGGGGGAGTTCCTTTGCCGCTGCCAAATATGCCCTGGCTGAACTGGCACCACTGTCGCTAGCAGCTCTGCGGTTTGGCATCAGTGCGCTACTCTACTTGGCGGTATTTTTGTTTTTGCCCTCCACCAGAGCGAAGATCGAACGGGGGGATTGGTGGAAGCTGACTGGTCTGGCCATGCTCGGCGTCACGCTGCATTTCTGGGTTCAGTATACCGCCGTGGCAATGACAACTGCTACCAACGCCTCCTTAATCATTGCCACTTCACCACTGTCAGTTGCCATCATCGCGGCCGTCTGCTTCAGGGAGCGCCTGACACCAATGAAAGCGCTAGGCATCGCCGTTAGTTACGCCGGCGTCATCTTAGTTGTTACCCAGGGTTCACTGTCTGCGTTGTGGGATACGCGCTATCTAACTGGCAACCTGATTATGATCTTTAACGCCTTCTGCTGGGCTATGTTCACCGTGCTTGGCGGGCGGATGGCTGGTAAATACCCCCCCTTTGCGGTCGCTGCCTGGATAGGTATCATCGGAGCGATTGGCCTGTTCCCGCTAGGAGTGCAAGCAGGACTTCTGCAACAACTCCCGGGTCTGTCACTCTCGGGTTGGCTGGCTGTGCTTTTCCTTGCAACTTTCTGCACCGTCATCGGTTACGCTGGTTGGTACTATGCGTTAGCCAGGTTGGATGCCTCGCGCACAGCGGTGTTTCAGTATTTGCAGCCGCTCTACACTATGGTTTTGGCCAGTTTCCTCTTGGGTGAGGTTATCACCTGGCACATCATTATCGGTGGAGTTTTGATTATCAGTGGCTTGGTGATGGCCAGCCGCAAGCGCAAAATGATTGACAGTTCGGGGGTGTCAAAGAGTGCCTGAGCAGAATCAGTTGCGAACTTGCTGCCCGCGGGATTGTTTTGGTAGTTGCTCGATGCTCGTTCAGGTAGAAGACGGCGAGTTAAGGTCGGTACAGGGTGATGGGCTTAACCTCGCCACCCGAGGCAAGATCTGCAGCAAAGGGTTAAGCTACGTCTCCCGGCACAATGCACCCGACAGGTTGCTCTATCCGCTGCGGCGGGTAGGTGAGCGGGGCAGCAGCCAGTTTGAGCGCATCAGTTGGCAGGAAGCACTGGAAACTATCGCGTACGAGTTGACCCGGATTAAGGCTGAGCACGGCCCTGAGGCTTTGCTCTACTACAGCTACGCCGGTGCCTTTGGTGTGCACGGCAACTACTTGCAGGGGTTTTGGTCACAGCTAGGTGGTGTGACTGATACCTATGGTGACCTCTGCTACCCGACCGGAAGTGAAGCCACTCGTTTAACCTATGGTACGCTGAAGCATAACGCCCCTTGGGATCTGGTCAATGCAGGACTGATTGTGCTCTGGGGCAAGAACCCCGCCCGTACCAACGTGCAGCAGATGCACGCCATCAACCAGGCTTTGGACAGAGGAGCCAAACTGGTCACCATTGACCCGATCCGCAACGAATCATCAGTGCGCTCCAGCCTGCACCTGTCGCCCAACCCGGGCAGTGACGCTGCATTAGCGTTATGTGTGGCTAATGAACTGATCAAGAGGGGTGCGCATGACGTGGAGTTTCTGGAGCAGCATGCCCTGGGCTTTCCCGAGTTTCAGGAGCGGGCAGCCGAGTATCCGTTGGAGCGGGCGGCTGAACTCTGCGGCTTGAGTATTGATGACATTGAGCAGCTCGTCGAGCTCTTTCTAGACCAGCAACCGGTGAGCGTAATCTGCGGCTACGGCATGCAAAGCTATACCAACTCTGGACAAGCTGTGCGGGCGGTGGCGCTACTGCCTGCCTTGGTTGGCAGCGTAGGCAAGTCGGGCGGTGGGTTCCACTTTGCGAATAAACAAGCGCCTCCCCTTAAATGGCCGTATGCCTATCCTGCGCCGGCCTTTACTCGCAGCATCTCCATCACCAAGCTCGGTAGAGAGATTGCTGAGTCGGATAATCCACCCATCAAGCTGGCCTGGGTAGAGCGGGGTAATCCGCTAGTCACCAACCCGGATGTGAAGCGGATCGAGGCGGTCTTTGAAGAATTGGATATGGTGGTGGTAGTCGAGCAGTTCCTGACCGATACGGCCCGGTTCGCCGATATCGTGCTGCCGTCGACCAGCATGTTTGAGTACAGTACCTTGGTTGCTGGGTACTGGCATCCTTATCTGATGCTACAGCAACAGGTTATACCGCCTAGAGGCGAGTGCCGCAATGAAACATGGATCTATCGCGAGCTGGGTAAATTGCTTGGGCTCGATTTGCAGTATCTACCTGAATATGACGAGTCAGTGCTTGATGAAGTGCTACAGAGTTCTGGCCTTGATGTGACTCTCGACGAGCTGCGCGCTGGTCCCTGGTTGTCGGGACAAGTGCAGGAAGTCGCCTACTCCGACCATAAGTTCCCCACCCCGAGTGGCAAGATAGAACTCGTCTGTGAGAGCATGCAGCTCAAGTGGGGTGCCGATCCGCTACCCTGCTATGTGCCGCTGCAAGAGGGCATTGGGTCAGCAGGATCAGAGGGCAAGCGCTATCCGCTACAGCTGCTCACTCCGCACTCGGGCTATCGCATCCACTCGCAGTTCAACAACCTGCCTTGGCTTAGGCACTTAAACGGTGAGCCGGTGGTAGAGATTAACGCGCAAGATGCCAAGCAGCGCCAGATCAAGACAGGGGACTGGGTGCTGGTTTTCAACGGGCGCAGTGAACTGAAGCTGAAGGCCTGTGTAACAGAAGGCATCAAGCCTGGCTGTGTGGCAGTTGACCATGGCTGGTGGCAGAGTGACGGTGCCCGGGCCAATGAACTAACAGCAGATAGGCATACAGATATTGGGCATGGAGCAGCTTTCAACGACGTGTCGGTGGAAGTTGTGCGCTATCGGGGAGGTAAGCAGAGTGCGCATTAAGGCAGACTTTCTTCGTTGCACCGGTTGCTCTGCTTGCGTGGTAGCTTGCCAGCAGGAGCACCGGCTTCCAGCGGGAGTACAGTATCGTCAGATCAACAGAGTGAACCAGAGTAAGCGCAATGGGCTGCCTGTGCTCTGCTTGTCCCATGCTTGCCGGCACTGTACCGACCCGATCTGCGCTAAGGTATGCCCCAATGGGGTTTACTATCGAAATGATGAAGGCGTAGTCCTGCGTCATGAGGAAAAGTGCGAAGGTTGCGGGCGTTGCCGGGCAGCTTGTCCGCATTCGTCCATTCAGTTTCACACAGAGACAAACCGGGTTGCCAAATGTCAACTGTGTGGAGATCGCAGGCAGCGGGGTGAGCAGCCTGCTTGCCTTAGCGCGTGTCCCACTGAAGCGCTAAGCCTGGTGGACGACGAGTCAGCGGATGACGATTTACAGGCCGTAATGCGCTACCTTCGGGATAAGGGGGAACGGCGATGAGCGTTCGTCTAACAGTGAGCGATTGGCTCCTCTTGGCCCAGGGCTGGCAGCAGTGGGCAGACGTCTATGCGCCGGTTAGATCGGGTAAAGGCTACAGGTTTTCCCCGCAGGCAGACTCGCTAGACTGGCTGGAAGTTGATTACGCGCCTACCGAGTATGGGGTTAAGCAGTTTCTGCTGCCGCCTCGCGCTACTCTTTTCAGATATAGCCACGAGGGGGAAGTAGAGCTGCCTGCCCCAAATGGCAAGCAAGTTTTAGTGGGCCTTTTACCTTGTGATTTGCTAGGCGTACAACTGCTTGATCATACCTACCTTTCTGAGCCGGCCGACCCCTGGTATCAGGAACGGCGGGAGAACACCTTCCTCGTGGGGGTCGCCTGCCAAAGCGGGGGAGACAGCGCTTGCTTCTGCGGCGAGCTGGTTCATCGACCGCCGGTTTGCGATTTATGGGTGCAACTGCAGGGAGAGCTGTTGTTGGTTGAAGCAGTAACCGAGAAAGGGCAGTTATTGCTTGGTGCAGCAGCTGGGATGAGTTTGGGTGAGGAAGTTGTTCCTTGCTGGCCGGCGAGAGCAGGTCAGACGGTAAAGGAGGTAAGGACTAACGTCCCGCTCGAATACTGGAATGAAATAGCGGAGGCTTGCCTTGGTTGCGGTGCTTGCAGCCTGGTCTGCCCCACCTGCGTCTGCCACGATGTGGCCGATCAGCTGGGAGCAGACAAGACATCGGGTGAACGGCAGCGCAGTTGGGACTCGTGCCAGCTCTCAGACTTTGCCCTGGTAGCCGGCGGTCATGACTTCCGCCCAGGACCGGTCAATCGCCTGCGCCATCGTTTCCTGCAGAAATTCTCTTATATGCCGGGTCGCTTTGGAGAAGTCTTCTGTGTCGGCTGCGGTCGCTGCGAACGCCATTGCCTGGCCGGCCATTCCATGTACTCTGCGGTGCAGGCAGGGAGGAAGAGCAATGTCTAATAGCTTGTACCTGCCGCAGATGGTGACTGTGCTGAAACGGGTGGTCGAGGCACCGGGAGTGGTGCGTCTTACCTTAAGCAAGCCTGACGGCTTTCTGCATCAGCCCGGTCAGTTCGTAATGGTCTCGCTGCTTGGGATTGGCGAGATCCCGCTTTCCATCTCCTCGCCACCGGGCGACGAAGCTTTGGACATCTGCCTGCGTGAAGTGGGGGAAGTAACCAGGCTGCTCGCTGCTGTGCGCGAGGGAGCGATGTTAGGTCTGCGCGGGCCACTGGGAAGAGGGTTTAGTGTGAAGGAGTTTGCCGGTCATCCCGTGATAGTGATTGCCGGAGGTATGGGCATAGTGCCTCTGCGCTCTTTGGTAGAGCATCTACTTGAACAGGGGATAGAGCAAGGCAAGCTGCAGGTGGTGTTTGGGGTGCGCAACCCTCAGGACCTGGTCTACCGCTCGCGTGTGCAGCTATGGGGCGAATGCGGAGCAGAAGTTGGCATGATTGTGGAGAACCCCACTAAAGATTGGAC
>JAWLDB010000152.1:0-6701 GCA_041686915.1 Bacillota bacterium
ACTGGAACTTCTCTGCCGGTATGTCCCGGAAATTGTTCTGAAGCTGCATCATCCCTTGCCCCCTAACCGAATGCGTGGATCAATGATGCCATAGGAGATATCTACCAATAAAATGGTGGCCAAAGAAATTACCGAGTAGAAGAGCAGTACGGCCACAGTCAGAAAGTGATCGCTGGTGTTGACTGAGTCAATCATAATCCCACCGATGCCTGGGATGGAGAAGATGCGCTCCACCACCAACGAACCCCCCAGTATACCAGTGAACATGGGGATGATAATATTCGCTAGCGGCACACACGAGTTACGGAAGGCATGACGAACTGTCGCCTGAGCCTTGGTCAGCCCTTTGGTTCTGGCCAGCAGCATGTACTCCGAACCAAGGGTCTCGATCAACTCGCCACGCAGATAACGGGTCACCGTAGCGATGGGGCCAAAAGAGAGGGCCAACACCGGTAGCACTAGAGAATACAGTCGATCTAGGCCAGTGGTTGTGGCACCAAAGACTATGGGGAACAGGCCCAGCCTAAAGGACAGGAAGTACTGCATCAACGACGCGAAGACAAAAGATGGTACGGAAATGCAGATTACTACAATAAACGAAATAATATAGTCTGGCCACTTGGACTTATTTAGGGCAGCTATGGTACCGGTCATAATCCCAAGGGGCAAAGCAATCGCCAGTGAAATCAGGTTAAGCGTCATGCTAACCGGGATGCGGTCTCTGATAACCTCGAACACCGGCACACTAGGTGCCAGTTTGACCGAGACTCCCCAATCGCCGGCCACAACGCCTTTAAGGTAGTAAAAATACTGCACAACTACTGGTTTGTCCAAGTGCGCTTTAGCCTCGAGTGCCTGGATAATCTCAATGGAGTAGTCCGGGTTGTCATACACACTGCCGGGCATCAGGCGCACCACCATGAAGGCGATGGTTACAATGATGAACAGTGTCAGGGCCATAGCTATGACTCTGCTGAGGATGTACTTTGACACGCTTGTTGTCACCTCTCCGTTCGCTTCAGCAGGTTGCCGCCATGTGAAGCGGTGCCCTGAGCAATGCACAGGACACCGCTATGGCTTGTGAGCTGCTTACAGCACTATCACTTAATTTCGGCGTAAGTCAGTCCCCATCCAATGCTGGTATGCCTTTCATCCAACGGTAGGCTTACGCGGTCTGCTATCAAGCCCACGCTAGTGGTTTGGTTGACCGGCACATTGATTACCTCTTCTAGGTATACCTGCTCCATTTCCATGGCCAGTTCGGCCACTCGGCGCTCGTCTTTACGCACTTCATCCTGAATGGATTGCGCATAAAGAGCGTCAAGTCTAGCGCTGCTATACGGGCCATTCTTACGGGCATAGGTACTGGTATAGACTTCGAAGATGCGGTTCGGGGCAAAATCCCCTGCCGACAGGCTCCATTGAGACATGGCCATAGCATAAGCCTTGGGGTTGGTAGGACTGGCCTTCAAGTTCTGCAGGTTCTGAGGACTGGGCAAGCCAGCCAGTTCTATCTCAATCCGATCCTCGCCAAAGATTTGTGGTAAGGATTCCTGCAGGAACTCGGAGATAATTACGTGATCATTGACCGTAGTAACGTAGTTCAATACGAAGGACAGCTTGGTCAGGCCCTCTTCCTCCATCGCCGTATTGAAGAGCTGCAGAGCCAGCTCGGGGTCGTAGCCGTAGTTGTCGGAGACATAACCTGCTGCGTCAGCCAGGTTCCTGAACAGCGTACCGTCTGAATAGGCAACGCTGGTGTAAGGAACGATCCACGGCGCCGGGATGGTGTTACTCAGATCCGCGATGGTGGCGCGGTCAATAGCGTGATACATTGCTCTGCGGAAATTCGTGTTTGCGAAAATGGGGTAGTCGGGGTGGGTATGGTTGATCTCCAGCTGGCGCACGTAACGGGAAGCACCAGGCAGTACCCTGGGATCCTCGGCATAAGTCTTAATGCCTTCAGCGTCCAGGCCTACGTAATCCAGTTCGCCGCTTTCGAACATCTGTACCCGGGTTCCGGCATCTTCCACCACGCGGTATACGATACCATCCAGTTTAATTCTGCTCGCATGCACATAGTTGGGGTTGGCTTCAAACACGCGCTCTGCACCCTTCACCCATTTCGCCAGCTTGAAGGGGCCAGAGGAAAGCAGCTTGTCGCTAGCAGTACCATACTGGGTAGCGGTGCGATCAGCATTCATTTGCGCTTCATACAGCGGCTCATAGACCAAACCCGAACTGTTCATGGTGAAGTGACGCATTACTTCCACGTCAGAGTAGGAGCCGGTCAAGGTCAGTTCGATGGTATGATCGTCCGCTTTCTTGATACCAACGTCTTCCCAGGCAATCTCAATCTTCGGATCTGACGAGGCCTGACCAAAGTACTTCACTGCTTCCTCTATCTCGATGTAGTTTCTGGAGAGAGAACTGGCCTGGGCATTAACCAGGACTGGGTCCAGACCCATCTTCCAGCTGTAGATGAAGGAGTCGGCGTTGATCGGCTCACCGTTCTCCCACTTGGCATCTTGCCTGACCTTGATGTGCCACACTTTGCCGTCACCATTGACGTCCACCGGCTTTCCATCGGCCAGCTCAGGTACCAACTCCGCGCCTGAACGATCAGCGGTGGGCAGCCAAGTGTATAGGGTTCCGGTAATTAGGCTGGTGATCTCACCATCCGCATCCAGACTGGCCAAATGGATGTTGGCGGTAGCGGCGGGCCTCACCGATGGGAGATTGAGGATCTTCGGTCCTTCTGGTTCGGCAGGCTTCGAGCAGCCTGATAAGACACTGGTAGCCATAGCTAACACGAGCAGCAACAGCAGACCTTTCCTGAACATTAATCACCCTCCTGTTCTTTATCTCGAGGGCACATTGCCCTATTTGAGATCAATCGGACGCGGCGTCTCTCTGGATCGCCCGGCGGGATTTTGGCGTTCTAAGAGGGGTTAACCCGCCGACTGGCTTGATACGAGTTCAGCTCACTAGTGGAACAATGCACGAAGTGTCCTGGCACCACTTCCCTTAACCGGGGCTTCTCCAGGCGATAATCATGGTCTTGGTCAGGATCATAGGAGATGCGCCGTCTACTTCGCTCAGATATTGGGTTAGGCAGGGGTACAGCCGATAACAGCGACCGGGTGTAGGGATGAAACGGGTGCTCATAGAGTTCGTCGCTATCGGCTAGCTCCACAATTCTGCCGCGGTACATCACCCCCACCCGGTTGGAAAAGTACTTGACCAACGACAGGTCATGGGCGATGAATAGAATGGTTAATCCCAGGTCCGCCTTCAGGTCATTCAGCAGATTAATCACCTGCGCCTGAATGGACACATCGAGTGCCGAAACCGGCTCGTCAGCAATAACCAGGGAAGGGTTGATAATCAGCGCCCGAGCGATGCCGATGCGCTGTCGCTGTCCTCCTGAGAACTCGTGCGGGTAGCGACTCGCATGTTCCTTGGTCAGCCCGATTCTGGATAACATGCTGTAGACCAACGTCTGTCTCTGCTGGCGCTCTTTGATGCCCCTCACCTTCAGGCCTTCCTCGATGATCTCTTGAATGGTCATGCGCGGGTTGAGCGACTCCACTGGGTCCTGAAAGATCATGGCAATATTGTCTGTGATGTACTTTCGGAGTTCTTTGGTCATGGGACCCGAGATCTCTCGGCCATTGAAGCGCACCGTCCCAGCAGTGGGATTATGAAGGCGTACAATGGACCGTCCTGTGGTGGTCTTGCCGCTCCCCGATTCTCCCACCAGTCCAAAGGTCTCGCCTTCGTAGATAGCGAAGGAAATGTCATCCACAGCATGGTTATGGACTGCGTTTTGGCGTGTCCCAGAGACGAAGGTGACCCGAAGATTGTTGACTTCGAGAATAGGCGCTCTGCCAGACATCAGCACCACTCCCTTCGATGGTCACGGCAGGTCATTGGATCACCGATCCGGCAGCAGCCGCCAGGGATACCAGCAGACAGACAAAGCCGCCAATTAGCAACAACCGTACGTCATATTTCTTCCGTGGCCTGTGAACGTAGTGAGCGAAGTCCTGTGTGCCATCCGTCTCCTCTGGTTTATTGGCTACCAAGTCGAGGACGCGTCTGCTACTGTAGCCAACGATATCGAACAGACCGCTGTTGCTAACTGCACCGATGGCTCCCATCACCAGCAAGACCATGCTGACGAAAAACAGGATATCGGATACCATGTAGACCTTAGCGGTGGATCGGGTGAAGTGCCGAACAATCAAGGCCAGCGACACAGCTAGAGTGAGTACCAAGGTATTTGTCTGTCTGCGGCTCATACTTCGCCACCTGCTCTCCCTAGAATCGCAAATCCTACAGTGGTCAAACGCTCTACATGGCACTTTCTTAAAAATCCATTCTGCTTCAGCTTAATCCACTCCTAGTTCCTCTCTTATTTCTCTCAATATTCTAAAAAAAGTCGAGCAGCTTGTTTGCCTGCTCGACGGATTAGGGCTCGAACTTGGTTGCCCGGTACTTCTTGCGCGGTCGCCCCTGCTTTCCATAGCCGTGCTGCACCGTCAAATACGACCTGCTCTCCAGATAATTGAGGTAACGGTGAGTGGTGGAATAACCTAGCTGCAGAGCAGTTGCAGCCTCGTTAATGGTGAAGTAGTCAGCCCTGTTCTTGCTGAAATTGAGTAGCAGATCAACCGTCTCCTGGTTTAATCCCTTTTCCAGCGGCTCGGTTGTCACCAGCGGCGACTTCTGTCTAAGCCTGGCGACCTCCATATTAAGGTTAACCCGGTGAATCAGATCCAGGGCTTTGATAGGCTTAAGGGAAAAATCGTTACATCCAGCCTCACGACATTTCTCAGCCAAAACAGCATCCTCTTCCACGGTCAACATGATAATGATTGCGGAAGCGTTCCTTTTGCGGAACTCGGACAGACCTGTCAGGCCATTCATGAAGGGCAAGTGATAGTCCAGAAGAATAATGTCGGGATTAAACGCCTCCAGCGCAGTTAAGGCAGTCGGCATATCGGCACAAGAGTGGACTGCCCAGCCTGCATACGAGCCGATAGCCTCTACGGTAAAGCAAATGTCGCGGTCATCATCCACAATCATCACTCGGATACTAATTTTCAATCACCTCCGGAAGGTATATCACCACTTTGGTACCTACGCCAGGCACTGACCACAAGTTGACGGTGCCCCCATGGTTGCGGATTACCTCTGAAGCGAAGGGCAGACCCAGCCCAGCCGTCCCCCTGGTGCTAAACCCCAGGTCGAATATCTTGGGCTTATCTTCTTCAGGTACGCCGGGGCCGTTATCCGCAATCACTATGCGCACACGGTGGTCCGGTAGGGACTTGACGGAGATATCGATTTGCCCACCCGACGAGGACATGGCCAACAGTGAGTTCTCCAGTAGGTTGGCCAAGGCCCGGGCCAATCGCACTCTATTGCCGACCACCTTAATCGACTCGTCTTCCACCGACAGGCGAATGGTGCACTCACCTTGCTTGGGAGAAACCTGGGCCGTGGTGTATGTCATCAGCTCCGAGACATTTATCGGCTGCCGCCTATCCTGCATAATGATGTCAGTAATCATCTCATTCATGTTATCTGCAGCCTGGTTGATCCGGTCGCAGATCGCTGCTGCCTGCTCTCCCTGGGTTGACACCATCAACTGCAGCACGCTGGTCAAGCCCTGAATGGCAGTTAGCGGAGTCTTCAGATCGTGGGTGAGGCTACGCACCTCACTGAAGGCCTTGGCCTCCAAGGCGGCCATACGCATCATTTGCAATTCCTGCTCCCGTTCATGGTCCTGCCGCTCTCTGGCTAGTTCCCGACTGTAGACGACCATCATCCTGATCAGCAATACAGCCAATATGAACGTAAAGCAGAGAAAAAGGAGGCCAATGAAGTTTAGTGCCGGTCCTGCTTGCATGAATCGGGCTACTTGCTTAATCTCAACGTAGACCTCTTCTCTTCCACTGCCAAACCGATCCATGATCGGCATCACATTCAGCCATTGGACGCCAAAGATGACCAGCATGATTACCAATGCGCTGGCAAAGATGCTGGGATCGTTCTTGCGCATGGCCGCCGAAACGCCCAGGCACAAAGCGACCAGAACTACCGATGTAAGTAACCCGTTGGTATTGCCATGTATTATGTAGCTCAGGCCAAAAGCCAGAGACAGTAACACTACCGGAGCTATCAGCCCAAAGTAACGCCCAAAGCGATTAAGCTGGTGCCGCAGTCCATCCACCAGTAACAAGGTGCCAAAAAACTGAGGGAAAGCGTACACTGCGTGGATCAGCACCAACTGAGCCGCTGTCAGGATCAGCAAGCCCTGATCCATATGCTCAACCGCCCACTTCATCTTGGTGGACACATACAGCCACCTGATCTGGATTACGGCGGGCATCAATACGCCGATGACAATCAGGGCGATACCAAAGTGGATGACTCTACGCTTATGCACAACGGCCATTTGCTCTGCCTGCACGGAGTTTCCTCCCTTCGCAAAATCTAATCGCTGCCTGTCTTCCTTCGCTACTCTACGTCTCGTCCCTTATCTCTTTCTATAACCAAAGGATAAGTCCCTCTTTAGGGTGGCCGCCATGTAGGAAGCGTTGTAGAGCTGCGGTCAGCATTGTGTATCCTCGGGGAAAATGAAACAGCTTGGGGGTCCATCCCCAAGCTGTTTCACGGGCTCCTTCCACTTT
>JAWLDB010000153.1:0-6683 GCA_041686915.1 Bacillota bacterium
CCACCAACCACATGGCAGCGGCAGTCTCGGCATAACCCCTGTTAAGCCTGCGATACTCTGGCGTGACGACATCTACCGCTAAACCGGTATTGTGCTCGCTCGTGCCTGGCCTGGCTACTATCGTGGCTGCTTTTGCTTCTGCATCCTCCTGCTTGTATCCGGAGTTCAGGAACTCGTGCACTTTGGCAGCATACAGGCGTGACTGGGTTTCCTGGGGCCGGTAGGCCGAAACAACCAGCAATTGGATTCCAGCCTTTTCTGCGTCAGCTACCATCTCCAGATACGCATCAGCTGCCTTACCCTCCAACTTGAAGTTGCCCTGTACCGCCTTTAGTTCCGGCAACTGATCCACAGGTAGCGGGCTTTTCGCGCTGACCAGAACCAGGTAGGGGTCATTCTTATCGGGTCCTGGCGGTTCTGGCTGCGGGTCGACTGGGGTATTGGGTCCGTTAGTCGGTGCCTGACAGCCTGAGAGTAGCAAGGATGCCAAGGTCAGAGAGAGGAGCAACAACAGTAGGGGCCTAATGCTTCGCTTCATCCGGATGATAACCACCTTTAATCTCTATCTGGACAAGAGCACGGTTCCGTTGGAGCGGTCATTCCCTTGGAAAGGCTCTCTTCTCTAGTCTAGCAGAGAATCGACCGCTACTGAATAGCCAAAGGGCGTATTTGCGCCATCAAATGCTGCGTGTTGTCCGCTTAATTCATTTAGAGCCTGTTGAGTTGATCTGCCATTAAGTCCAGGAACCGCTCAACGTCGCTCTCGGCAACGTCGGATGCAAAGTAGCTCATAACGAGGGTTAATACATGGTTGTAAGTGCTGGCACCTAGCATGCATCCCGGCGCAAACATGGCTGGGGTGATGATGTACGCATCCTGAACACAGTGCTTTCCTAAGGTCATCTGCTGGATGATGCCTATGTTAGAGAGTAACGGGTCTGAGCACGCGGTAGTCATTGCTTGTTGGTAAGCGCCCTCAAACCAGTCTTTTGCCCCGGTGAAACCCATCATTCCTAACAGCTCAAAGATGATGGCCACCGGTAACTCAGCTTGATCTTGCTTATAATTGGCCATCATTTGCTTGACTCGCTGCAACGTACTGGAGAAGCCCTCGTCGCGCACCATGGTGAGTTGCGCAGAAAACGAGGAGGATAGATTAGCAACAGCTGCCCGGTGCGTTTCCGGGAGATAGCGGCGCAAATCAGCTGAAACCAGCAGTGGCTTTGCCTCCCGCTCGGGTGCATTGGTGAGTGTGAAGAATGCCCTGTACCAAGCCGTGATTAGCAGATCGTTGATGGTAGCTCCGCGCTGTTTCGCGTAATGTGCCATAGCCATTAACTGCTCTGCCGAGAACCTGCGCGAGCTATGGGTTACCACTTGGTTCTGATGGCTGTGGCACGGGAAGCCCCAGCTGGGTGCTGGGGCGGTCCTGCTTGGGTCCCAGGCTTGCCGCGGGTCACTGATGCCAAGACTCTGAAAGTAGGCATTACAGTCGCGAACAGGTAGAAGAGAACGCTTTGGATAGTCCTGGGCAGCGATTAGATGGTTGTACACCTTTGCCAGGAGATATGTGTACTCTTTAAGACCACCGCCATCGGCACAGGTATGGTCCAATTTTATGCATATCACATCTCTGGTTGCTGAGCGGAACACGCGTGTTTGCACCAATAGATCCTCACGGGCATCACTGGCTTGGGCAACGAACTTGCGCAGCTCTTCATCAGTGTACTCTGTCATAATGACAGGACACAACTCCAGGCTATCCAGGTCGCTCCGCCGCTGGAAATAGGCGGTATGCTCATGTTCGACGAACCTGCAGCCGAGCACCGGCTCGAGATCCATCGTTACCCGGATTGCCCTAGCCAATACTTCCTGATTGATCTGGCCCTCAATATGCAGCACCATATGTATCTGGTGGTTGGATGCAGCATATACCGCCAGGTAGTTGAACAGATCCTGACCTGTTACCGGTATGGTGGCAGGAATAGTTGGGTTTTGTTCTATTGCCATACTCATCGATATCGGCCTTCTTTCTTAGTAGTGCTAGCGGAACACTGGCGCATTATGGCAGTGCTCCGCCGCCCGATTAAAACAGCAACCGCCTAGAGCTTTATCCAGTAAGCACTACCGTCGGCGGTACGGTCCATCATGCCATACTCGATCATGCATCGGCGCAGTAACACATAGTCCTCGTAGGATTGCTTGAGGATTTCGTTTACCTGTTTTTCGGTGTAAGTGCGGTTAGGCTCAAAAGCCTTGATCAAATGCAGCAGGATAGCTACTCGCCGTTTCTCCTTCAGCGGGAATGATTTCAGTGGGCCGTTCAACCCTTCGGGGAAGTAGGCTGACAGAATTGCCTGGCTCTCGGCTTCCGTAATGGCAAAGCGTGCATCAACCTGAATTGTGTTACGGGGGATCTCCACGAAGGCTTGCTTCTTCGGTACGTGCTCTCCCAGGATTTCCATCATTGCCAGAAACAGCTTGGCCTGTTTCTGCTTCTCTCGCAGACTGAAACGATGATTGCGCACTGTGGACGTGGCCGTACCGAGCGCCTTGGCCACGTCTGCATCACTTTGGCCTTCATAGAAGAGGTTGAGGATCTCTTTCTGATGATCCGTTAGACCGGTCAGTTTCTTGTCCAACTCAAGCAGGAAATGGAAGGGTGATTTGTGGGATTCCGAGATGTGCAGCACAACATACTTGCGTGCTTCATACAGTTGTCCGCCACTGGGGTAAATAACGCCATTCTGAAAGGTCCTGCCACAGATCAGGCAGACATATTCGTCGCTATCATGTTGATACGCGTATCCTTGTTTGATGTCGTCGAGCGAAGCCTGCCAGAACAGATCGGATAAGTTGCTCATTAGTAAACACTCCTTGGTTTCATCTACTCGGTACATAGATATAATACTGCCTTATCTATTCCAAGTCAAGGCAAATAGTCAATGCATCTACTCAACTAATAGACACCGCCACAGTGTGTCTATCTCAAGGAGCAATTCATGTGAAAAGCCAGGCGGTCAGCCTGGCTATCTGCTTCACCTGCGCTTCTTGCGTCTGCTTTTTCGGCTAATTTTTAGTCTACGCAATAGCAGGCGCCGAAACTGATGGAACAGAGCATAGTCATTGCTCTTTAGCCAGACTAGGCTGCGACTGCGCAAGCCTTGACTATGCGCCCTGGTCAGTAGAGTATTCACGGCTTCCCGCTCATCCTTGGCCCAAAGGTACCTTTCACTTTCCGGCAGCGCATCAAATACAGGCTTGATACGGTTACCCAGGAATACAACTCCAGTCAAGTCAGCTTGCTGCAACCGTTTAGCCAGTTCTCGCGAATACTCCCCCGTATAAGCACCCAACGGTTGCATGTCTCCGAGGATCAGCCATTTGTTGTTGCTCTTGATGCTATCCAAGGTATCGAGTACACCGTTTACAGAGACAGGATTGCTGTTATATCCGTCATCAACCACCCAGGTCCGACCCACGCGATGAACAGATCCGTGTTGACGTTGTGGTTGGTAGTCTCGGAAACGAAGAGCGATTTCCTGTAATTCCAGTCCCGCCCAGAGTGCCACCACGGTTGCTGCTAATGCGTTATAGACGTGGTAGGTGCCAATCAACGGAAGGAAGCAAGCTGCTCTGCGCTTCTGGTAGTGCAGGTGGAACAGGATGCCGCGCATTGTCTGCCTAATGTTGAAGCAGTAACATCATTGCGTTTATTCAGGCCGAAGAAGATGACACGCTCCTTGGTCAGGCTAGCCATCTTCCGGCATTGCTCATTGTCACCGTTTAACACAGCCAGGCCACCTGGTAGAAGCGCTTTCACGGCTTCTGCCTTTTCGGCAGCTATCGCTTGCACACTTCCTAGATAAGCCAGGTGGCTCATGCCAACAGTAGTGATTACAGCTACTTGCGGCTTAGCCAGTTCAGCGCGTGGCCTGATGCTGTCCCTGCGTTCATACGCCATTCCGATCTCAATCACCCAGTAGGGCGCTTTCGGATCCAGGCGTGTAATTACCACCGGAACGCTGTGGAAGCCGTTCCAGTTGCCTGGGGTTTTCGCTGTCGTGGGATAGCGTTGTCTGAGTAAATGGGTGATCATATCTTTGGTGTTTGTCTTACCAGACGAGCCGGTAACGATGATACGGGTAGCTCGTGACCTATCTCTAAACAGGGCCGCAAGGTCAAGCAAAGCCTGGGATGTATCGCTAACAGTCACCCAGCTGACCTGGTGGTACCCTTGCAAACTATCAGGTCTTGGACCTGTTCCCACGAAGATGCGACATCCCCCGCGCAGGGCTTGGCTTAGCGACGTTTCGTCGGCAGGGTCTGGAACAAAATAGATAGTGCTGCGCTGCGCTTGACCGCCAATCCGGGTGACATTGCTAAAGCGGCGATTTACAGGGCCGTCTATTTGGCCCCGATCGTATACAGATGAAAGCCTAAACACCATCTAATACTTCCTTTCTCTTTTGCTGCGATCAGAATGCGAGTTTTGTAGGTGTGGGGGCCAAAAATCGCGAAGTGAGTGCTATAGAACATGGCTAGTTTATATATATGTAAGTGATAGACTCTTTGATAGCGTATTAGCCTAAATCGAGCTTAGGACTGAGGCAACTCGACTTTGTACTCGAAGATTACCTATCATCAGTAGCTCAGCTGGAATAGAATAGGCTTGTAAAAAAGTAGAAAGGTAAGGAGAGGTGGGAAGATGATCAGGTCATTCAGGGAAAGCGACTGTGAAGTTTTAATTCCTCTGGTGCAGGCGGACAAACATATGCAGCCGGATGAGATCAGGGAGAGACTGGCGAGCAATACATCCTGGGTGTATGACGATGGCATGGTCAGAGGTTGTGCCGTTTTAACCAGCACTCGTGAGACCTTTAGGGGTAAGCAGGTGAGCGTTTGGCTATACACTGCTCCGGAGGAGAGGGGTAAGGGAACTGGTCGCGCTCTATGGGATGTGGTCGCTGAGCATCTTGCTGGTCTGGATGTAGATACCGTGGGAACGGGCTATCGCTCGGATAAGGGAGACGCACCTGGGTTCTTCGCCCGCCGCGGGTTCACATACTGGTTCTCATCTCACCTGATGGGTTACGATGGCCCCAACCTGCCAGGGATTGGTCTCGATGTCATTCCTTATTGCGAGGATTTGTTTGATGACTATGTGAGGCTTACCAACGAAGGTTTTCTGGAACTGAGGCAGGTCAACGACATCCACCCTTATGAATGTTACCCCGCGGGATTTGATGCAGCGGCCGAACGCAAGGAGCTGCAGGGCTCGGCCGATAGCATCTACTTTTTCCAGCACAACGGTGACATAGTGGGTATGGTCACACTAGGGTCAAACTATATCGATAATCTGGTGGTGGACAAACGTCATCAGCGCAAAGGGTATGGTAGGCAAATAATGCAGTTCTCTATCAACAGGTTGCGAGAGCGCGGGGTGCAAAGGGTAGTGCTGGGCGTTGTCGACACTAACACGGAAGCGCGACGCTTATATGAGTCGATGGACTTCACTCTGGTGGAAACTCACACGTTTGCGCGGAAGCATTCGTAGCGGAAAATGCAGGATTATGCCAACACGATAGCGAAAATGGTTTAATTACTTGGGCGTCTTGCGCATTGTTTTCCAGTGTGTACTGGGTAAACTATGCAGCGAGGTATTCAAGAGCAAATACGGTGAAGGAACCGTTTTGTGGAGGTATATATGACATTTCTTTATGTACTCGCAGCAGCTGCTACCGCAGCAATTGTGTGGAGGATCGCTCATCCGGGAGACATGCGCGTTAATCGTGTCCTCATTGGCCGCTATGTGAAGGATAGCCAAGGTCGTGGGCCTAAGCGCATCGATATCGCCAAGTTGCCGATGGACCTCAAGCCTGGTGAACCTGAAGAGCGCGTGTTCTTCGATGTCAACGCTGAGTTTGCGGACGGAAGGCGCGACTTGCTGGTGCAGATTTTCTATCCCTTGGAGGCTCTGCAGCAGAAACGCGAGCAAGAAAAGCGAAGTAACGCCGAGTCCATTGACCCCATGGCAGGTGGAACACACATGGGTGATGCGCTTTCCCACCTGAAAGAAGATCCCTTCAAGGATCTGACCAAGGAAGAGAAGGTTGTTGAACAGAAACGCGCAATGATCTCGTCGGAAGTTGACCTGCTTAAGTCGGTTGGCCAGTACGGGGTCTTGTTCCCGAAGCTAATTTCGCATGACAGTAAGCGCTTCATCACGCTTACAGAGGGAGTAGGCAGGGAGCGCCTGGATGACCTGCTGCGCGGTTCAAGCAATAAGGTAGAGCTGCTAATGCGGGTTGTAACAGACATTGCCCGCTTCCACGATTGCGGCTCATCCATCCGCTTCAGTCTTGAACCGGGCGTTGGTCATAGCGAACAACAAATCAAGAAGGGTCTCACCGGCTCTCTTGAGGCCTGGGGAGTCACCGGCGTTAGGTTTGAACAGACCGAGGCGCTTGAGGTGATGGACGCTCTACAACCGATTATCGCTACTTCACAGATTGAACCGGGGCCGCGTCTGGTGGATGGTTCACCGCGTGCTTACTTCGTGCATGAAGGCATTGCTCGCAGGGTGAACTGGAGTGGTGTTCGCCTCGATGTATCCTCTTTCGATGTTGTCGAGCTGGTTTGCGACCCGGCTGTCGGTCTTGGGCCAGAACAGGAGCTTGCTC
>JAWLDB010000154.1:0-6645 GCA_041686915.1 Bacillota bacterium
AAGCAGTATCTGTAGCAACGATGAGACAGTCCCATCCGCTCAAAAAACGGGGGACAGCACAACGCTGTCCCCCGTTTTGGTTTGGCTTTATAGAATCTGCAGGCGCATCAAGTCTTGTACCGTCAGCACCACCATAAACACCATCAACAGTGCAAACCCAAGCAGATGCACCATGCCTTCGTGCTCTGGCTTGATAGGCCTGCCGCGCAGCGTTTCTACTAACAGGAAGACCAATTTGCCACCATCTAGTGCTGGGATTGGCAAGAGGTTGAAGATGCCCAGCTGAA
Source organism: Bacillota bacterium (assembly GCA_041686915.1). Classification (GTDB taxonomy): domain Bacteria; phylum Bacillota; class UBA994; order UBA5500; family UBA5500; genus JAWLDB01. Next base: position 288 of record JAWLDB010000154.1, read on the forward strand.
TGCTGATCATCGCTGTGAAGATCAGCAGGTTGAGCAAACCGGTACTAGCCACTTGGCCAACCATCACAATCATGCCTACCGGGCCGCTGCCCTCAGCTGCCACCCGTCCACTCACCATTCCGACCAACAAGTTAATAATATCTTTGGTGAAGCTGACTGTGCGCTCTACTCCCTTACCAAGTGAGTTTAGCACACCAAAACGCTCGGCGACGGCCGTTACTCCAATCAAGGACTGGCCTGCCTCTGTCATCGGAACCAGTGAGAAGGTCAATTGTTGTCCCTCTCGAACGATCAGGAGGTCGATACTCTGGCTGGGATACTGGTTAACCAAGGTCTGCATCTCCTGCCAGTTCGCTATGGGCTGGCCATTAATCTGCAGAATACGGTCCCCATTCTGTATCCCCGCCGTGGCTGCTGGAGTACCTGGTGTTACTGAACCGATGATGGGATTACTAGATGGCACTCCAACCATTGAGAAGATTAAGGCAAAGATGAGCACAGCAAACAGGAAGTTAGCCGAGGAGCCGGCCAGCGCGATGATACCCCGCGCCCAGGTCGGCTTCTTATCGTAGCGTTTGCTGAACGGCACTTGCAGGCCGTTCTCAGGCTCAGTTTCTTCACCTGCCATCATCGCATAGCCACCGATGGGCAGGAGCTTTAGAGAGTAGAGTGTTTCGCCGACGCGTCGCGACCAGAGCGTAGGGCCCCGGCCTACCGAGAACTCCAACACCATGACGCCGGTTGCTTTTGCAGCTATGAAATGCCCTAGCTCATGGACAAAGATTAGTAAGCTGATTACCAGCAGAGCGATGATTATCGTCAAATCAGGTCCATCTCCTGTCATCTTATTAGGTCTTAAGTGTACCGCAAACTCGCGCCGCTGTCACATTCCGGACCCAAGTAAGCGGTCATATTAACTAATACGCTACCGCTATCACCATTGTTCCCCAAATCATGCTGTCAAATGTTACCCAGAGATAATTTTAGACTGCGTCTGCAGGTTTAAGAACAGCAAATAGAGGCACCGCGCGTTGCGGTGCCTCTTGGAGCTACAGTCAGGGTTTGATCCCGCTGTTTATATGCTTTCCCCCGGTCGTCTACTTTTTCGCTTGCTGACGCCAGAACTCCAGGTACCCAGCCTTGTCAAAGCGAGGGGTGAACTGTTGCTTGATGGCTAATGCGCCAGCAGCTCCATCCAGCAATAAGTCGATGACGGTCATCGCCATTGCTTTGGCGGGAAGAATATAAGCCGCATCCGGATCCGAAATACTAAAATCCCGCACATGGGCATGGCCAGAAATGCCACCACATCCAGGGATAATGCTAGGCATCAGATGCTGCAGGTCGCCGTTATCTCCAGACACCGCAGAGAAACCTCCCTGTAGCACTTTCTCGGCCCCCACTAGTTGAGCGGCATTTTCGCCAAATAGCTCTTCCAAAGCTGGGTCGCCTTGCATAGGCAGGTAGCCTGGTATCTCCTCAATCTCAACCTCTGCACCCACTGCCAGCGCGCCGGCCTGCAGAGCCCGGTTTACCTTGACGCCTCCATCCAGAATTGCATCGATGGTCTTACCCCGGACATACGTCTCCATGCGCACGTCAGCGGGTACGATGTTCACCAGGTCGCCGCCTTTGGTGATGATCGGGTGCACGCGAATGTGGTCGTCGTCGAGGAAGGTCTCCCGTTGGGCGTGGATTGACATCAGGCCAAGCATAGCTGCATTGAGTGCGTTGACTCCTTCGTGGGGAGCGCCCCCAGCATGCGCTTCCTTGCCGATATAACGGATGCGCTTGCCTACAAAACCGGCGGCTGTACTACCCACACGGAATAGCGGGTCAGGCGCATCCGACTCGATGTGGCACATCATGCTGATATCGATGTCATCAAACTCTCCCAGGCGAATCAGCTCCTGCTTGCCGCCAAAGAACTCGATCTTGCCATCCTCGCGCAGCCGGTTGCGATACTCCAGCTCCACATATTCCTCCGCCGGAACTGCAAACAGAACTACGTCTCCATCCAGCTCTTGCATCACGCCGCTGTGTACTAACCCAAAGCCTACGCCCAGCATGGATGCGATTTGTGCGTTATGTCCGCAGCAATGGGCAGCACCTGTCTCCCTGTCGCACGCGGGGTGGTCGTGGCAGATGACGGCATCAAGTTCGCCCAAAACGGCCACCGTTGCGCCGGGCTCGCGCCCGGATAATCTGCCTTTCACGCCGGTCAGAGCTAGCTCTGACTGAAATGGGATCGATAGTTCCGTGAAGGTCTTCTGCACTAGTGCAGATGTCTTTTTCTCCTTGTACCCTAGCTCCGGGTTGCGGAAAATCTGTTCGCCCAGCGCGATAATCTGCTCGCGGTGGGCGTCGATGGCTGCGCACACCCTGCCTTTTAGTAGTTGCTTTCTGTCCATTGACCATCGCCTCCTCATCTGTCATCAGTTCGCCCTTGGTGTCCGGCTTCCTGCAAGCGCGACATGCAGAAATCGCTGAGCTGCGCTTAGTGCGACCTCGCCCTCAGCGAGGCTAGCAGCAATCCCGCCAGCCCAGAGTTGATCAAGAGAACTACTGCACTGCCGAGCGCCACGTCAAGTATCCGGTTGCCTGTCAGCCAAAGGTAGAAACAGGTGAATGCGCCGGCAAACAGTACCGTCTGTAGCCAGAATCGCAACTTGGCGGATGCCTTTATGCTGTTGCCTCGTGCAGGCAGTTGGTGTATTTCCCGGGAAACGTAGAGGATGATCAGTAGCCCCGCAAACAGCGTGCTCCCGTGCTGCAGCAGCTTGTACACGGGTAGATCGACACCCAGCACACTCACTTTACTGGCCAACACAGGCATAGCCCGTACGAAGTAACCACCAGCGTGGGTGAAATTATCCCAGAAAACGTGGGTAGCCATGCCCAGCACAGCGGACACGGCAAACAGGCCCCAGGCCAGAGGGGTCGAGCGCGTTGGCTTGCTGCGCGCCCAGGTTGCCAACTTGCGGTCCCAGGGGACAGGTAGGTGCATCAGCAGCGGCCGTTTGACTACTCTCTCGAATAGCCAATAGACCGCAAAGCAAAGTGGCAGGTTGAACCAGAGGAAGCCTGCGAAATCATGCCCGTACTGTGCAATCGGGACGCCGCGCAGCAAATATTCAAAGTCGGGGGCCATGCTGCCAATCACCAACCCACTAATTCCCAGGTTCTCGCGCAGGCGCTTTGGAATAGCCAGGACGGCTGCAGGGTGTGCAAAAGTAAACGGCATGGTTGCTCCTTTCACTCTCCCTTGTTCTCGCAGTCAATCTTACCACGATTTGTCTCTCTCCAGCCCTTACGACTTTGTCATCTTCGGATTGCCTTGGCCCGGAAATAGACAAGACCCGAGTCCTGCTCTTCACCTGGACCCGGCTCTACTCTGGTGAACGTGATGGTGATCGGGTATTCCCTGGAATGAAAGATCAGCGTATTGTCGTTGACCCTTTCCATATTTGTGCGGGAGTCTTCGGGGGGCCTATCTGTTCCTGCTATCAGGACAAAGGGGTCGTCAGAGATAACCCAGATGAGCTCTCTCCCATAATAGAACAAGCCAAAACCTGAGTAGGTGCTTGTTCCCCACAGTGGTCCGCTAAACCGGTCATTAAATATCTCAATCTTCTCGTGCAATGTGGTCAGGTACCTATATCCCCATTCGCCAATTCCGATGCTCTGAAAGAACTGAACGCGGGCCCATGGGTTAACAGCGATTGACATGACCATGCAGCCGATAAGCACGCCGACAAAGACTAAGAGCATCTTCCCCTCGTAGGTCTTGAACACCCTGATACACCTCGTTCCCTATTATGGTTGATATAGCCTATTCGCTGAATCACATCCGGCTACCTACGTAAAATATCCAAGGTATTGCGCCCGAAGGCGCAGAACATATCTACAAGATAATGGAAACTATTGCTGATCATTGGAGTATATAAGGCTAGGGTCAGTGATGGGAGAGGGGATGACCGGAATGGAACGGATGCAGACCTTTGCGCCGAGCACCTCGCTGCGCAAGGAACCGGAAGAGTCGGCAGAGGTAGTGACAGTTCTTCCTCGCGATACGGTTCTCGAGGTGTTTGAAGCAGCAGGGCGGTTCAGTAGGGTGCGCTGTATGGGTGAAGGCGGGCAGGTGCTAAACGGTTACATAATAGCTAACATGCTCGGGCCTGTGGTCGAGAGGAACGAGGTGCAGGCAGTTCCAGAGAAGCCAGGAACAACTAGCCGGTTCACACTAATTAGGTCTACGCTAAGTGGCGCCAACAGTTTGCTGGCTGCCGGGCTAGTCATTCTGCTGATTACCAACCTGGTGACCACTTTCATCCTGTGGCGCAATATCAGGGAGTTGCAGAACAGGTCGGTGCATGTAAGCTGCTCGGGGAGTAGTCTTGAGCCAAGTTGGGGTAGATACGAAATCAGTGGAGTGGATCCGGACTACTATCAGGATGGGAAGGTCCGGTTTAGCATCGGCTATCAGGTCGTGGAGAAGTTCCCGGGATCCAAGCTGGTGCTGCGCTACAGGCTCAAGGATGGGGACGTCTGGAATGAGCAGGCCATGCAGGAGTCAGAGAAGGCGCTGACATACGTTGCGGATTTCATCTTGAGTCCCGACGCGTGGATGGCATACCAGGTCGTGCAGCGGCTAAACGGTGAAAACGTACGTGCTGAACGTGAGCGATATACTAGCCTGGCGCAGACCGTGGGCAATGGCGATGTCCTCCTTGAGTTTGAGCGCACCAGTGGCAATAGCAGACTCACCTTCAAGCAGGCGCCGTTCCCCAGGGTGAAGGCCTTGCAGTTTGAGCAGATCGTTATAGAGATAGACCAGAAGAGCCCAATACTCCGCACCCTGACGAACACTTCCGGGCATAGCCATGAGGCCAGCGCCTTCTTCGAATATGACGGGTTTAATAGCATGACAGTCAGGGTCCGCTACCGCGACGGAGAAGAGCGGGTCGCCGAGTTTGAGTCTGAAATACCTAAGCAGGCAGTCATCAAGCGATAGCCTGTTAGCGCGAAGGGAGGGATCCCCTTGGAGATCTTGTTAAACCTCTTGTTCTGGGCACTGATCATCGGTCTCATCCTGGCGATGCGGCGTCCAGTGATTGTAATGGACTGTCCGGCATGTGGTAAGACGGTCTCTCATCACTCCCGGGTCTGTCAGTACTGCGGCGAAGCTATAGCCGCGCACTTAATCAAGCAATGTCCTGACTGTAAGCTTCTCTTTACCGCTGAGACGAACCATTGCCCGCTCTGTACGTCAAAGCTGAGGCTGAAATAGTGGGAGTGAGATGGAACGGGTGAAACACGGGGACTGTCCCCGTGTTTCACGTTGCTAGATGTGATCCAGGCTGTCATCCACCAGGTTAAGGCCCTTCTGTGAGGCCCACACATCAAAGCTGGCCCAGAGGCGGCCCACAGTCTCTTTAGCCGCTGGCAGGCTAAGACTATTGGACAATAGCGCCCGCATATTCTCTTCATAGCCTGCAGGCAGGTCACTGAGCTCGAAGCTTTCAGCGTACATCGCGCGGCTTTGGAGGTAGCGGTGCCGGTTGGCCAAGCCCACCGTGATGGCGGCCCAGTTTGCAACACCTGAAAGCTGCGGCAAGAGACCAGTAGCTGCCTCCCGCTCTTCCAGGCTGAACACCTTCAGCACTCGTTCCTGCAAGTCTGCCAAGGCCTCCACAATCAGTCCGCGGAAGTCGGCCTGCTGCTCCGTCTCGTGTGCCTTGGCGCGCAGTTCATCAAACAGCCCTTCCGGGTCGTAGAGCACTGTCGATGTGAACAGGGCGTCGCTCTCCACCGGCCAGGTATAATCTATGCCGCTTACGTCTTCCCGGTTGTTCTTGAGCGAATTGTAGCTGATGCCAACGAACATGCCCCGATAGAAAAAGGCATACCACCTGTGCCTTCCTTCCCGTAGCACCACCCTAAGCTCCAAGTCTGATTCCGGCCGGTCCAGCCCCTTGGCCGTTGAGCCCTCCAGCGCTATGGCGAGGATCTTGCTGCCGTATTTCCCGAGTAGCTGCTCCTTCAGTTCATACGCTACAGCCAAGCGCTCGGCATTGGTAAAGCGCTTGGGCTGCCATGCGTCCGTCATGTCAAAATCACGCTCCTTGTCATCCGGTGTTTTCTAAGTTTTGGCTCCTGGCTGCCAAAAGTCCTGCTTATCCTATAGGGATTAGCCCAGTGCGCAAAAACTGCAACACGCAGGGACTGTTACTTTTTTATGTTTACTGGATGTGACGACATTGTCATGAAATTGCTACAAGCTTCACAATTACATGGATTGCAGGGATTGTGACAATAGTGTTGAAACAATTATGACAATAGTGTTATATTTCAGTTA
>JAWLDB010000155.1:0-6619 GCA_041686915.1 Bacillota bacterium
AGTCCGGACCACATAAAATCACTCTCCCTATGTTTAGCTTGCTGTTTATCTGTCACTGTGCAGCTCATCCCACAACTCCTCCGGGCAGCAGTCGCGCAGCAGGATCTCTTCGTAAGACTCGGCGGTAAAAAACGGATTATTGGTAGTGAGGATGTCCAGTTCCTCACTCAGGCGCTGCCATTCTGCCTTAGTAATCTCGCCCCGACGATAGCGGGCACGGGCTGTGTCACGCAAGTATTCGCCTGACCAGCTCTTCGGACCAAGACACAACTCAAACAGCCGCTCACGCAAGGCAGCTTCCCCGGCAAAGGAAACAGCAGCCCGCAGCTTCTCCAGCCGGTCGCTCATCGGGGTGCAAAGGTACAAGCGGCAAATCAGCGCCCTACCCTGATACACAGAACACAGGTTATCTTTCAGGAAGGGGCAGGGCTGGCGTTTGAACTCCGGGTATGGCAGGTCTTCAGAAACCTGTAAGTATGCCTTAGCGAAACGCGCCAGATCCATGCAGTGGTGCTCGGCCATGCGCTTGGCAGCAATCAGGTCGATGGTGATGCAGTTGTACTTGCAGCAGTTGTTGCTGCACCCCGCACAGGCGGCATAGCGCTGCTTATGATAGGGCTTGTACACCCCAGGGTCATCGGTCGGGTGTTGCATTGCAGCCAGCAAGTCGGCCACCGTCGCCAACTCGTCCGCTACCAGCACATCCAGGCCCGTCTCGCCATCTATCTCATAGGGTATCAATTGGACACCCATCTGCATCTCCCCTGTCAGGTTATTTATCAAAGTTAGTGTATCACAAAAGGGCCAAGCACGTGGCTCAGCCCTTTCCCTGTTTCTCTTCCCTTACCCCTTACGGACCATCTCAACCATAATCTGCCCGGCACGCTCGGCGGCCTGCATTTGAAACTCGGCGTTAAACCTGGTTACGGCCAGGGAAGCAACTCGCTTCAAGCCCATAAACTGAATCAGTACCTTCTCCAGCTGCACCGCTGCTTCCAAAGCACCATTGCCGCTGCCGCCTGCAGCAGCGATAGATACCAAGTGTTTGCCCCGCAGTTTCGCCTCTTGCTTTAGCGGCCACTCACAACGGCGTAACCGATCCAAAAAGGTCTTAGCGGTCTCACTCATATCGTGGAAATAAACCGGCGTGCTGAACACAATGCCGTCAGCTTCAGCCAACTTATCATAGAGTGCTGCAAAATCATCCGTATGGACGCACTGATCTGCCCTCAGCTCGTTCGGCAGATGATGATGACCCCAGCCTTGCCCGCAAGCCATGCAGGCGATCATGTTTAGCTGGTTCAAATGCATAAGTTCAACTTCAGCTCCATTGGCAGCAGCCCCCCTTAAGGCAGCCTGCGCCATTTTGCTGGTCAACCCGTTTAAGTTAGGGCTGGACTGGATAGCAACAATCTTCACTAGCAATCCTCCTCTAAACTCTCTCTACTCTCCTGTACTGCGTGACATTCCACACATCGCTCTGCTCTTCCTGCTGCCATTTCAGGCTGCCCGACTATTCTGCCGACGCGTCTTCCGGCAGGCATTGCGGGTATCTCCTAGCATCTTGCCTAGCCCCACGAACACTACCATCAGCTCCAGGCGCCCCAGGAACATACCTATCGTCTCCACCACCAAGATGCCACTAGTTGTTGCAGGGCCCGTCACTCCGATGCTCAATCCGACCGTAGCCAGGCTGGATGCAAACTCAAACAGCGCCTCACGCAGGCCTACTCCCATCAATAACAGGGCTCCTACGCCCAATAAATAGGTTATGAAGTAGAGACTGGCAAAAACACTGATTTCGGAAAGTTCCCCCCGGCTGACAAACTGTTTTCGGTCCACCCGCCAGATAGCATGCTCCTTCACTTCCCTGCTCGGCCGCACGCCTGCCCGGATAGACCAGAGGATGTTCTTAAACAACAGGTAGGCCCTGTGCTGTTTCAGGCCACCAGCCGTGGAGTTGATGCCACCACCAATCAGCATCAGGATCAGCATAACGAAGATGGCGAAAGCGGGCCAGTTAACATACGACACCGTCGAAAACCCGGTGGTAGTAAGGGCTGAAGTCAACTCAAACACTGCCACTCGCAACGCCCGGGAGAGTGATCCATATAGCGGAAGCAATGCAGCATACGCCGTTAACGGAACGAGTGCTCCCAGTAGAACTGCTACCGTCTTTACTTCGATATTGCGCAGGAAGTTGCCCAGCTTACCCCGCACCAGCTGATACCCCACCGCAAAGTTGGTAGAGCCTAGCACCATCAGTACCAGGGTCGCCAGTTCTATCGGCAGGCTGGCATATGCTCCGATGCTCTCCGGCCGGGTGGAAAAACCACCGGTAGAAAGGGCCGCCATAGCATGGTTCACCGCGTCAAACCAGCCCATCCCCAAGAACACATATAGCAGCGTCCCAAACACCAGGTACCCCAGATAGAGCCAGATGATTAGAGTCACCGACCGCTTGATATGCGGCAACAACGGGTCGCTACGCCCTTCCGCGGCGTAAAAACCGATGCCATAAGGGCCAACCAGCGCCGCCAGCATTACGATGGCCAAGCCGGCACCCCCGAAGTATTGCATCAGACTGCGCCAGAACAATAGCGAATTCGGTACCGCTAGCACATCTACGACTGACAGACCGGTCGTCGTCCACCCGCTAGTAGCTTCGAAGATCGACTGCGCTGCCGTCAGCCCGTAAAACAGAAACGGGATGGCAGACAGCAGAATTACTGAAGCCCAGGAGCAGACTACGAGAATTGCCCCGTCCCGCACAGCCAAGGGGCTGGCTGTTACCTTTCGGTTTGGAAAGTGCAGCAGCGCGCCAATCGCGGCCGCCACCGCAATCGAAACCCCAAACGCCAGGTAGACTATGCCGCGTTCCCCCGTGAACAGGGCAAACAGCACCGGAATCAGCTGCGCTCCGGCTAGTCCTAGCAGTAGTACTCCCAGTAGCTTGGCTAGCAACCGGTACTTATCTTTCAGGAAGTTATCTCGTTCTCGCATGGCCCTACTCCTCGTCGCCAGCCAGCATCCGCACCACTTTCCCTTGGGACTCCGGTGTACCGATGACCAGTACTGCATCGCCTTCCATCAAAACAGTCTGACCGCGAGGGATAATCACGTCATCACCCCTAAAGACGACTGCGATAATGGTGTCATTGGGCAGTGCCAGATACTGCAGCGTGCGGTTCAGACTGGGTGACTTGGCAGTAATCATCAAGCGGCTGGCCACAAGTTTTCCCTGCTCGAGCGGAAACACTTGCGTGATATTGTCGGCAGCGATTGACTGATCCAGCAGCCCGGCAGCCATCGAAGTGATGCTGAATGCGATGGTTATACCTGCCCGTTCAAATGCTTCCTTGTTCATCGGGTCATAAGCCAAAGCTAACGTCTTTGGTACCCCGAACACTTCTTTGGCCAGCTTGCAAGCGATCTAGTTATCTTGGTCGTAAGGCGTCAGTGCCACCAGGATGTCGGCGTACCTGGCACCAGCATCCTCCAGCGTCTCTATCTCGGTACCATCTCCCTGCACTACCGGCAGCTCCAGCCATTGGCTCAGCCGGTGGCAGGCTGCCTCAGAGCGGTTGATGACAGTTACTTCGTACCCTTTAGAGATTAACGACTTGGAGAGGAAGTAGACCAGGTTCTCTTCCCCTATCACGATGGTTCTCATTTAGCCTCATCTCCCCTAATCTGCGCCATGATACTCCGCCCCACCAACTCGGTCGAGCAGGATATGGTAATGCCCAACGCCTCCCCCACGGCTTTGCTGCTCAGGTCAAACACCCGGGCAATTACCTGATTAACCCCCAGCAGGTCGCGTGCGAAGGAAGCCAGCATCAGGTTCAGGTTATCGTCCTGCGTCGCTGCGACGACCAGGTCGGCTTCTCTCACCTTGGCATCCTCCATCACGTCAAACTCACTGGCATTCCGCACCAGGGTGAAGCCGGAGAATCCCGCGGGCAGCTGTTTGAACGCGACCGGGTCACGGTCTACCACAACCACACTGTGCCCTTCAGAGGAAAGCGCACCGGCTACATGGCTGCCGACCCTGCCGCAACCAAAAATGACAGTATACATAGCTACTCCATCCTTAGTCCCTTGCGTTTATAGTCGAAGAACTGGGCGGTACGGGCCAGATTGGCACTGGCCGGCTCATAAGAGGGATCAAGCGCAAGCGCAGCGCGATAATACTTCTGCGCGTCCTGCAGATGCCGATCCATCTCGGCTATTACTCCAAGCAGGTTGAAGGCCTCAGCCTGTACTCCTTTGGCGGCGATGGCCTGGTTAAGCACCTCTTTCGCTTCAACGAACTGTCTACGCTCAATCAAGGCTTTAGCGTTTTGCATCAGGCTAGGGTCTTCACGGGCTTCTCCAGCCTGCAGCTCCTGGCGCTCAAGCACTTCTCCGACGATTTTCCTGATCTGATCCGGGGTGAAGGGCTTACGCAAGTAGTCCACGGCGCCTAGCTTCATGGCAGACACGGCGTCTTCCACATTGCCAAAGGCAGTGATCATAATCACGCTCACGTCCGATTGCTGACGCAGTTCCTTCAGTACTTCCAGCCCGTTCTTGCCAGGCATGCGCATATCCAACAGCACCAGGTCATAGGGGTCTGTTTGGGTTTGGAAACGCTCCAAGCCATCCTCGCCGTTGATGGCGGTGTCTACTTCATAGTCGGCTGCAACCAGGCAGGCTTTCACCGTTAGACGGATGTTCTCTTCGTCATCGATTATCAGGATTCTACTCATGGATACCACTCCTTCGCGTCTTATTGGGGCAAGTATTGCTTAACCTTGGCCAGTAGTTGGCCAGGGGTGAATGGTTTGCTCAGGAACCCATCGGCTCCCAATTCCCGCGCCCTCTTCTGGTCACTCTCCTGTGTCTTGGCGGAGCAGATCACTACCGGGATGTCCGCAGTAGAAGGGTTCTCCTTCAACGCTTCCAACACCAGAAACCCGTTCATCTCCGGCAGCAGTAAGTCGAGCATAATCAGGTCTGGACGCTCCGACATCGCCGCCTTCAGCCCGTCCGGTCCAGTTTGGGCCTTGATCACCCTGTAACCGGAGCGCTGCAGGTAGAGCTGCATCGCCATCAGAATTGCATCCTCATCCTCCACCAGCAAAATCAACTCATTCAAAAGACATCACTCCTCAGTTATCGACAGTGTGAAGTAGAACGTGCTGCCTACTCCCTCTTCACTCTCTACCCAGATGCGACCCCCGTGGGCCAGCACAATCTCCTTGGATATAGCCAGCCCTAGCCCGGCCCCACCGGTTTGGCCATGCCCTGGCACCTGCACGAACTTGTCGAAGATCTTGCCCTGCATATGCTTCGGGATACCTGCTCCAGTGTCTCTCACAGATAACAATGCCTTGTTGCCCCGCCGTTCAGCCGTTAAGGCAATTGTCCCACCCGAAGGAGTGTAGCGCATGGCATTGCTTAGCAGGTTGGATAGCACCCAGGCAATCTTGTTCGGATCTGCCTTCACTCTCGGGAAATCTGCGGATAGAGACTCTTCATAAGCGATCCCTGCGTCCTGCATCTGCGGCACCAACGGCCTCGCAGCCGGTTCAATCAGCTCAGAAACACCAACTTCCGCAATCTCCATCTCGATACGGCCCGATTCAATGCGTGAGAGGTCCAGCAGTTCACTGACCAGCTTGTTCAGCCGCTGCGCCTCGTCCATCGCCACCTTGATCATCGTCTGTGCGGGCTCGGTTAACCTGTCCAGTTCATCTTCCATCACCAGCCCAACCCCCATCATGATGGACGTGAGCGGGGTTCTGAACTCGTGCGATACAGTGGAGACGAAGTCAGACTTCATCTGATTGATCTCTTCAAACTTGGTCACGTCGCGGAAGAGCACCAGCACACCCACCACGTTATCGTCGTCACCTACCGGGCTGACCTTCAGTGAATAATAGCGCTGTTTGTCATCCACATCCAGTGCCAACACATTCTCACGTCCGGCAGTGTCATGGCTGATGGCTTTGCCTTCCTCCATAACTTGTTTGATCACAGCGAAGATGTCTGGTCGGTTAACGCTCTCCAGGAAGTGGCGACCAACTACGTCTTTCTCAAACACCCCGAGCAGGTGCACTGCTGCGTGGTTCATGGAGTAGACGGTATAGTCCCGGTTGAGCAGAAGAATAGGGTCCTCTATGCTTTGGATTGAGGCTTCCGCCCGGCTGCGGGCCGCCATCAGCTGTTTGATGTTCTCCTCATCATATTCCGCCAGCTTTGCACTTAGCTGTGTGAACTCCCTTGCCAACTCACCTATCTCATCAGTCGAACCAACATCGATCGGATATCCACGCTCTCCTGCCGCTATATGCTTCACGCCATCGGTCAGGCGAGAGATAGGTTTAACTATGCGGCTCACAACTACTGAACTCCACAGCACCCCAATCACTACCGCGATTACCGATATAACTCCCATGGAATAGGTCGCCCGCCGCGCGTCTGCTACGGCTTTAGCGTTATATGCCTTAATCGAGTCTTCGTTCAGTTGCTTCAGTTGTCCCAGTGTTGCATCCAGGGCAGCTATGCTCTCGGTTAGTGGCTTTAGCTCGACGGGCTTGCCCAGCATAGCTGCAGTTCTTGCCGCTTCCACCTG
>JAWLDB010000156.1:0-6598 GCA_041686915.1 Bacillota bacterium
TAACATTCGCGGAGTTACCAAGGGGTTTGTGATCGCCATCCCGGTTTTGTTTCTGGCCACAACCTCGTATATCAGTGGTATGCTGCTACAGAAGAAGGGCGGCAAAGCCTGCAAGTGGTCGTCGCTAATTGGCATGGTACTGGTGGCTGTCTCGCTGGTAGCACCAGCTTTTACCACCGGGCTCTTCTTGTTAATGGCAGCCGTCAGCCTGCAAGGAATAGGCTCAGGCCTCACTTTGCCGGCTATCAACCTGCTGATTACGGGGGCTGCCGATCAGCAAGAACGCGGCCTCATCACCGCATTGTATGGCACTGTACGCTTCTTTGGCGCTGCTTTCGGGCCACCGATTTTCGGTTTGTTGGTAGCCGGAAGCAAGGTTCCCCTGTTCCTGATTTCCGGTATAGCAGCTGCCTTGGCAGGAGTATTAGCCTTCACCTGTATCGCGGCCCCCAAGATACCCGGGGAAGGTGGCCAGCAAGGTAAACAGCAGAGCAAAAACAAACAACAGTCACGCACAAAGGAGCCTGTACGCAAACACAGGCCTACCCCAGTTCGTTAATTGAAAAAGACGCCCAGCGAAGACCGGGCGTCTTTTTTGTGGAAACTAGGTGCTCATACCCCAGCGCCTGACTGTTTTATCCTCGATCCTACGGAATAGTACATCGATGGTCAAGCCTATAGCGATGATCACACACAGCCCTGCGAACACAGCTGGAGTGTCCAGGCTGTAGCGCATTTTATAGATAAACCATCCAATACCACCCTTGCTGCCTGTTACCCCAAAGACCAGTTCGGCTGCTATTACGGTACGCCACGCGTATGCCCAACTGAGCTTCAAGCCAACCAGTATGTAAGGCAGTGCAGCCGGAATGTAAATGCTACGCACCAGCTTCCAACCCTTCAGGCCCAAATTGCGCCCCACTCTAACCATCGTCTCAGGCACGGTGACGAACCCGGTGAAGGTATTTACGCTAAAGGTCCAGACTACCGAGTGGACGATTACAAACATCAGCGAACGCGTACCTAAGCCGAACCATAGCAACGCCAACGGCAGCAAGGCGATGGCCGGCAATGGATTAAACATGGCAGTACACATTCTCTGCAGATCTTTGCCCCACTCTGTCAAGATAGCTAGCGCAGTGAGCATAAAAGCCGCTGCTACTCCAATCACCAGGCTGGACAAGAGAATGGACAGCGTGTTCCAGATATACGGGAAAAGCGTTCCCGTAGCAACCAAACGCCATAGTTCCATAAAAACCGTTGTCGGCGGTGGGAGAATGATTGGCAGTACACCAGTTAGCCGAACACCTAGCTCCCAGATAATCAGCAACAAGACAAACATGAAAAATCGACGCATCTTATCACCCCGTCCTAAAGAGCCACTTGCAGCAACGAGCGGATTTCCCGACAGGTGGCAACAAACCCTGGAGTCTCGTGTTTGATCGGATCGCCGTAAGGCTGACAGAGCTCTATCACCCGGCGTACGGTAGCTGGCCCTTCGGATAACACTACTACCCGGTTTCCTAGGATTACTGCTTCGTCGATGCTATGAGTCACGAAGATAATGCTCTTGCTGGTCTTTTCCCATAGACGATTCAGCTCTTGCTGCAATATGGACCTGGTCTGGGCATCAAGGCTGCCGAAGGGTTCATCCATCAAAAGTATTTCCGGGTCCAATGCCAGTGCGCGGGCAATTGCCACGCGTTGCTTCATCCCTCCCGACAGCGTATGCGGATAAAACGACGCAAACTTACCCAGCCCCACCATATCAATGTAGAACAGCGCCCGTTCTCTGAGCTCTGCCGCGGGATAGCGATTGGTCGCTTGCAGGGCGAACTCCACGTTGCCCAACACCGTCTTCCAGGGCAGTAACTGGTCGAACTCCTGAAACACTACAACGCGGTCAACAGCCGGCTTGGTAACCGCCCTACCATCCAGGGTAATCATCCCCGACTCGGCCCTAATGAAACCAGCAATTGTCTTCAGGATTGTCGACTTGCCACAACCAGATGGTCCAAGCAAGATCAGCTTCTCCCCTGATCGTAAGTCAAACGAAACATCGTTCACAGCCAAGTGTGAGCCGCTGCCATGTTCAAAGCGTACTGACAGCGATTCCACCCGGAGCTTCACCTGACTCATCTAAGGGCCCACCAGGTCATGCAAATTGGGGAACAACACACTCTTTGCATCTTGCGGCAGATTCTTAATATAGCCAGCTTCCTGCATGAAGGTGGCATAGCGCATGATGCCTTTGGGAGTGATGTCCCACTCCACACCTTCCCAGGTAACGTAGTCGGCGTACGCCGCGGTGGTGACCTTACCGTCTGCGCGAGCCAATATTTCAGCTGCCCGCTGCGGTTCATCCCTCAATATGGTCAGCGCATCTTCCAAGGCTGCAACGAACGCATTGTAGGCCTTCGGTTCCTCTTCCTGGAATTTCTCGGCTGCTACCGCGATAATGTAGGAGAACTGCTCCCCAAAAGCATCGGTGCCATCGGCTATTGCCCTGATGCTCTTATCCTGTTTGAGTATCTCAAACTGAAATGGTGGCGCTCCATAGTAAGCTGAGATCTCGCGATGGGCCAAGAGCGCTGCAGCAGCGTCCGGATGGGGCATCGCCACAATCAGGTCGTCAAGTGCGGTGGCATCTCCAAATTGGCTTTCAGCTGCCATTGACAGCAAAATGTGCTGGTTGCTGCCTGGCCCCGGCAGAGCTATCTTGTCTCCAGGCTTGAAGTCTTTGATGCTGTTCAAGTCATCCCGATATGTTAGCAGCAACAATGGCATGGAATCCAGGGCACCGGCGATCTTCCATCTAACCCCCTTATCCCAGCCGATTAAGAATGGTGGAATACCCATGAAACCGATGTCCAGTGTTCCAGCCACCATCGCCTCACGTACAGCGCCACCACTTCCGAACTTGGCCGTCTCGATCTTGATGCCTGGCAGGTGTTTTTCAATCAGTTTCTCTTCCATCATGATTGTGAACGGTGCGTAACCTAGCCCAAACTGATCGGCAATTCTGATGCGCTGTTCCTGCCGCGTAGACGTGCCGCACCCTGACAGCACTACGCTAAGGCAGACACTTAGGATCACCACCAAAGCTATGTAACCCTTGCTTCTCATTCTTTTTTCACGCCTCCCCAAAAATGCTGCTATATACTACTCCGGAAGCGCGCAAAAGGTGAGCGGGATAGAAGCAAAAGACCACCTGCCTGCCAAGAGCAGGTGGCGGTCCTATCGACTAGTTTTTAAGCTCACCCAAAAACTTGTTTATCTCTTCCATCAGTTTGGCCGCTTTGGCAAAATCCGCGTCCCGGCCCTGTTCAAACAGCTCGCGGGCTGCCTGCTTCATAGCACTGGCCGCCCGTTTCACCAATGCCCTTGGCTCTCTCATCACTGTTACTCTCAACATGCCCACCTCCCTGTCTAAGTCTATTCAGGGACGTTGGTTCATATCCCGATGGCGACGTACCTCAGCCCACCAAAATAGCTGCTTGTTGAGGTGTGATCCTCTATCCTACTATTTTAGCACCACAGCACGAGACGACTCGTCCCAGCTAACGTCAAACCCCAGCATCTCTGCCAAAGGACGGATGGGTGCATATAGCCTGCCTCCAATTATCACTGCTTGCCCGTGTAACTCCAGCCCTTTTCCGTTGAGGGTGGCAACTGCGCTGCCGGCCTGTATCTGTATATATTGGCTGTGCCCCTCGAAGCTGGCTGTCTGGCTGCTTTCTTCCCAGTTCACCTGAAATCCAGCCTGCTCAAGGAAGGCCCGACAGGGGATGAAGGCCTTACCTGCAAGCAGCACGACCCCGGGCGCCAGCTGGAGTCTCTCACCACGCTGCACCACTTGCACGCTATGCTCAGGCAAGCTGACGGTCGCACCACGGTCCATCTGCGCTAACTCCGAGAGAGTGACAAACGCATAGCCAGCATCACGGAGGCCTGTGATGATATCAGGCAGGGCCGCCACTGTGTTGCGACCGGCCAAATGCATCAATACGACAGCTCCAGGACAAGCCCCTGAAAGCACGCGCTGCACAACTACAGTAGACGGTATATCACGCCAGTCCCAGCTATCGACCGACCAAAGCACTGGCTGTAGCTTGAGTTCGCGCGCCAGCTGAAGAGTAGCTGCATTATAGGCGCCATATGGAGGCCTGAACCATGCTGTGTAACGCTCTCCAGCGATGGTTTGCAGTAGATCCGAAGCGCCTGCAATCTCGCTGCGCTGCCTGTCCTGACTGAGCTTGGTCAAATCCGGATGATTGACACTATGGTTGCCAAGTTCGTGCCCGTCCGCGACAAATCTAGCCATCAGCTGTTGGTTCTGCTTGGCCCAGCCAGCCACTGGAAAGATGGTAGCACGAATGCCATTTACTTTAAGAATCTGGCGGACCAGTTCAGATGTTGTCGCCGACCAACCATCATCAAAGGTAAGCGCAATTGCTTTGGTGATGGTTTTGGCGCGGCTGAACACTGGAACTGCTGGCGCAGCAGCGGCTGGCAAAACCCACAGCAGTAAAGACAGGCTAACCAGTAAGACCAGGCAACGTCGCATGAAGTAGCACCTCCTGCTATAGCTACTTCATGCATACTCTAAAGCCTGAGGGGACATGCCTCCAATCCGCAAAAAAACGAAAAGCGGCGCCACGCGCCGCTACTCTTCTGGAACAATCAAAGCTCCAATTAGATAGGCAATGATGTTCGGGCCAGGCAACAGAATCCAGACCAACCTGACCAGCACAGGATCTACGTTCAAGTACTCCCCTACGCCACCGCACAAACCGGTAAGAATCCGGTTGGTGCGGCTGCGGTACAACCTTCTACTCACTTCCATCTCTCCTTTCTACGGGGACATACCTTTGCCCCCAGAACACACTTCCCCTGATGGGGACATACCTTTACATTCAGGCACACTTCCTGCCAAGGTGTGTCCCCTTTCCTCAATGGTGTGTCCACCCCGATGGGGACATACCTCTGCCCCACGTCAATGGCTTCTTGTTGAGGTGTGTCCATCCCGATGGGGACATTCCTCTGCCCACGTCAATGACTTCTTGCTGAGGTGTGTCCCCTATCCTTAGTACGCATGTGGCTGAAGCAAAGTTTCACTTGAGTAGATGCTGCCACTCGCTACTTGTCAAAATGCGTTGGTTGGCAGAGCCCCGGTAGGTGAGATTATGATCACGCTGAGCGATGACAAAGGGCCCATCCACAAGCACATCCACATAACGCAACACCTCTCGTGCTGCTGGCTCCTGCAGCAACTCTTCCAAAGTATAGCCGCTATACGCCCAAACTGTTCTGCCGGAAGCCTTCACCAAGGCCGCTAGTTCTGCCGCCGCTGCCGGCTGGGAAAACGGTTCCCCTCCAGACAAGGTGATGCCTGCCGACAAAGGGTTCGCGTTAACCAGTGCGGCCAGATCGGCAACTTCAGCCAGGCTGCCACCTAGAGAATCATGTGTGTCGGGATTATGGCAACCAGGACAACTATGAGGACAACCCTGGAAGTAAACCACGGTCCGAATTCCCGGTCCGTCAGTAACACTCTCAAGCTTTACACCGGCCACTCGCATCTGCAATGCCAACACCCCTATCTTCAATTCGCCAGTAAATATTTCGTGCAGGTAAGATTGAGCAAGGTGTACGCATCTAATCACGTGAGACGACTAGCAAGGGGTTTGTTCTCCTGCAACCTTATCTGCTACACTAAATCTTGCTAATATCCTACACATGTATACCACATATTGTACCAGAAGTTGAAAACGAGGTGAACAGAGATGGCAATAGCCAGCTTGGCGTACCAGACTATCATCAAGCGGGATGGTCGGGAAGTGCCCTTTAATGAAAGTAAAATCATTTCTGCTCTTAGCATGGCCCTCTCGGCCACAGGCGAGGGCAATGAACAGGCAGCCCGCTCCCTGTATCCTCTGGTACTGGAGAGATTAGAACAGCTGAAGCCGGCAGGAGCGCCCACTGTTGAGCAGGTGCAAGATGCAGCGGAGCAGGCATTGATGCAGGCTGGAATGCATCAGACGGCACGCGCATACATTACATACCGCAATCAGCGGACGTCCTTCCGGGAAGGTAAACTGGAACTCTTGAGTACTATGCAGGAGATAATGCGGGAAACACACCGGGAGAATGCTAACGTTGGCAACTCCCCTTCGGCCAAGGGCTTGCAGATTTTCGAGGCTGCCAGCGCTTATCTATGGCTGAAACAGGGCCTTCCGGCAGATATGGCCGAAGCGCACCAAGACAAGGACATCCATATACACGATTTCTCATGGTATGGGATGACTCTTACATGCGTGCAGACGGACCTCAAACGCCTGCTCTCCAATGGTTTTAACCCGGGACATGGCTTTATTCGCCCGCCTAGACGGATCGGCTCGGCTGCAGCCTTGTCTGCTATCATCCTGCAGAGCCTGCAGAATGATATGCATGGAGGCCAGTCCTTCCCTAACTTTGATAAGGACCTTGGCCCTTTTGCCGAAAACTCCACTGAGGAAGACGTCTACCAAGCCATGGAGTCGCTAATCTTTAACCTCAACACTCTACACTCCCGGGCAGGTGCTCAGGTCCCGTTCAG
>JAWLDB010000157.1:0-6535 GCA_041686915.1 Bacillota bacterium
GGCTTCACCAGCCGACAACTGCTTGCGGAGGTGGATAGTCTATGACACAGCAGAACTTCGAACCAAAGATTGTTGCCTTCTGCTGCAACTGGTGTAGCTATGCCGGTGCAGACCTGGCCGGAACCGGCCGTCTGAAGTATCCAGAAAACATTCGCA
Organism: Bacillota bacterium; assembly: GCA_041686915.1. Taxonomy (GTDB): domain Bacteria; phylum Bacillota; class UBA994; order UBA5500; family UBA5500; genus JAWLDB01. The sequence goes on from JAWLDB010000157.1 coordinate 157, forward strand.
TCATCCGCGTACCTTGCTCGAGCCGCGTAGATACCTCGCTGGTGCTACGCGCTTTCCAGAACGGTGCCGATGGCGTGATGATCGCTGGCTGTCATCCGGGCGACTGCCATTACGATACAGGCAACTACCATACTCGCAAGCGCATGGTGCTGTTGAAGAGCTTGCTCGAGTTCATCGGCCTACCGAGCGAACGCCTGCTGGTCAAGTGGATTTCCGGCAACGAGGCGGAACGGTTCAAGAGCACCGTTGAAGAGTTCACCCAGAAGCTCCGGCAGATGGGACCCTACGAAAAAGCGAGGGACCTAAGATGCGCAAGATAAGCGAAGAACTCCGCCAGCTAGCCGCCAGGCTGTTGCAATCAGGCGAGGTTGACCTGGTGCTCGGGTACACAAGAGGCGCTGGGACTCGTCAGTCGGTTCCCTTTGTGGCGACTTCCCCCGAGGAGGCAGCAAATCTCTGCTTTGACACAACCTGCAACAAGGCCTTGTCCAAGTACTTGCTGCAGGATGCTTTTCAGGGCAAGAAAACAGCCCTCGTAGTCAAAGGCTGCGATTATCGGGCGGTCAAACTGCTGCTTGGTGAGAACCGGGTTGAGCGCGAGCAAGTCTATCTGATTGGTGTAGACTGCCCCGGTATGCTGCGTGAGCGCGGGGAAGAGGAAGCACAAGAGCTCTCACCCTTCTGCCAAAGCTGCCAGCACCAAGCACCGCCGGCAGATGAGGTGGATGTGCTGCTGACAGAGGCAGAGGCATCAGAGCACAGGGACGCAGTTAGCCACCAGGAGGCCTTCCCGGAGATTGCTGCCATCGAGCGGATGTCAGAGGATGAGCGCTTTGAGTACTGGAAACGCCAACTCAACCGCTGCAAGCGCTGCTACACCTGTCGCAACGCATGCCCGGTCTGCACCTGCCGCGTCTGTATTTTTGACCGGGAGAACCCTGACTACATCGATGCGGCTAAGGACCAGCTGGCTCAGCACCAGTTCTATCACATAATTCGCTCCTTCCATGTCTCGGACCGCTGCGTTGGTTGCGGTGAGTGCTCCCGGGTCTGCCCCGAAGGTATTCCCTTGCACCTCTTACACCAGAAGCTGCAGCGCGAGCTGGATAAGTTCTATGGTAACTACACAGCCGGTGTAGACGAGCTACCCACCCCGTTGTCGCATGCTCATGCCGACGAGCCAGACTTCTTTGGAAAGGGTGGTAAATAGCGATGACAACCATCAAAGCAACATCCTTTGAGAGCCTGCTTGCCGCCTTGGAGCAGCTTGCGAACAAGTATCGCACCTTTGCGCCAACCAGAGAGGACGGAGTTACCGGTTTCCGTCCGCTCGACCAGATGACAGAAGAGCAGCGGCAGGCGGTAGCGCCTATCGCTTTCGATAACAAGCCGACGGTTGGTTCCATCAAATCCTTCTTCTTTCCCGACTCGGAAACCTACATCAAGTTCCGCCGTGAGGGGAGAAAGGTAGAGCAGGAAGCGCTCGAGGCGATGAGCCTGCAGATAATACTCGGGGCCAAGTCCTGCGACATCAAGAGTGTCGAGCTGATAGATAAAGTGTTCCTTGCCGATCCAGTAGACAGCTTGTACCAGGAGAAGCGGGAAAAGAGCATCATCATTGCTACTGTTTGTGCTGAGCCGGGTAAAAGCTGCACCTGCCGCGAGTTTGGCGTCTCGCCTATGGTACCAACCGCTGACCTGCTGATGATGCAAGGTGATCAAGACGCGGTTTACCTGACAGCACAGACAGCTAAAGGAAATCATTTGGTCGAGCAACTGCTTGACCTGCAAAGCTTTGTAGTGGCTGACCCCTTGCCACTGCGTAGTGCAAGTGAAGCCCCAGCCGGGCAGTTATCCCCAGAGCAAGTTCAAAACAAGATGGATGAACTTTTCAAGTCCCCACTCTGGGACAAACTCGCAATGACCTGTCTCGGCTGCGGTACCTGCACTTATTACTGCCCGACCTGCCACTGCTACGATATCCGTGACTTTAACCGCAAGGACCAGGGCGTGCGCTATCGCACCTGGGACTCGTGTATGTTTGCAAACTTCACCAACATGGCGGGGGGCCATAACCCCAGGCCGACCCGTAAGGACCGCCTGCAGAACCGCTTCTTCCATAAGCTCAACTACTTCGTGAAGAAGCAAGGCGTGCTGGCCTGCGTCGGCTGCGGCCGCTGCGCTGAACTCTGCCCGGTAGGGATATCCATCAGCCGCGTACTGCAAGAAATAGGAGGGGACATCCATGTGTCTTAATCCTTTGATGCCGATCAATGCGACCGTAACCAACATCATCAGCGAAAGCAGCGACGTCAAGACCTTTCAGGTGAAGCCGGAGACACCTATCAATCACCTGCCAGGCCAGTGCGCTATGTTATCTCTGCTCGGGATTGGGGACGCTCTCTTCTCCATCACCTCTCCGCCCGGTCGGGATTACCTGGAGTTTAGCATCAAGCGGGTAGGCAAGCTGACGGAAGCTCTGCACCAACTGGAAGTCGGCGACGAAGTCGGCATCCGCGGACCTTACGGCAATGGCTTCCCAGTCGAAGATCTAAAGGGCAAAAACCTGCTCTTTATCGGCGGGGGAATTGGGCTCGCTCCGCTGCGCTCTCTCGTACAATACACGCTGGACAACCGGGCAGATTACCCTGGCAAGTTCCAACTGGTCTATGGAGCCCGTTCTGTGGACGACCTGCTGTTTGAGCGGGATATCAAGGGCAACTGGCCCGCGGAGAAAGATTTCCAGGTCAACCTGTCAGTAGACGTGGCCCATCCGGACTGGGATGGCTTTGTAGGTTACGTCCCCCAGTACCTGGAGCAGCTCTCGCTCGACCCTGACAACACCGTCGGCATCACTTGCGGGCCGCCCATCATGATCAAGTTCGTTCTGCAGACCTTGGAGAAGCTAGGTTTCAAACCTGAGCAGATCGTCACCACCCTCGAGTACAAAATGAAGTGCGGTGTGGGGAAGTGCGGACGCTGCAACCTGGACGAGCATTACATCTGCAAGGATGGCCCTGTCTTCTACCTGTCTGACCTGCAGAAGATCAAGAACGACTTCTGCAAGTAGCCTGAGAGCGGCAACGTAAGATATACTTTATCTTGAGAGTGGAGATGGGGGGAAACACACAATGAACTATACTGAGCGGATGCAGTGTCAGGCATTACAAGATCGCATCATGTCCGCCGATGACGCTGCAACCATGATCAAGTCCGGTATGACAGTGGGAACCAGTGGCTTTACTCCCACCGGTTATCCCAAGGCTGTGCCGGAAGCCTTAGCCAGAAAGGTGCAAGATGACCCGGATTTCCGGATCAATCTCTTTACCGGTGCTTCAGTCGGCAAGGCCCTGGATGGAGAACTAGGGGCGCTTGGGGTCATTGACCGGCGCATGCCTTACCAAACCAACGCCAATACCAGGAAGAAGCTGAATGACAGGGAGATCCGCTATTCTGACATTCACCTTAGCCATTTCGCGCAGGAAGTGCGTTACGGGTTCTACGGAAAAGTGGATGTCGCAATCATCGAAGCAGCCAAAATTACCGAGGCCGGACAGGTGGTCGTCACTACTTCCATTGGCGCCAGCCCGGTGTTCTGCAAGGTGGCTGACGCTGTCATCATCGAGATCAACACCAGCAAGCCGATTGAGCTTGAAGGTATTCATGATATCTACCAGCCGGAAGATCCGCCCAATCGTCAACCGATTCCCTTGGTTAAGCCGGATGACCGGATTGGCAGTCCGTACCTGACGATCGACCCGGATAAGATCAAAGCTATCGTCTTTACAGATAAGCAGGATGACCCGATCGCCTTCGCGCCTGTCGACGAGAAGAGTTCGGCCATCGCGCAACACCTGATCAAGTTCTTCGAGCAGGAAGTGGCCCTCGGCCGCCTGCCGGGACGTCTGCTTCCGCTGCAGTCCGGAGTGGGTAGTGTTGCTAACGCTGTGCTCAAGGGTTTCTCGGACTCCTCGTTTAACGACCTGGTGTTCTACTCTGAGGTCATTCAGGACAACGTTTTGGACCTGTTGGATGACGGTACCTTCCGTTTTGCTTCGGGTACCTCGTTAACCCTTTCACCTGAAGGGTTCAAGCGGCTCTACAGCGACCTGGAACAGTACAAGCAGAATATCGTCCTGCGTCCGATGGAGATCAGCAACAACCCTGAGATCATCCGGCGCATCGGTTCCATCACCATGAACACTGCTATCGAAGTAGATATCTTCGGTAACGTCAATTCCACGCACATCATGGGCAGGAATATGATGAACGGTATCGGCGGGTCTGGAGACTTCACTCGGGCTGGTTACCTAAGCATCTTTACCACCCCATCCGTGGCGAAGGACGGAGACATCTCTGCCATCGTGCCGATGGTATCGCATGTGGATCATACCGAGCATGACGTGAATGTGATTGTGACCGAGCAAGGCTTGGCAGACCTGCGCGGTCTGAGCCCATTTGAGCGGGCTGAGCGCATCATCGAGAACTGCGTCCACCCGGATTATCGGGAAGAGCTAGAGGCTTACCTAAGGGAAGCCAAACAGCTTCCTGGCCATACACCGCATATGTTGAGCCGTGCGCTCGAGTGGCATGAGCGCTACATCAAAACCAAGAGTATGAAGCAGAAATAAGCGGGTCACGGAAGCAGCCCCTGCCTCGCATAGAGAGACAGGGGCTTTTTGTACCCTATTTACAATAGACAAGAGTAGGGTTAGAATGGTAATTGTCAAAAAAAGCCACGATTTGTAGAAGTGCGAGGGAGGAGGTGGCTGCTTACATGTCCAAGAACAACGTAGATGGTATTCCTTATCGCACCATTAAGCGGCTGCCGCAGTACCGGGCAGCCTTAGCAGATGCTCTGGAAGCAGGGCATACCCGGATTTCTTCCAGCCAGCTGGCGGGAGTCTGCAATGTTACAGCTTCCCAGCTACGTCAGGACCTTAGCTACTTCGGTTCCTTCGGGCAGCAGGGCTACGGATACGACACCGAGGTGCTCTTAACCAGCATCGACCGGATCTTAGGCATCGACCAAAACAGCCCGATGATCCTGGTGGGAGTAGGTAGGTTGGGGCGCAGCTTACTTAGCTATCCTGGCTTTGCCGGCAAGGGGTTCCAGTTTGTGTATGCCTTTGACTCCAACCCTGAGCTGTTTGGTATGCAGCTTGATGGAGTGCCAGTGTACGACGTATCTGAACTGGAGCAACGCCTGGCTGACCAGGCTATAGATATCGCTGTACTGACCGTTCCGAAAGAGGCAGCCCAATCAACCGCTGAGCTTCTGGTCGCTGCAGGTGTCCGTGGCATAATGAACTTTGCACCAATCCAGCTGCATCTCCCGAGTTACGTGGTAGTCGAGAACGTGCACTTCTCCCACAGTTTGCTGACCTTGGCCTTCCAGTTGAAGCCCCGCAGACCAGTCACCCTGTAACCAAAAACAAGTGTCCTGCCGCAAAAGCCCGGCAGGACACTTTCATTTTCGCGTACCACCTGCTACCAGCCACGCCGCGGCCGGCCCGCTCCGCGCCGCGCGACTCCCTAACCCCACATTCACGTCTCGTAGGGCTGAATTGCATTCAACCCTGGGTGTAGGGGTCGCCCAACGGTCGACCCCCGCTTTCACTGTAGGGGCGGAACATGTTCCGTCCGCCTAAACCGCATACCCGCCGTCTTCTCATGTAGGGGTTGAACTGCATTCAACCCTTAGGGCAGAACATGTTCTGCCCCTACACCCTGATGGCAGACCGAGGGCGGAGGAGGATGGAAAGCGGCCCGCTATCGCCACCAACGTAAACTCTCCCGGCAACGTCGACTCATCCCACCGAGGGCCTTCATCAAGCTGCTGCAGGCAGAAACCATTCCTCAGAACTCCGTTCACTATCTCAGACATCGTCCATAGCCTGAGCAGGCACTGCGGGAACTCCGTTTGTTCTTCCGCAGGGAACTGGTCTTGGTAGGCAACGGGTCCTTCCACCAGGTCACTGTCAAAGTAATCTCCGGCAACCATAAACTGCCCTTCCCGGTGTTTCAGGAACTTGCGGGTAGGGTGAAAGTCGTTTAGCACCAGCTTGCCGCCCGGCTTTAGCAGGCGTCTGAGACAACTGAATAGAGCATCTAGGTTCTGGAAGTAGTGTAGGATGCCGCCTTCAAGGTAGGCAACATCAAACGATCCCGGCTCTGCCGTTTCGCCATAGCTCAGAAAGTCTGACACTATATAGGTTAGAGGCACCCTGGTGTGCTGAGCGAGTTTACGGGCGTAGTGCGCACTCTCTTCCGATATGTCCACAACTGTTACTTCAGCCCCTAACACTGCCAGGGGAACCGCCTTGCGTGCGTTTGATCCCAGGGGGTTAAGCAGCTTCACTCCCTGAACATCGCCTAG
>JAWLDB010000158.1:0-6439 GCA_041686915.1 Bacillota bacterium
AGGACTTCATCAAGAGCACGCCGTCGTTTAATCTCCTCAGGATACAGCGAGTTCAGTAGAATCCTGTCTCCAATACGCAGACTGACAATCTTCTCGGGCAGGTCCGTAATCACCACATTGGGTTTGGTTACATTGGTTACCATCGTCATATGATCTGGCCTCCTACTTATTAGTTCGTTGGGATTATTGCCATAGTAAAGTAGGAATAGACCATTTGCAACCTACAGGCCGATGTTGCGCTTCAGGCCCTTGTAGCTTCCTGCGTCAAGGAAGTTGGTCCGCACGAGCGTGCAAAACTGCTCTGAGAAGCCATATTCGTAAAGCTCGTCGCAAGGCACCATTCTGACATCACCAATCGGGTTGGCGTCAAGCTCATTCGTCGGTAGTCGGATTTCACCGGTCACCCGGCGCAGGAGAAAGGTGATGTGTAGTACGCTTGGTTTGGAGGCTGGTATGTCACACACGTACAATAGCTTGACAACTTCAGTCGCGAGTCCGGTTTCCTCCAGCATCTCCCGGACGACCGCTTCCTCCAGTGTTTCTCCTTGCTCAACCCTGCCACCAGGTAATGACCAAGTACGCTCAGGGCTAACTCTCTGTTGGACGATCAGGACACTCCCTGCTTCGATGAGCACCCCGGTCACCCTGACCTGCATCAGACTACTCGACATATGGTCACATCCCAACACTTGTACTCTTCCAGAAAACCTTGTATGTTGTTGGACGGTTGAGGCTCATTCACTAGAGCTCAAATCCATAACTGGCCAGAAGCCACTTGCCGTCCACGCAAAGGAACTCCAGTCGCCTAACGTCTTCGTTGCTCCAATCTGGTCCAACAACTGTCTCGCTTCGTTCGACCGCAATCTTCTGTTCACTAACCTCAAGCACCTTCATGCGAGTAGGGCCACTGACACTCTCCACCGAGCCGGCGCCGTCCGGCCTGCAGTAAAGCTTACTGTCCACCTGGATGCACAGGTCCCTCTCAATGAAGTAGGCGAACAGCCTTCCGGTGTAGGTTGCCTTCAGAAGGGCTAAATAATGGTCGTAGGTAGGGATGCGAATGTCGTTGGCCAAGCAGTATTGGTATCCATTGACTATGAGATATTCATTCCCGTTATATCTTAGCAGCCCACCAAGAGCCGCAGCTGTCGATATCCAGTCATCTCTGAATACTACTGCACGCAGTTCCTCTCGCACTTCCTGGCTTATCTCTATCCCAGACCACTCCATCTCCAGATTCTCCAGCCCAGCCATCGAGTCATCGGTGGGAACGATGCCACCCACCCCATCACCTGTCGGTTCTCTATTTGGCACCACCTCAATCAGATGGGTGATTGCACGCACCTCTGCATTGTCTACCACGGTTCCGTTCACCGTGGTATGCTCCCAGATGCGCTTGTTCTCTATTCCCTTAACATCCCAGGACACCGGTAGCCTGCCAGCCGTACCATCGGAATAGACCACATCCGCCTGTTCCGGAAGCAGAGGCAACTGGTCGCCAAGCCCGATAGTAATAGTGGGAAGCTCTGCGACCTCAACTACAGTTACTTTAACTGTTGGTGGCTTAGCAACTGGTTCTGACTTACACGCCACCAATATGGCGGTCATGATCAAGACTACTACTATGACAGGTATGTGTCTTGCGTAGACCAGAGGGGAACGGGTGTTCCTTGCACTGGGTCCGGAATCAAACCCGGAGTTAATCTGGGCTGGCTTGTTCATGCGTCTCCTCATCCCTTCAATAGCCTGTTATGAGGCTCTAGGCGGTGGCACATATTACCTGCAGGAAGGTTAGAGCAAAGCGGGTGAAACCGTCCTGCTACCAATTGGACAAGTTATACGTCCCCGTCCCTAGAAGGGGAACCTCGGCCAGGCATTTTGGTGAAGCTTGCCCCTGATTACATACTTCAGATAACTCTGCCCATCATGAGTATCAAAGATCGCGTAGTAATCCAGCCCAAGCTTCCCGAGTGTCACATGTATCTCATATCCGTCAGCGACTTCTCTGTCACCCAGAGTGTTCAGATAGGTCTTTCCTTGGAGCGTTCTGAGTGCGTAGTTGAATCCGTAGTCCTCTATGAGTGCGTGCTGCGTGCGCCAGCCTAGTTCCTGCTCAGCAATCTCCAGCTGTTCCTGCTCCGCCGAGAACAGCCCTAGGGCCACGCCCACCCCCCCGAATTTACCCTTGTCCCGCAACTCTTGCTGGAACGGCATGTTCGGCGAGAAGACCTGAACGGAGTCGACCCGTTGAAATTTCAGCATTGCTCCATACAGCTCCCGGCTCAACCCGAGGTGGGCATAGCTAATAGCCGGCATCAGATAGTTCGCCTGCAAGAAGAAGACTAGCGCAAAGCCAAGAGCCAGCTGCTTAAGCCGTTTGTTGGCGAGTTGCTTCTTGCGAATGGACAGATATGTCACCAAGACCAGTACTGGTATGTGCACAATCCCAATGTTCAAGCTGAATAAGTAGGTGGCAAAGTAGGCCAACAGCTTCACCCACAGCCAGCGCTCGTCATCTCGTGTTCAGGAGAGGACCACGCTCATCCACAGCAGCACCAGAAAAGTAACCAACATTACAGATCCCATGTATCTCCACCGCCACTTCCATCTCACGCTTTTAGTTCCTTATATTCACATTGGGGCTTGCTCTATCCTTCTACACGAAACTAGTTGAGAAGCGTAGGCAGTATACTAAAGGAAGCAAAAACAGCCCGCGCCTTTAAGCGAGGGCTGTAGCTAAGTCACAGTGATGGTTACTCGGTGTTAGACGCTTCATTAACCCATTGCCTCGACCTCTCCCATGCTTCTAGCAACTGGTCAATAGACTGCTGACGTTGGCTGCGCGCATCGCTAACGGCACGTTTGACCACATCATACAGTTTCATGTTCAATGGCCAACGTTCCGGCGAGCGATCGCCGTTGGCAAGTAACATGAATGCAGTGGCGCCCATTGTGTAGACATTGGTGATCTCGTCTAATAAGCCTGCACATCGAAACTCTTCCGGTGACATCAGTGGTTTGATCCCGAACACATGTCCCGTACCGTTCATATAGGATTGTTTTGCGTAGAAATCGATGTCGCAGATGGTAACCTTTCCACTGTCATAATGATAGAGCATGCTGTTGTGGTTGAAATCAATCGCAACGTACCCACATCGGGCAACATGTAGATGAAACCGCAGGACCTGTTCAAACGCATTCACTCGCTGAGTTATGGGTAGTGACATAAACCTATCCGCGAGAGAAAAGTCAGGGTTACAGAGGCTTACTCCTTCCTCCCAGTCAAACAACAGTGCAAACCCACCTTTGACCTCTTGAGCATCGATAAGGCGAATCAAAGAGGGATGCTCCAGTTCTCTATACTTTGTAACAGCTGCTCTTAACCTTGCTATCGCATCCTCAACCGGTAGATCACAATTAATCGTTTCTGCACCGGCAAATTTGACGAAGTATCTCTTCCCTGCCATCTCGACGCCAAAACACAGATTGCCGGAACTTTGCTCATCAAACACCTTAAAAACAGAACCGTACTCGTGCATAAAGCCAAAGTCAAATGGCTTCTTCAAGCGTATTTGAACACCGTCTAGCTGTTGTATGTAAACATCCTTTTTCAACCCTGTTTATCCTCCCTAAGCCGGATGCACTTGTGCGAAACAAGCCCACCTTCAATTTCAGCACTGCATCGCAAGTCCCTTGATGGCAGATGAGCGCAAAAATGGGACAAGTTATACGTCCCCCTGCCCCATCACTCCTGGATCCGCATATCCCAGACCGGTTTGTAGTAGTGCTCCTCCAGCGTGGCGATGACCTTATCGTGGTCGCCTGCTTGGATGGCGCTGAGGATGCGTTCGTGTTGGTTGACGCCGATCTGCCAGTCATGGTCGCGTTCCTCGTAGTCGTAGAGCGAGCTGAGGAAGAACAGCGGGAAGACGGCATCGAACTGGGCGATCAGCCGTTGGTTGCCGGTGGCTACTAGAATGCAGCGATCGAACATGTCCGCATGATAAATAAACTCATACACATTGCGCTCGCGCTGGAACTGCTTCTGCTTGTCCAGCATGGTATTGAGCTCCTGGCAGAGTTCGGCAGTGCGGCCTACTTCCACTACATATTTGTAGGCACCCGCCATCCAGAAATAGATCATCTGGGCCAGCTCATAGTGGTCCTGCCGCGAGAGAGTAATCACGTTAATCCCACTGTTGGGGGTAGCGACTACTAAGCCTTCCTTCTCCAGCTGGTTAAGCGCTTCGCGCAGCGGCGTGTTGCTGATGCCTAGTTCTCGCGCCAGCTGACCGATGTTGATGCGCTCGCCCAGCCGGTACTCCTGCGTGAGGATCTTTCGCTTGATGATCCCGTAAGCCTGTTCTTTGATTGTCGTCTTCTGCAATATTGGCATAATAAAACCACACTCTTTATCCTGGCCGAAGCCGGGTTTCTTCCTATATTACTGTATTCAATACTAGGTGAGGCTAAACTGCATTGTCAAGTATCCTACCGCCTACGCATGTAAATGACTGGAATGTTCATTGACACCGCTGGACAAGCGGGATATATTGAAGATAAATGATGCACGATGCACCATCCACCGGCCAACCGTCTTAAGGAGAGAGGAGTCGCTGTTCATGAACTTCAACATAGCCAATCGCATTCAGGATGTACAAGGTTCTATTATCCGCGAACTGCTGAAGCTTACCCAGCAACCAGGCATGATCGCTTTCGGTGGCGGCAATCCGTCCCCCGATTCTTTCCCGGTTGAAGACATTAACCGCATTACCGCAGATGTGCTCACTAACAACCCCGTATCTGTACTGCAGTACGGAATGTCTGAAGGTTATACCCCGCTGCGCGACACACTGAAGAAACGCCTCGCTGCCAGCGAAGGCATCGATTTCTCCAAGAATGAGCTGCACACGATCTCCGGCGGTCAACAGGCAGCTGACCTGGTCACCAAGATACTGGTCAATGAAGGCGATACCATCCTGACCGAAGAACCGTCCTTCGTGGGCTGCCTGAACACTTTCCGTTCCTATGGAGCGAAGCTAGTCGGCATCCCGATGGAGTCCGACGGCATGAACCTGGAAAAGCTAGAAGAGGCCCTGCGCACTCAGCCGAACGTGCGCCTGCTTTACATCATCCCGAACTTCCAGAACCCGACCGGCTTCACCACCAGCCTGGAGAAGCGTAAAGCCATCTACGAGCTGGCCAGCAAATATGACATAGTCATCTTCGAAGACGATCCATATGGCGAGCTGCGCTATGCAGGCGAAAAGGTGCCAACAATCAAGTCGCTGGACACTGACGGACGCGTCGTCTACGCCAGCAGTTTCTCGAAAGTTATGGCCCCGGCCTTCCGCCTGGGATACGTCATATTTGATAAAGCACTAACCCCTCGTATGACGGTAGCCAAACAATGCACCGACGTACATTCAACTGTACTGTTCCAACATATCTGCAACGAGTTCCTCAATCACTGCGACTATGATGCACACATCGCGCGGTCTCGTGAGCTGTATCGCCGCAAGTCCCAACTGATGATCGAAGCCATGGAGCGCACCTTCCATCCGGCGGTGAAGTTCATCCCGCCTGAAGGCGGCCTGTTTGTGATGGCCTTCCTGCCCGAGGGCATGGATGCCAATCCCTTCGTACATGAAGGTATCAAGCGCGGCGTGGCCTGTGTGCCAGGGCTGGCCTTCGTCGTAGACCAGAGTCAACCGAGCAATGCTTTCCGCATGAGCTACTCCACTCCTTCTGACGAACAGATCGTCCGTGGCGTGGAAATCCTCGGTCAACTGACCCACGAGTGGATCGAGAGAGAAAGTGCAGGGCGCACTGAACCGGAAGCTCGTCGCCAGACTGCAGCTACGGTGGAAGCGGAGTCTGAGGGACAAGCGTAGGAGATTACGTCATACCCCCGCGGTTCGAAAACCGCGGGGGTATTGCTTTAAGTCATGTGCCCCTGGCAGCGGGAAAACGTCACCTCCTGCAGAATGTCTTAATCAGGATGGTGCTACACCGCCCCGTTAGAGGGGATACGTTGGGGTACGCATAAGATGCGTACCCTACACAGGGCAACTCACGAAGATGGTAGCAAGAGAGGACCCGGTTTGGGTCCTCTCTGCTTTGTATTATGATCATGGGTAGCCAGACCCTTGAGCTCTGTAGCTGCCTTAAGTGGCGCTGCGCAATCTGACTGAGCGCGAGCCACATCCAGTAAGTCCTCGATGAAAGTCAACCTGCCTTTATCCCGCCTAGCCGGCGTCGCCACGGAAATGCTGCTGCCAAAGCGGCTGTAATAGGTCTCCGCCAGCCTTTCTGTCCACATGGCTGCTGTCTCATAGTCCGGCAGAACCACTCGAAACGCACCTGCTCCAAGGCAGCAAGGAAAAAGCTGAGGTGATCAATCGCTTCTAACGTAATCCGTATCTTTGCTATCTGCACG
>JAWLDB010000159.1:0-6407 GCA_041686915.1 Bacillota bacterium
CTATGAGGTTCGCTTCCCCGGAGACGCCTACTACCCACAGCTTCTGACCGTGGATGGCAGCCTGAACACAGATGACATAGTCCGGTTTGGCGCAGCTACGCTTCAGCTTACAGCCGTGCGACCAGGCGATGCGCAGAAACCCTTTATAGAGTCGCAATGGACAGAATATCAGGGCGCCAACTTCGATGTGAGTACCTTCACCGGCAAGCTTGGCCCGGGTGGTAACTGGGACTACCTCGACCTGAATGCCCGCGTACTATGGTGGGGAGAAACGGCAGAAGTAGGACAGGGACTGCACAAGCTGACTTACGTGGACCAGTTCGGCACGATCCCCGGTGGTCAGTCCGGCAAGACCTTCTACTATCCCTTCGCCACTATCCGGGCTACAGAACACAGCATACATGTGGACCGGCAGGTGACAAAAGGGTGGCTAGCCTCTGGGGAGAGCAGGGGAATGTCTCTGCTGTTGACCAATGGCAACGGAGAGCAGTATAAGCAACTGACCATGCCGTTCCGCATAGCCAACATGTTTGATACAGAGCGGGTAGCCGAAAGCGACAGCCTGGTGTTCCTGCTGCAGACTATCAAGGACGCCTCAACAATCAAAGCAGGGAGCCTAAATCTGAGTGACAGCCTTATCGGCAAGGGTTTGAACTACCTAAGTGGCAGAGGTGTCGAGAGCGAGATGTTCAGCATGGTGGTGCGTCCCACTCTCGATCCGACCGTCTTCAAAGCCTTTGTCATGCTGAACGTTGGCAACATGCATAACGATAACGTCACCGGCGTTTATTCCGATAACAGCCTAAACAGTGACCTCGACTATACCCCTTCGGCCATGGACGTGCAGAAGATGACCAAGGGGGAGTATTTGAAGGAGCAGCGGAAGAAGTACGACCACAACAAGAGCAATACCAAGAGTAAACGCGCGCGAGATATTCATTATGCCCTCGGTGGCTATATGGAAGCTGAGATAACTTACAACCACGACAAGGAAAAGTGGGAAGTCATCATCCTAAACGGCGGCTTTAACGCGGGTGGAGGTGTCAGCTACTCCTGGAACTGGAACAGCTGGGTCGGTCCCGTACCTGTGACTGCCCAGCTTACTGTGGGAGGCACAGCAGAAGTCATCTACAAGGTTACTCTAATGCGCGGAAAAGAGGTCAAGGTCAAATACAACCGCGATGCAGTCAACCTCTATCTGACCACCCTGCGCCTATACGCGTACGTACGTGCTTTCGGTGGCTTTGGGCAGGACTATACGGTGGCAGCACTAAAAATCGGTGTCTTTGGGCAGATCTCAATCGATACATCCTTCTCCTGGCTCAACTTCCCGGAGGCTGACCCGGCGAAGCGTAACGGTCAGTTGCTGACCGCCAAAGGTAAGACAGGCATTGAGTTTGTGGCCAAGTTCCTGTTTGTTTCTTACGAGAAGGTGCTTGCGTCCCTGTCCTTCGACATAGTGACTAAGAAGTACGGCTCCTGGAACGCGATACAGGATGCCTGGAAGCAGGCTACAAAAGACCAGTCTGGAATGGGCTTTGCTGCTGCAGCCATGCCTATGGAAGAAAGTGTAGCCTATCCGGTAGCCGAGCGCTCCATCCTTGAGGAACGCGACTACTTGCAGCAATTTGACCGTACCTGGAATAGTGCTGCCGGATTTGGTTCGTTGTCTCTTGATGCGGATAACGGAGTAAAGGACCTGCAGACTAACGCTTATCCCTATAGTAACCCGATCCTGAGTGATGACGGCCAGATCATGGTCTACATCTCTGATGCAGATAGCACCGACGTAGAGGATACAGAAGTTCGCTGGAGCAGGGCTTCTGGCGGCAGTTTCCCCAACGGCAATCCAATCGACCCAAGTGGCGATGGCCATGGTGATTCGCAACTGAAACTGGCGGGCACCGCCGGGTCGGCTGTGGCAGCCTGGGTGCGCCAGAGCGCCAGCCTGCAGAAAGAAGCTGGTGAGCCTATCACTTACAGTGATGTAGCACTAATGAGCAACAGTGCTGAGATAATGGTAGCAACCTTTGATGGTACCACATGGAGCACAACCCGCTTGACCAACAACGCGTCCCCGGACCTCGCTCCAGTTGTAGCCATCAGCGGCAACCGTGTCCTGGTTGCCTGGCGCAGTGTCTATCCGGCGGATGCTTCAGATCCGCTAAACTTCAGTGCCAATGATAGCATTCTCTACAGTGTCTATGAAGATGGGGCATGGAGTACCCCGGCAACTCTGTATAATGGCACCTCTGGCAGAGTGCTCGGCATGGAAGCAGCCATGCTGCAAGATGGCACGACAGCTGTCACCTACACCGTTGACACGTTGAACGGGACGTTTGCTCTCGACGAGGGAGAGAGCGTAAACAGCGGACTTGAGGTCGTCTATGCCATTATTGGAACCGATGGTCAGGTACAGAAGAACGTACGTGTTACCAACGATAGCTACCTGGACGAGAACCCGCAGATCACCACCGTGCAATTTGAAGACGGGCGCGAGTGGTTTGTGCTCGGCTGGTACAGCGTACATGATGCTGACGGCGTCAGGGTCAACGATATCCGGCTCTGTGCCTTTGACCAGACCGGTACCTTGCATACCAACTTCATCGACAGCATCAGCAGCGTAAACGAGTATGCAGATGTCAGCATCAGTTCAAACTTCGGTTTCGCTAAGAACGCAGAACAGATTACCGATCTGGCCATTCTCTGGACAGAGCGGGCCAACCAGTGGGGCATGGACGAAGGGGCTAGGCTGGCAGATAAAGATTTGCTACGGGCGGTCAAGTTCCGCAATGACGCCGGAAGGATCTACATAACCTCAGCCCTCGACGTGGCAGAAATGCCCGACTTCAGCCTGATCAACCACTTTGATGCCTTCGCCACAGAGGACAACAGCCTGAAAGCGGTCGTTCTGGCCACCAGCTACGACAATGGTTACGAGCCGACCGGCGTGGAAGTGGAGTACAGGGGTGAATCAGGAGAGCTGCTTGTGGCTGCTCCTCAATCGCACCTCTACACAGCGACAGCCACCTTCGAAAACAGGGTGGAAGTCCGCTCGTTGGCGGTGGACTATGAGGCAGTAGTGCGCGGTATGCGCATTCCGGTCCAGTTCACCATCTTTAACTCCGGGTTCAAGCCAGTAACGGATATTGCGCTGCAAGTCGGTGACAATCTGGCAGACTTTAATGGCCTGCACCTGTTGCCGAACAGCAGTATACCGCTAACTGTATACTACGATATCCCCGGTGACCGGGTGATTAACCCGACGTACACAGTTACGGCGACCTTTAGTGCAGATGCCGGCAGCGAGACCTACACTATGACGGACACACTTTATCTGTCCATCCCGGATGTAGGCATCTCTCGCCTCGAGAAACTGCGTGAGCAGGATGGCGAGCGTCTGCTGCAGGTTACCTTATACAATCTCAGCGATGTGCAGCTGAGCGGCACCAACCGTATCGTCAAGCTCGGATTCTACAGTGATGCTGACTTGAGCGAGGAAGTATTGACCCCGCTGACCATATCTGATGAAGCGGAGCTCGCTCTGATAGATGCTGGCGCTTTCACCAAACAGGTAACCTTCAACATTCTGGGTTACCTCGGTGAGGGCAAGGAGATTCCGGAAGGAGGTATGGATCTCTACGCGAGAGCCTGGATTGAAGAGCCCGTGCCTGATCCGGCGGGTACAACCGATGAAATTATCGAGTATTACCAGGGCAACAATGTGCAGTCAATCCTGTTTGAGAGCCTGTTGCTGCGTAACGATGGAGAGCAAGCCAACGTAGCCATTGAGCAGACTAACGAGGGTGGCGTAACAAAGGCTATCGTCACGGTGCAGAACAACTCGCTAGTCAACGTCAGCAGTGGCAACCTAATCGTCCGCCTGTTGGACAGCCAGGGCAATGAGCTCGAGACCCTGCAGAGCTACGATCAGGAAGCCGTGAACCAAGGGCTGCTCCAACTCGGTCCAGAGGGGGTCGCTACTCGCGAATTCAGTTTTAGCCAACAGGGAATCAGGGTGGCTGTCACCTATTCCAACGCTATCATCACCGATAACACCAACGCGAACTTGGCCAGCCTCTCTTTGAGCGGAGTTCCACTTAAGTTCGTAGCAGGCGTCTCCGAGTATACCGTCCATGTAAAGGATATGAGTGAAACCACCGTCTCGGCAGTAGCTGAAGACCCAAAGGCTACTGTGCAGATCAGCGGGCAAGACAGTGGGATGGCCAAGATCAGGCTTACTGCTGGCTGGAACAGTATTACGGTCAAGGTGACAGCATCTGACGGAGAAACCACTCAGGAGTACCTGACTAATGTCCATAACTACGTACCCGGTTCAGAGCCAGTCATCATCTGGCCAACCATCATTCACAACCCCGGTGGTAAAGTTACCTATTCGGGTGACGGGAAAGTTACGGTCATTCCGGACAAAGGTTACTGCGTTAAAGACCTGCTGGTAAATGGAAGTTCTGTCGGCGCAGTCACCAGTTACCTGTTGCCATCAGGCACAGTGGCCTACCGCATCGAAGCACTGTTTGGGCCGGCAGTAGGGCTAATCACCGTCCAACAGAACAACGGCGGCACGGTTACCGTCAGTGAGGATGGCTTGAGTGTAACGATTACCCCGGGTGAGGGCTTCCGTATCCAGGATGTCTTGGTCGACGGCGAGTCGGTCGGAGCTGTGACCAACCACGCCTTCACTGAGGCAGGGGAGCATACCGTGGAAGTCGTATTTGAGCAGCTGCCGCTGACCGGTAGTATTGATGTGGTGCATAACACTGGTGGCAGTGTGACTGTTTCCGAAGACGGACTGGAAGTGACTATCTCGCCAGACCAAGGCTATATCATCAAGGATGTGCTGGCCGATGGGGTGTCGGTGGGCCCGGTTAGCCGTTACCGATTTGCAGAACCCGGTGAGCATCAGGTCGAGGTTGCGTTTGTGCCAGTTACGCAGGTGCTGGCCCATCTAACCGATGTAAGTGGCCACTGGGCCAGGGATGACATCGCTTTCGCAGTAAATAGTGGACTCCTGGTAGGCACCTCTACCACCAGATTCGGTCCTGATACCCCAATCACGCGTGCCATGCTGGTGACAGTGCTCATGCGCCACGATGGTGGTAGTGCACAGACGCCTGCAGGGCTTAGGGACGTAGCCGGGAACGATTGGTTCGCAGAGCCTGTAGCCTGGGCCGTCGAAAACGGTATAGCAGCAAGTAGCGATGGGCTGTTTGCGCCCAACCGACCTGCTACGCGTGAAGAGCTGGCACTGATCGTCTATAGCTACCTGCAGTACGCAGGCATTGAACTGCCGCAGGCAGACGTAATCGCCTTCGATGATATCGACCAGGTCACGCCTGCCGCGCGAGTAGCGGTGGTAGCTATGCAGCAGGCCGGCCTGATGGTCGGCAGAGGTGGCAACCGCTTCGAACCCCAGGGTACCCTCACCCGGGCAGAGTTCGCAGCAGTGCTGCAGCGCCTGATCGTCAACATTCTTGCATAGGGGTCGCCACCCTGTGCAACCCGCCGCCCGTGCATAATAAAGCAGCCTGTTGGGAGCAATCCCACAGGCTGCTTTTTGGGTTGTTTACGTCTTACCATTTGGCGGTTCGATCGCACCTGCCCCAGATCACGTCAGTCTTCTCCGACTTCACTCATTCCTAGTGCTGAACGACTTAACGTCTTCTTTCGTCCGTGCTCAGGGTCACTTTGACACGTTCATATTCCTCATTCGTAATCTCGCCGCTGGCCAAACGCCTGCGCAATATTGCCATTGCGTCATCCTCATAATTGCGCGAACCACTATGTGACCAGCCTTGGCCGCGGAAAGCCCGGATCAGAAGCCAAATAGCCACAATCCAGAGCAGGCCGCCACCCAACATGCCGATGCCCATTCCACCCCAGCCCCAACGGCCGGGAAACCAACTACCCCACATCATCTGCCTTCTCTCCTTCCGTCGTAGAACCCTATTCTTCTAGCTTATTATCCCCAGGTCGCAAGCTAACTACGTAAGAACAACGGTGCCGCTCTAAGCTTCCACTTATCTCAGCAGCCGGCCGCCGTGACGGTTCACAATACCACGGGCGGCTCTGGAACCCCTCGGCTCTTGAGCATAGAGCACCAACATGTGTCCATCCCTAAGGTCGGGTGGAAGCGGCTTGGCTAGAGCATAAAGCCCTGCTAACAGACCGCCGGCAGCAAAGCCAATTCCAGCACCGGTAAAGAGTGCAGCAGGCAATCCGCCTGCGAGCAGTCTGCCCATCAGCATCCCCCACGGGTGATTGCCAGCCAACCAGTAGAACAGTAGGCCACCTAACACTGCCCCAACCAGCGCTCCCAGCCAGGTAGTCCGATACTGCCAGTGGGTCAGGAATACTTCTGGCCGCACCTGCTGCTCATAGTAGTCACC
>JAWLDB010000160.1:0-6329 GCA_041686915.1 Bacillota bacterium
GTTGAGGGTTTGATAGACTTCCCTCGTTCGTTGGCAGGAGTGGAAGTCGCGGCCATGTTGACGGAAGTAGAGCCTGAGCGCTTCAAACTTAGCCTGAGATCACGCCGCACAGTGGACGTTAGTGAGCTGGCGCGTGAATTTGGTGGGGGCGGACACCAGAGGGCTGCCGGGTGCACGTTAACTGGTCGGTTGGATGAGTGTAAGGCTAAGGTGCAGCGAGCTATCCTGGAGAGGTTAGGGAACAATGGCTGAACTCCATGGTTTCATCAATGTGCTGAAACCGCCCGGCATGACTTCTCATGACGTAGTATCATGGCTGCGACGAGTGCTTAAAACTAGGGCCATCGGACACGCAGGCACCCTGGACCCTGCTGCCTCTGGCGTACTGCCTGTAGCTGTAGGCAAGGCTACTCGGCTCCTCGAGTACATCACTGATGCAGAAAAGCAGTACATTGGCGAGGTAACCTTCGGTATCGCTACCGATACTTTGGACCAAGAGGGTTCCATAGTAGCCTACCATCCCATGCCGGAGCTGACTGAGCAACAGGTAGAGGCTGGAATGCAAACTCTTCGGGGTAACATCTGGCAGAAGCCACCTGCATTCTCAGCAGTTAAGCACGCCGGTAAGCCTTTGTATGAGTACGCGCGCGCAGGCGAGTCGGTGGAGGTGGGAGCTAGGCGCGTTGCCATTCACCAGTTTGACCTGTTGGCTTTTACACCTGGGCCTTATCCCAAGTGTCTAATCAAAGTCGGGTGCAGCAAAGGCACATACATCCGGGTACTCGCCTTAGACCTGGCTAAAAGCATAGGGGGCACTGGCTGTCTGTCTTTTTTGCTGCGTTCGCAGGTCGGCCGGTTTACAACTGAGACAGCTGTTACTCTGGACGAGATTGAGCGAGCTCAAGAAGCGATGCGTCATAGTGAGTTCCTGCTGCCGCTCTCTCTCGGTGTAGCTAACATGGCAGCAGTTGAGTTGGAGAGAGTAGAAGCGACTCGTTTTCTGCAGGGCCAAAGGCTGAGGCGTTCTGACGCCTTATCAGCAGAAGTTGTGGGCGTATATTGGGGTAAGGAACTGCTTGGTGTGGCATCCATCCAAGAAGGAGTGTTGGCGCCTCGCAAGGTTGTGGCAAAAGGGGAGGAACTAGGTCTTCAATGAATGTGACCAGCGATTTCGCACAGCTACCTAAGGAGAAACGCATAATTGCGCTGGGCAACTTTGATGGAGTTCACCTGGGTCATCAGGCACTGCTCCAGACGGCAGTACGGCTGTCTCATGAGCTTTCCGGTAGCTCCGTCGCGTTTATATTTAACCCACATCCGTCTAAAGTGTTGGGCTACCCTGTCTCATTTATTACTACGGAGGACGAAAAGGCATCGCTAATCATGGCGACTGGCGTGCATACATTGTTTAGAATGCCGTTTGACCGTGAGCTCGCGGTAATGTCGCCGGCTGACTTCGTTCACAGCATTCTGTTGGGTTCTGCGCAAGCACGCGCGGTTGTAGTCGGCTTTAACTACTCTTTCGGCCGGGGTGGCGTGGGTACTCCCGAATACCTGTCTGAAGTCTTGGCCCCCTATGGGGTCCCTGTCATTGTAGTGCATCCGGTTGTCTGCGCAGGTGAGGCAGTGAGCAGCACCCGAGTGCGGCAATATATCCGACAGGGTGAGCTGGACATGGTGCGTGAGCTGCTTGGTCGTCCCTATAGTTTGACTGGTGCTGTTGGCAGGGGGGATCAGCGCGGACGGCGCATAGGCTATCCAACGGCCAACTTGGCAGTAGACCCTGAGCGGGTGCTGCCGCCCATGGGAGTATATGCTGTGGAGGTTGCCGGTCTCGGTATCGGCATGGCTAATCTGGGTTTTCGCCCAAGTTTCCCGCAGGCAACCCCTGGACTTGAGGTAAACATCTTTGACTTCCAGGGTGACTTGTACGATAAAACACTTGAGGTGCGTTTCCTTAGCTACATCAGGGGTGAGCAGCGCTTCACTGGTCTCTTGGACCTGCAGCTCCAACTGGAGAGAGACAGGAAAGCCATCTTACAGATGACAGGTACGACTCAACCGTAACAACCTAACATGCTCCCGTATCTATATGCATAGGGTTTTAGGGGACAGACTTGTCGCCCTGAGAACCGCATGGTAGAATAGGGGGAGTGCTTGATGACTGAACTGAACGTATCGGCTTTGCTTGCTGTCATCTATGATATTGAACGCACGCGTTCTTTCTGGCGGCTCAGGCGGGAAATGGAGCAGTATTACCGTCTGGGGCAATCCGTCAGTTACAAGCGTGATGCCTACATTGACAGCATGTTGGCTATGCTGCTCGAGCACGAAGGCGAAACAGCCATTAAGCCGCTGTATGCGCGTAATCATCACTAATCATGCTGCTCGTAGATTGCGTGATGCGCGACAGGCCGGCATCAAAGTCGATGACTTGGTGCACGCTGCTGCCAACGTTCCAGGCACAATTCCTGCTGCTACCCGCTTCAGAGGATACTCTGCATCCAGTGGGCGGCATTTTGACTTTGTTATCAAAGACATTGCCAACGGGCGTTTAGTGATAACCGTCATTGGCAAGTGAATACATGAACCGCTTTGCTAGGATTGCCGTTTGCCTCCAGACGACATTCTTGGCTTGCGGGGATTAACACAAAAGGAGGTGAACCCCGTGGCACTGAATCAGGAAAACAAGGCTGAAATCATCGGCAAGTACAAATTGCACGAAGGCGATACCGGTTCTCCAGAGGTCCAGATTGCACTCCTGACCGAGCGCATCAACTATCTGACTGAGCATCTTAAGGCTCATCACAAGGACCATCACTCTCGCCGCGGCTTGTACAAGATGATTGGGCAACGCCGCAAGCTGCTCAACTACCTGCGCGACAACAATGTTGAACGTTACCGCAGCATCATCGAGCAGTTGGGCATCCGCAAGTAGCTTAGGAAAACCACATCTGTGAACGAAAAGCGGGGGGCAACTCCCGCTTTTGGTTTAGTCTCTAGCAAGACAAATTATTCCAGTTACTTTCTTGTGCAAGCTGAATTTGCTGTTGTATGTTACCAATTATCTGTGAAATAATAAGTGTATCTGTTGAATGTTAGGATGGTGAGCATGAATAGTTATTCCATGCAGTTAGCAGGCCGACAACTGACTTTGGAGACAGGTCAGTTAGCTAAACAGGCCAACGGTGCAGTCTTGGTCAAATACGGAGACACATATGTACTCGTTACCGCTACTGTCTCAAAGCAACCTCGCGAGGGCATTGATTTCTTCCCTCTCCTGGTCGATTACGAAGAGCGTTTGTACTCCGTAGGTAAGATCCCAGGCGGGTTTATCAAGCGTGAGGGCCGGCCGGGCGAAAACGCCATTCTGGCTGCTCGTCTGATTGACCGCCCATTAAGGCCTTTGTTCCCCAAGGGCTTCCGCAACGATGTGCAGGTTGTTGCCACAGTATTGTCGGTGGATCAGAACAACAGTCCGGAGATTGCCGCTATGATTGGCGCGTCAGCTGCCCTGACAATCTCCAATATCCCGTTCTATGGACCGATTGCTGGCGTAGTTGTGGGATTAATCGACGATGAGTTTGTCCTTAACCCGACGGTGGAACAGGCTGACCAGAGCAAACTGCATCTGGTTATTGCTGGCACCAAGGATGCTATCATGATGGTTGAGGCCGGAGCCAATGAAGTTTCAGAAGTAAAGATGATCGAAGCACTGATGTTCGGACATAAGGCAATCAAGGAAATCGTCGCCCTGCAGGAGCAGATGCAGTCCGAAGTTGGCCAGGAAAAGCTGGAAGTGGCGCTAAGCCTACCGGCGGAAGACCTGGAACGCGAAGTCAGAGAGTTCGCAATGAGCAAGCTGGAAGAGGCTGTGCGCACCAGTATCAAACAGGAGCGCGAAGCTAACGTCAGTGCGGTGCAGGAAGAGACTCTCGCCCGTTTCGTAGAGAGCTACCCAGAGCAACAGAAGGCAATCAAGGAAGTTCTGCATTCCTTGCTGAAGGAGATTGTCAGGCGCCGAATTCTGCAGGACGGTATGCGTCCTGATGACCGCCGCGTAGAAGAGATACGCCAGATCAGTTGTGCAGTGGGCATACTGCCTCGGACGCACGGTTCCGGGTTGTTCACCCGTGGTCAAACACAAGCGCTTAGCGTAGTGACATTAGGCGCTATGGGTGAAGTTCAGATACTGGACAACCTGGGCGCTGCTGAGTCAAAACGCTACATACATCATTACAACTTCCCGTCGTACAGTGTGGGAGAAACCCGGCCAATGCGTGGCCCCAGCCGTCGAGATATCGGACATGGAGCCTTGGGTGAGCGGGCCCTCCTGCCGATGATTCCGTCCGAAGAAGAGTTCCCGTATATGATTCGCGTGGTCTCGGAGATACTCGAATCCAATGGTTCTACTTCCCAAGCCGCTATCTGTGGTAGCACACTGGCCCTGATGGACGCCGGCGTGCCGATTAAGCGCCCGGTGGCTGGCATCGCTATGGGCTTAATCAAAGAAGGAGACTCTTTCGCTATCCTTTCAGATATTCAAGGTTTGGAGGATGCGCTCGGGGATATGGATTTCAAAGTGGCCGGTACAACGGAAGGCATTACTGCCCTACAGATGGACATCAAGATTGGCGGGGTTACCCCGGAAATCCTGGAAAGAGCTTTGGAGCAGGCTCGCGGTGGACGCATGCATATTCTCGACAAGATGCTGTCAACGCTGCCTGAGCCACGCGCTGACCTGTCACCTTATGCTCCTCGCATGCTGACTCTGACCATTTCAGTAGACAAGATCAAGGATGTTATCGGACCCGGTGGCAAAGTGATTAACAAAATCATTACTGAAACCGGCGTGAAGATTGACATTGAGGATGACGGACGCATTTTCATCGCTGCCGTAGATACCGAAGCTGCTGAGAGAGCTAAACGCATGATCGAGGACATCACTGCTGAAGTAGAAGTCGGGCGCATCTACGCAGGGCGAGTAACACGCGTGGAGAAGTACGGCGCCTTCGTCGAGATTATGCCTGGTAAGGACGGTCTCGTGCATATTTCCCAATTGGCGGAAGGCCGTGTTGCCCAGACAGAAGATGTCTGCCAAGTCGGCGACCAGATACAGGTGAAAGTCACAGAAATCGACCGTATGGGTCGTATTAACCTCTCCCGTAAGGAAGCGCTTGCCGCGACCTCCTCAGAAACGACTGAATAACATCGCACAAGAAAGCGCTGGGGTTAGCCCAGCGCTTTTCTAGTATCTTGGGTCAAGAGCATTGCGAGCTATAATGTCATATTGGTGTGAGAAAAGCCATAACCTCCTTACAGGACATGTACGGACAACTACATGCATGTTAGGGGGGGAAGACTGTGAAAAAACTGTGTTTGCTGTTACTGCTAGTATTGGGAGTCGGAGCCCTGGGCTATGTCGCCATCAATGTCACCCGCGGCGATGCAACACCACGCGTGGCAGCTGGGGTAGTTCTGGCTCTGAATGAACACCATAATCTTGCTGTTAATGGATATACAGTCGGGGAACTGACTCCGATCCTGATGGAGGAAGCAGAGAAAACTATAGTGCCGCCTATAGAACCGAGCATCGATCCCGTAAACAAGGGATTAATCCCTGGTCTGGCGGGCAGACAGCTGAATGTAACCAGAACGGTGGAAAAGCTGCTCAATGCGGAACAGGAGAGCCTGGTATCGCCTGAATACGACTACGTCCAGCCCGAGAAATCGGTATGGGAGAACTCCACCTATGCAATTTATCAAGGTAATCCTACCAAACAAGAGATAGCGCTCGTAATCAATGTGGCCTGGGGAAACGAGCACCTGCCCCGGATGTTAGAAATACTCGAGAAGGAACAAGTGAAGGCGTCCTTCTTCTTGGTCGGCCGATGGGTCGTTCAAAACGCTGACATGGTGTCGCAAATTGCGGCCGCCGGACACGAGTTTGGCAACCATGCCTACTCAGATCCGCATTTGCCCAAGTTAAGCCGCAGCGCAATTGCGGAGGAGATAACCAAAACCAGCGAGGCCATAGAGCAGATCACTGGCAAAAAGGTGCGTTATTTTAGCCCGCCGTATAACGACTTCAACCAAACTGTGCTGGACGTGGCGAGTGAAATGGGTTATCTTACTGTGCTATGCAGCTTGGATACGGCTGATTGGATGCGCCCTGGGGTAGACAGGATCGTTCGACGCATTGTCCCGAGAGCTCATAACGGAGCCATAGTACTAATGCATCCGACTGAGCAAACACCAGGTGCGCTGGAGCAAATTATCCCGGGCTTGAAAGCAAAAGGTTACCGGTTGGTGACGGTCAGCGAGTTACT